>JBECLA010000053.1:0-15789 GCA_040235565.1 Thiohalomonadales bacterium | reverse complement strand
GGCCGGCTGAACCGTCATGGAGACTTTACGTCCGCTATGCAGCCCTACCCCGACATAGGTAATTTCACGCGCCAATGTGCGCTGGGTAACGCTGTATGGGGGGTTGACTTGATGCATTTTGTTACCTCCTTACCTTGACTCCAAAGATGGGGCTGATAACCTAAGGCCTGGTTATCCAGCCGGCCCAGAGTGAATATATGCCGCCAAGGAGGACGCGGCTTGTCCCGGCACGCCAAGCACTTATCCCTGATTGAGAGACGTTTCGGGAGAAATTGAATGTTACCGAGCACCTTGTCATCGGTTGTGTTATTGATCACCAAGGCACTGGATGCGGAAGGGGTTGATAGCAAGCAGGTGTTAATCCGTGCCGGTCTTAATCCTACACATCTGACCGATCCCAATGCGCGTTATTCCTTTCCGGCAGTGACCCACTTGTGGAAGACAGCCGCACAAGTGACCGGCGATCCCTGCTTTGGATTCAAGGCAGCCAGCTTCTGGCATCCCACCACCTTGCATGCGCTTGGCTATACCTGGCTGGCAAGTGACTCACTTGGCGAAGCCTTGCTACGCGCCGCGCGTTACGTTCGCATTGCCAACACGGCCATGACGGCAGAATTCGAGGAAACCGACAGCGGTTATTGCTTTACGATGGATATGGCTAAAGACTGGCGTGGCATTCAACCGGCTGATGAAGCAATTGATGCTTCCATTGCGCTGATACTTGATATGTGCCGTCACTGTTTCGGTGCCGACCTACATCCTACATTAATAGAAGTAAGCCGACCCAAAATCAGCCAATGCGCCAAACGATATGAACAGTTATTTAATTCGCCGGTTCATTATTCCAGCAAAAGAACGGCCATTTATTTTAATAAAGTCGATATCACTCAGCGTCTGCCGACCGGCAATGCCGAGCTCGCCAGGACCAATGAAAAAATTATTGTTGATTATCTGGCACGTCTTGACAAAAACAATATTACAACCCAGGTCAAGTCTAAATTACTGGAGTTATTACCCGGCGGCCATTTTACCGAAGATGCCATTATTCAATCCTTGCATCTTAGTCAACGCACCCTGCAACGCAAGCTCAAGGAAGAAGGCACAACCTTCAAGGAATTACTGGATGAGACCCGCAGGGAACTGGCGAAAGAGTATGTAAACGATACCAGTTTGTCCTTCAGCGAGATTACTTACCTGCTTGGCTTTTCCGAACAGAGCAATTTCACCCGTGCCTTCAAACGCTGGCAAGGCCAGTCACCCAGTGTTTACCGGGAACAGATGCGAATAACCGGCTGAGTTGTTATTGAAGCTCCTGACTGACAATCCAGCCTTCGTTTTTATCAATACCGCCGGGAATCCCCAAATCAGAATTTCGTTGATTCCAACTCCATGCCGCCTCAATTGCACAAATGACTGCATCAAGTTCATCACCGGCGACATCCTCGATGAGACGATGGCGGAATTCCTGATCCAGCTCCAGTTTAAACTGATAATCGTGATTAAACGTTTTTGCCTGCAGGCCTCGTATTAAATCAATCCGGGCTGCTTGTTTTTCCGGTGTTTGTTTTGCACGGGTGTCGGACTTGTAAGGCGTCCTACCGATAAAGCGCCGAACCAGCAGTGCGGGATAAACTTCAATGACAATGCGATTGTCATGTGTGGGTCGCATCGGTTCAATACTCAAGCCTGAATGGTAAAGGCGTGTCGCGCCCTCATAAAACATTTTTCCAACAGGAGGATTATAGAGTTTTTGGGGACTGGCTGATTTAGCCAGTCTGTCGGTTTCCCGCAGATGCTCCTTGTCGCCGCTGTCACGCTCGCGCTTGTAGTCCTCCAGAAGTTGTACAAAATCTTCACGTGTCATGCCGGCGATATTTGCCATGTAGGCATTCCATGCCGCAGGCCAGCCGAGATTTTTGATGAGTTTACGTGGCAGACCAAACGGGAAATCCAGCCCGGCAATCCAGGCACCCGGTGTAGCCAGCCAGGTTTCAAATTTTGCAAATGATGAAATGGTATGGATTACAGTTAGCGTTAAGGTCTGGCCATCAAACTGACATTCGGCGCAGGTAATGGGCTTGGCCTTGCGCGGCCGGCTGGTGAAGTCGACGCCGAAGACTTTCATGGCTTGTGCCTTTCAACTGCGGATGAGTTTTTAAGTATACAGATTTGCCTGGCGTAGCGAAACGGCTCAAAAGCGAACGATGGTCTCCCCACCCTGTTCAATCCAGCCGTGGATCATCTTTTTGGTAGTAAAACCACTGGCACATTTTCCATCGCGATCGATCACAATGACACCGCCTCGCCCGTTTACCTTGCGGGTCAGGTAGTCAATGCCGGCGCGCACTGCCTCCTTCGCATCCATGTCCTGCATATAGATAAAGTCAGATATCGTCTTGGCTATCACTGACCGCATAAAATCCTCGCCATAACCAGTGGCGGAAATGGCACAGGTATCATTATCCGCATAAACACCGGCACCGATAATGGGTGAATCCCCTACCCGGCCCATACGCTTGTTAACAATCCCACCGGTTGATGTGGCCGCGGCCAGGTTGCCAAGCGGATCACGCGCAACAGCGCCAATGGTGCCATATTTCTGGTCTTCGCTATTGCTCTCGAGGTTATCATGGTCCAGCATGATCTTGTGTTTACGCCGCGCCTGCTTTAATTGCTCGACGCGATCGGGGGTATAAAAATAGTTTTCCGGTGCCGGCTCCATCCCGCAACGTTCCGCGAAACGCATCGCGCCCTCGGCGATCAACATTACATGTTCACTTTCTGTCATGACATATCGCGCCAGCTGGATCGGATTGGCAATGTTATCGACCGCGGCAACGGCGCCAGCAGATAGATCCCGGCCATCCATGATGGCGGCATCCATTTCCACTTTGCCATCTTCATTCAATACCGACCCATAACCGGCATTGAACACGGGATCATCTTCCAGTAAGCAGGCACAGGTCTCTACCGCCTGCAATGCAGAACCACCCAGTTCCAGAATTTCACGTCCATGTTCCAGAATACGTCGAATGCTATCCAGGTAGCGAACTGCGGTTTTATCATCCTTGACGTTATCCAGGGCGCCGGCACCCCCATGAACCATAAGCGAATAAGCAGTAGTTTGACTCATAATTGATAATCAGGATGTGAACAACATCCGGGGCACTTGCCTCGTTAATAAAGTTCACAACGGTATCAAAGGCGAGTCGTAATTTCTACTGCTAAAGCTTGCTGGTAAGTCGGGCTACCGGCCAGGAGGATAACCAGTTTACCCTCCAGAATTGTGCCCCAATTGACGAGAATCGCGCCTTCGCCCGACTTGCTGTCAAACTCGATATCACTGAGATCGAGATCAGCCAGAGATCGATGTTGGGTTGAAAAAGTAATGGCACTCCATTCAGTGACACTCAGTTTCTGGGCAATCAGGGTGGGATAGGAAGCCCCGTTATAGCGGGGATTGCATTCAATCGCCGGGAATCGGAGTCCCTGATCGGTTTGCACCACCGCCACATCAAAAGCAAAAATACCTTTGATGCCGTGATCCTTCAACCAATGTGCCATGGACTCAATATTTTGCCACGGTTCATAGCGAGCCGGTACCCGGTTTCCCTGATGTACAAAGCCATCCAGTATCTGTTCACTTGCGGAAAGTCGAATCACGTCATTGCCCACGACCATATATTGCATATTCAGAAAAATATCAGTCTCGACTTCTTCTTGTAGCTGCACGGATACATCATCATCAAATTGTGTTAGAGCTTCCCGTAATTCAAACTCGTCTTCACAGCGATAAATTCCCACACCGGATACCGATACCGCCGCTTTCAGATAACAGGGATAAACCATCTCCTGTATTACATCGGAACCAATACAATCGATATTCTCGAAACACAGGGTTTTGGGTACATCTACATCGAGTTCTTCCGCCAGCGCCATAAAGTTATTCTTGGAATTGATATATTCGACGGAATCCAGCCACTCATTATCACCCCAGTATTTACATTCATGCGGACCAAAATAAAACACCGATGGCTGGTACCCGATGTGCATCCCAAGATGTTTCACATCCGCATTCCAGATAACGTTGTCGGTATGAGTCAGACCGATGCGTTGATAGTGAGCGGTAATATCCTGCCACAGGGGTTCCAGATCCGGATGAAGCTGAATGAGATCCCAGGGCTCGGACAGCCCCAGGGCGCGCCCTGAATAAAGATGGTTGCCAATCACACCTTCTGCGGTGCAATGCATGATGTCGTGATTATAAAGATACCTGATTGACGGCTGAAAGCCGTGATCGACAGCGATAGACATGGTTCACACCCTCTTATTGCAGCCTGCCGTCCGGTTAGCTGGTTTTCTTTAAGAGTATGTGAGCAATTTTTGGGCCATCAAAGCAGCCTCGTTTGTTGCATATTCTGCACTTGGGCGGCGCAGAGGGAGGAACAACAACGTTAAATCGCACAACATTGGTGCGACAGGTCCTGCCAATGGTAACGAACTGGCAGGTCTATATTAATCTTCCGTATTTTCGAGCTTGGGATTCCAGCGTGTTTCCAGTTTGGATAATACTTTGCTGTGTGCAATGATCACAACCTCGTCATCTTTATGCAGCGCAGTGTCAGCTTCTGGCAAAATAAACTTCTCTTTGCGATATAAAAACATGACGCGACTCTCTGCTGGCAAATTCAGCTCATTGACAGAACCCTCATCTTCTTCGCGCGCAACAAAAGAAAAAATTCGAGCATCACCCTTGATAACCGCAGATACTTCCAGAGGGTTATGCCCTGTACTCATATCCGCAAGATAACGAGCAATGGTGTAGTCAGGAACAATGATGTCCTTCAACCCCAACTCAAGGCAGATATGTTCATAGGAAGGATCCTCGATGCGAGTGACCGTACGTTTATAGCCCAGCGAGCGACCAACAAGGCTGGTAATGATATTGTATTGGTCATTATTGGTCAGGCAGAACAGAAAATCAGTAGCCGACGGATCCGCTTCGCGCAAGATCGCCGGTTTACTGCCATCACCGTGGATAAATCCAGCACCCAATGTTTCGCTCAATTCATCGATTCGCGCTTTGTCTTTCTCGACAATCACGATTTCATAACCATACTTGAGTAATTGTTGTGCCGTTAATGAGGTAAGCTCGCCGGCACCGATAAATACCGCTCTCATGATGTTAACTCTCGTCGACCAATCCAGTTTCTTGGATACAATACGATTAACAGGGCTATAATCTCAACCCGCCCGGCAATCATGTCAAAACACAAGATACCTTTCAAAATCGGTTCCAGCTCGGATCGAGTAATGCCGCTGCTCAAACCTACTGTGCCACAGGCTGATACTACTTCAAACAAGGCGTCCAGCGGATCATAGCCCATCATTACAAAGGGCACCCAGGATAACAGCATAATTCCGATAAAGAGCAGTATCAATTGCATCGCCCGCAGCATATCATCTGTTTCAAGTTTATGACCGGCAAGATAGGGCTCAGCCACGGCATGCGATGGCATCGCCGCACGGCGTATCATTAACTGTAACATCCGCAGCAAAATAAGCAGTCGTAGCAGTTTAAAACCACCGGCCGAGGAGCCGACACTGCCCCCCACCAGCATGGCGACGATCATCACCAGCCTGGATGCCGCATCCAGTTCGCCGACCGGCATGGTGGAAAAACCTGTCGTAGTTTGCGCGGAAAAGCCAAGCATGAAACCGTGATACCAGGGTGTTCCTATACCATGGTACCAGGCCAGCACGGTTAACAGGCCACCTGCCAGCAGGCCGGCAATGAATAAAGCGCGTAATTCCACATCGGTGAATAAAATCCGAATGCCGGTACGCCAACCTGCATGAACCGCCCGCCAATATAATGGCAGAGAAATTGCGCCCAGGAATGAAATAACTATCACGGCAATCGCCGCTGAGTGTGTCGTCAGTGCAGCAAGACTGTTTTGATAAGGTGAAAACCCACCTGTCGATATCGCTGATAACGCATAGAGCAACGAGGTAAAGCCGTGACCGCTTAAACTCCATAGCAAGGCAAAACCAAACACTGTGAGGCACAGATAGACAATGAAGGTACGTCGTGCATGGGTCCGCGCGGTAGCAATCAACGTTTCACCTGTTTCAATTGGATCCGTCAGACGCCGTGCCGCGGCGTGATGCCCAAATAATAATGCAACCGACAGCACCACAATACCCAGTCCCCCGTACCACTGCATCCAGGCGCGGGCGAACAGAAACCCCGGCGAGCGACTTTCGATATTATCAAGGGTGCTCAGGCCGGTAGTCGTGATACCGGAAACAGCCTCAAACAAGGCATCGGTAAAAGGTATGCCTGCTGCCATCAGCGGCCAGGACATGAGTAAAGGAGAAATAATGAATGCCAATGCGGTAATCGTCAGCGCTTCATTGGCCTGCATGTGTGTTGGTGCCGGCAAGCGAGACAGCAAGGCATATGCCAGAAACAAGCCAGCACAGATCACGGCATAACGTGACAAGAGCAACCAGTCCGAAGTTAATAGCGCTACAGCCAGCGGTACCAGAGTTAACACAGCCAGTATTAACGCTAATTGACCGACATATTTGAGGATAACACGCCCACGTACTGCATAGATCAGGACGTTGACTCGTTCTTCCATTTTGAAGCACCCTACCCTGGAGCTACAGTTATGACGAGGGTAACCGGCATAGCGCTACCGCTCCTATCAATTAATGACTATGGCAGATTAGCCAGGAAAAGTCCTGACCGGATTATAACCTGCATCAGGTTACATGTGACTTACAGAGTAGATACGGCAGATCGCCTGGCCGCAGAAAACAGCTCGAAATAGTTATCGGTGGTCGCCTCGGCGATGGTTTCGACATCGGTATTGCGCAACTCGGCAATATGCTCCGCCACATAACGGACATACGCCGGTTGATTGGACTTGCCACGGTACGGTACCGGTGCCAGATAGGGAGAATCGGTCTCGACCAGTATGCGATCGAGCGGCATTTTCCTGGCAACCTGCTTCAATTCTTTCGCACTGTTAAAGGTGACGATACCGGAGAATGAAATATGGAAATTCATGTCCATCGCCGCCCTGGCAGTATCCCAGTCTTCCACGAAACAGTGCATGACACCGCCAACCTCGGCTGCATTTTCTTCCTGCATGACACGTAACGTATCCGCAGTCGCATCCCGCATATGGATAATTAATGGCTTGCCGGTCTGTTTCGCGGCGGCAATGTGTTGGCGAAACCGCTCCCGTTGCCATTCCAGATCGCCTTCACTGCGAAAGTAATCTAGCCCGGTTTCACCGATCGCTACGATCTGTTCATCCTGCGCCAGTGCCACCAGGCGATCGGCATCCGGCTCTTCGCAATCATGATCATTCGGATGCACACCGACCGAGGCGGTGATGAATTCATATTGCCGCGCCGGTGTCAGTACATCTTCCAGATGTTCGAGGTTAATGCACACGCACAACATGTGCCCCACCCCGTGCTCGCGCGCATTCTCCAACGCGCCCTCAAGCTTGCCGTCGTAGGGCGTTAAATCCAGGCGATCAAGATGACAATGTGAATCGACAAGAAACATATCGTTAGCAGCGTATTTGAAATGCGGGGAATCAGTCTAAAAATGAAACAGGACAACCATATCCTGTAAAAATTCTGGTGCAGATGTTATCAGTAAAAGACAGCTTTAAACAGCTTGTGTGTTTGATGTTTTGCCTGTCCTCGTCCCTGTTTTTACATCGTGTGGGTCTGACGATCGGATTTTAACGCCCCCGCCAGATAAGTTTCAATCTTGGTACGGGCATTACCGTCATCCTGGCCGCTGAACTGTACGCCGATCCCGGTTGCCCGGTTGCCCTGGGCGCCGATGGGGGTCACCCAGACGATCTTGCCTGCGACCGGCAGCTTTTCCGTTTCTTCCATCAGGGTCAACAGCATGAAAACTTCATCCCCCAGTTTGTATTTCTTGTTGGTGGGGATAAACAGACCACCATTTTTAACAAACGGCATGTAGGCGGCATACAAGGCGCTCTTGTCCTTGATGGTGAGTGATAAAATGCCTTGTCGACCTGCAGGCGTCGCCATATTCGATCCTCTACTGTTGGTTGGTCTGTGCCGATACGCTGTGTCTGGGCATGTTGCTCCAGTATAACAAGATGCCTTCCATCAGGGTCTGGGGATTAACCTGACTGTTTAACAGCTTTCTTGCCTCCAGGACCCGATCCAGCAAACCGTATAATCGTGTTAAGTCTAACTCTTCAGCCAGATTCTGCAAAGTAGCATTAGCATCTTGATTTATTAGATGTTTTTCGCCACTGCTCCGGAGTCGAATCATGTCCGCAACCCAGCTGTACACCCAGCTTATCGGCAGTTGTAGATCCGGCTTTACCCACTCAGCCGCCAATTTGACCGGATCGGCTTTACCGCGGGCCAGTTGCTGCCAGCCGTTCAGCAGTTCCTGCCGACGGGTCAATTGCACCTCTGCCTGTTCCAGGGCCGCCAATGGAGCGCCCCCCGCCAATGCCAGCAACACCGGGGTCGCCTCGGGATCGTCGATCTGCGCTGCCAGCCAGGCTTCGGCCACATCCGCTGGCGGCAATGCCAGACGCAGCGTCTGACAGCGACTGCGAATCGTCGCCGGCAGGAAAGAAGGCCGGTCAGTCATCAATAACAGCACGGTGTTGGCGGGCGGCTCTTCCAGGGTCTTCAGCAGGGCATTGGCTGCCGCGATATTCATGGCATCGGCGGGGTTCAGCATCACCACCTTGTAGCGCCCGTAATGGCTGCTGAGAGAAAGTCCTTCAATCAGGGCCCGGATCTGATCGATCCGGATATTCTTTGAATCGTCTTCCGGACCGAGGCGGAACAAATCCGGATGCGTGCCGGCGGTATAGAGGGAACAGGCATGACAGTGGCCACAGGGCGAACCATCTGCCTGCGGCTCGGCACACAACAGTGACTGGGCAAACAACTCCGCCAGCTGTTGCTTGCCGATCCCGGCCGGGCCGCTCAACAACAGCGCATGCGCCAGGCGCCCTTGTGACCGGCGCTGGTGCAAATCAGCAAATGTCGTGACAAGCCAGGGCGGTAACATCGTCATGATTGCAGGATCTGGTGTAACACGGTAGCGATCTGCGCCTGGACTTTCTCCAGCGCCGGGGCAGCATCAATCACATGGAAGCGCGCCGGCTCCGCCCTGGCGCGTGCCAGATAAGTTTCGCGCACGCGTTCAAAAAAGGCCTGTTGCTCCTGTTCGAAGCGATCCGGCTCACTGCGCGCGCCGGCCCGTTGCAGACCGGCTGCCACCGGCATATCCAGTAACAGGGTATGATCCGGGCGCAGTTCAGCCTGCACCCAGTCTTCCAGTATGCGGATCCGTTCCATCGGCACACCCCGGCCCCCGCCCTGGTAGGCATAGGTCGCATCGGTAAACCGATCACACAGCACCCATTGGCCTGCCGCCATCGCCGGACGGATCACTTCTGCCAGATGCTGTGCCCGGGCGGCAAACATCAACAATAACTCGGTGTCATCACACATGGCACTTTGGCGGGCATCCAGTAATAACTCGCGCACTGCTTCACCCAGCGAGGTGCCGCCCGGTTCGCGGGTACGCAGGACATTGATACCGGCGTTGTGCAGGTACGTTTCAATGAAGGCGAGATTGCTGCTCTTGCCGACACCTTCACTGCCTTCGACCGTGATGAATTTTCCTGGCATGGATTCCGTTTATTGTTCTGTTATTCGTTAGCGGGTGGAGTATAGGACGAAAAGGGTCGCTTCCGGCCCTTGAGTTGATACTTGATCACCGCATTATTATGTTCTTCCAGGGTCGCCGAAAAATGATGGCTGCCATCCCCCCTGGAAACGAAATAAATATTCTGACTCTCATCCGGATGCAACGTGGCGTGCAGGGCATCCCGGCCTGGCATGGCAATCGGTGTCGGAGGCAAGCCCGCACGCCGATAGGTATTGTAAGGGGTATCTTCCAGCAAGTCCTTTTTGCGAATATTGCCGTCGTAACGTTCGCCCATCCCGTAGATGACCGTCGGATCGGTTTGCAGGCGCATCCCCCGCTCCAGGCGTCGGACAAAAACACCTGCAATCGCCTGACGCTCACTCGCCAGACCGGTCTCCTTCTCGACAATCGAGGCAAGGATCAACGCTTCATACGGTGTTAGCAACGGCAACCCGACGGCGCGCCCTTCCCACTCCTGGGCCAGGGTGCGCGCCATGGCCTCATAGGCCCGCTTGAGAAACGCCACATCACTCAGGCCCTTGGGAAAATGGTAAGTATCCGGCAGAAACCGGCCTTCAGGATGTTCCTCCGGATGATCCAGCCGCGCCATGATCGCCGCGTTATCCAGTCCCAGCAGGGTGTGTTCGAGCGAGGGATGACTGTGTACCGCATCCATCACCTGGCGAAAGTCCCAGCCTTCCACCAGGGTCAGGGCATATTGCCGTACTTTGCCGATGACCATCATGTCGAGTAACTGGCGTGGTGTCAGCCCGACCGGTATTTCATATTCCCCGGCTTTGATCTGCCGCGCCTTACCGGTGAGCCGACCGTACCAGCGGAGGTAACGTGACTGGCTAATCATGCCGGCCTGCTTTAATTCATTTACCACGCGAACAAAGTTGGAACCCGGCTTGAGTTCGTAATGTTGGGTCTGCTGGATTGGCATGGGCTCGTTCAGATACTGGTTCACGTCATACCCGATCCAGGCCAGGGCGACTGCCACCAGCAGGAATAACAACATGCCGAGCTTGAAGAGTTGTTTACGCATCTAATCTGCTCATTGCCGGGGTACTGATCAATGGATACTCGGTGACGAGGTACTTTATCAAGGCTTGATACACCGGGCCAGGTCGATAGTGACAGGTTTCAAAAGTTTTGACAGGCCATAAACCAATCAACGAGTTCGTCAGCATGACTTCGTCAGCTTGTTGAATATCCTGAATGCTTACTGCGACTTCCTTTGTTTCAAAACCCAACCGGGAGGCGTTATCGAGAACCCAGCGCCGCATCACGCCGGCCACACCGCAAAGATCAATATTCGGTGTAAACAGGGCATTCTCTCGCACCAGGAATAGATTACTCATGGTGCCCTCGATGACCTTCCCCTGCAGATCACACATCAGGCCTTCGGCAGCCTCACCGGGGGACCATTCGTTACGCGCCAGTACCTGTTCCAGCCGGTTCAGATGTTTGATCCCGGCCAGCGCCGGATTGCAGCCAAGCCGGGTCTGACACGATTTCAACACCACCCCCTCTTGCCAGCAGGCATCAGGATAGTCCGGCCAGGAATGGCATTGCACGATGCGGCTGGGTTGCAACGTGTCGGGTCGCGCATAACCGCGACCGCCGCTGCCACTGGTAAGCATGATTTTGATCACCGCCCGCTGTTGGCCTGCCGCCGCCTGCGCCACCTCCTGTAACAATATCGTTTTATCCGGCAGCGGGATGGCGAGGCGATCACATCCTGCCACTAAACGTTGGTAATGCGCTTCGAACCAGGGACAATGCCCATCAAATGCCGCCAGGGTTTCAAACAGGCCATCACCATACTGCAGGCCACGATCGGTTATCCCGATGTGGGCTTGTTCAACCCCATTGATCCAACATCGTGATGTCACGGCTCTGCTCCCAACGCGAGCAACATTCCCCTCGCTTTGTGACAGGTTTCCTCCAGTTCACTCTCGGCAACAGAGTCGGCCACCACGCCGGCGCCCGCTCGCAAACTGATGGTGTCGTTGTCCATCGTGATGCTGCGAATCAGGATATTCAGGTCCATATCCCCATTATGGTTCAGATACCCCATGGAGCCGGTATAGGCGCCACGTGCCGTCTGTTCCAGTTCGGCAATAATGGCCATACAACGTTCCTTGGGACAACCGGTAATGGTCCCGCCGGGAAACACCGCACGTATTGCCTGGCCGGGGCTGACCTCATCGCGTAATTCACCCCGCACATTGGAGACAATATGATGCACATGCGCATAACTCTCCAGCACCATCATCTCATTGACTTCGATACTCCCCGGTTTGCACACCCGCCCGAGATCATTGCGCTCCAGATCGATCAACATGATGTGTTCCGCCCGTTCCTTGGGATGGCGAATCAGTTCGGTTTTGAGTGCGGCATCATCCGCTTGTGACTGACTTCGCGGTCGGGTGCCGGCAATGGGACGTGTCTCGGCCCATCCGTCCTGAACCCGTAACAATCGTTCCGGTGAGGAACTGAGAACCGATCCCTGCGGGAAGGTCGCCAGGCCGGCAAACGGCGCAGGATTGGTCTGGCATAATCGCGCGTAGACATCGGCCGGGGTAATTCCCGCCGGCCGTTTGCCGCGCCAGGCGCGCGACAGGTTAACCTGAAAGACATCTCCTTCGATGATGTAATGTTTTACCCGGGCCACCTGATCCAGATAGGCCCGGGGCACATCCCCCTGCATGGCGACGGCGGGTATTGCCGTTCTGGTACTGGCCTGAGGCGGGGTCTCGAGGATGAGTTCCAGTTCCGCCAGCAGTTCCGCGGTTTCTGCAACCAGGATCGTTTCCCGGGTCGCATGATCATTCAGGATGGCGGCCGGTATTCGGGTTGCCGCTGCAATGGGCAAGGTGTTACCCGTCAATGGCAAATTCAAGCGGGGTTCGATCTGACCTGCCAGTTCATAGCCCAGGTACAGGAACCAGCCGCCACGAAATGGCACTTCACTTTCCACGCCGCGATGATGATGGGCCGCCTGTTGCCAGACCCGATCCAGCTGGTGCAGAAAATCCGTTGATTCTGTCTCAATGTGATCCAGCAACACACGACCATCCGTCGTCAGTTGCAAGGTATCACTGGGAAAGGCAAACAGAATGTCATAGCGCGCCGCAGCATGCTGACCGGCATCGGCCACCGCACTTTGTAACAAGAAGGGAAATTCGTCAGGCTGCTCGCGTTGCAGCGACAACAGATCGGTCAGACCCGCGTGGCGAACAAGGTGTGTATTCACGGGCTCCCGGACCGGACTGACGATCAGTCCGGCTTGCGAAAGACCAGGGTACCGTTGGTGCCACCAAAACCAAACGAATTGGAAATCGCGATCTTGATAGCCATTTCTCGCGCGGTGCCCGGTACGAAATCCAGATCACATTCCGGATCCTGGTTGAAGATATTAATCGTGGGCGGTGCAACCTGATCCGCGATGGCCTTGACGGTGAACACCGCTTCCAGCCCGCCCGCTGCACCCAGGGCGTGGCCGGTCATGGATTTGGTGGAACTCATTGCCAGTTTGTAGGCATAGTCACCAAACGTGCGCTTGGCTGCCATAACTTCCGCGCGGTCACCCGCCGGCGTCGAAGTGCCATGGGCATTGATGTAATTCACTTCTTCAGGATTGACACCGGCGTTACGCAGGGCCGCATTCATGCAACGGCTCGCCCCTTCCCCGCCTTCCGACGGTGCCGTCATGTGATAGGCGTCACCGCTCATACCAAACCCGGACAATTCCGCATAAATCTTTGCACCACGTTTTTTGGCGAATTCATATTCTTCCAACACCAGCACCCCGGCCCCGTCCGCGAGCACAAAACCGTCCCGATCCGCATCCCAGGGGCGGGAAGCCGTTTCAGGGTCATCGTTACGGGTCGACAAGGCCCGCGCCGCGGCAAACCCGCCCAGGCCACTGGGACTGGTTGCCATTTCCGCCCCTCCGGCAATCATCACATCGGCATCGCCGTACTCGATGATCCGGGCGGCATCGCCAATCCCATGGGTGGCCGTGGCACAGGCCGTGACCATGGCCAGGTTGGGACCTTTCATTCCGTACATGATGGAAAGGTTGCCGGAGATCATGTTAATGATGGCGCTGGGGATAAAGAAAGGAGAAAATTTTCGCGGTCCGCCTTTCAGGTAGGCTTCATAACCCTTCTCGATAGCCGGCAGGCCACCGATACCGGAACCGATATGCACCCCGATACGTTCCGCGTTCGCGTCCGTGACTTCCAGCCCGGCATCTTCGATTGCTTCCCTGGCCGCGGCGATGCCGTAATGGATAAAAACATCCATTTTGCGGGCTTCTTTCGTCGACAGGACCCTGGAAACATCAAAACCCCGGACCGAGCCACCGAAACGCACCGAAAAATCAGACACGTCGAAATGTTCAATCGGTCGAATCCCGCTTTTACCGGCGAGAATATTTTCCCATGACGTTTTAACATCCAGACCAACCGGCGACACCATTCCCAGTCCGGTGACCACAACACGACGTTTACTCAACGGGATGTCCTCTTGTGCAGTTTGAATTCAGGCGGAAATACAAAAGGCCGCAACCACAGGCAATCCTGTGGTTGCGGCCAGTAACTTGGACCAGCAGGTTGATTAACTGTGGGTGTTAATGTAATCGATGGCCTGCTGGACCGTGGTGATCTTTTCTGCGTCTTCATCGGGAATTTCAGTTTCGAATTCCTCTTCCAGCGCCATTACCAGTTCAACGGTATCCAATGAGTCTGCGCCCAGATCGTCGACGAAGGAGGCTTCCTTGGTGACTTCTTCGGGTTTTACACCGAGTTGTTCTACTACGATCTTTTCAACGCGTTCTTCAACACTGCTCATGTCGTTTTATCCTCTTTTGATTATCGTTCAGCCTGAGCTGCGGCCGCTATTGTAGTGAAAACACCCGTTAGATGCCACAATCAATAGTGTTTTTACCGCAATTCCCCAGGACTTGATTTTTGCAAATTAATTCAGACAGTTGCCCCTCATCAGGCCATGTACATGCCACCGTTCACATGGATGGTTTCCCCGGTGATATAGCCTGCTCCCGGGGAGGCCAGAAATGCCACCGCCTTGGCGATCTCTTCCGCCTGGCCGAGACGCGCCAGGGGAATCTGGGATAACAGTGCCTCACGCTGGGCTTCGGGCAAGGCCCGGGTCATGTCGGTGTCGATGAAACCCGGTGCCACCACGTTCACGGTGATGCCGCGTGAACCCACTTCCCGTGCCAGGGACTTGGAGAAACCAATCACCCCTGCCTTGGCGGCCGCATAATTGGTCTGACCGGCATTACCGGAAACCCCGACCACGGAGGCAATGCTGATGATGCGCCCCTTACGTGCCTTCATCATGGCCCGTAAACACGCCTTGCTCAGGCGATAAATCGAACTCAGGTTGGTGTTCATGATGGCATCCCACTCCTCATCCTTCATGCGCATCAGCAGGTTATCGCGGGTGATGCCGGCGTTGTTCACCAGGATGCTCGGTGCGCCATAGGCGTCTTCAACCTGTTTCAGGGCGGTATCGATGCTGGCCTGATCCGTCACATTCATGGCCACACCCATACCATTAATATTATTTTCTTTCAAATACTTGGAGATGTTTTCTGCACCAGATTCTAAAGTAGCGGTGCCGGCTACGGTCGCCCCCTGCCGTCCCAGTTCGAGTGCAATTTCCATCCCGATGCCACGGCTGGCACCGGATATAAAAGCGATGTCGTTCTCTAGCGTCATATCGGTTCTCTCTGCAGATTATTCTTGGGCCAGGGCAGCCACCAGGCTGTCCGGATCAAACACCGCCTGGGCCGTCATGTTGCGTTCAATGCGCTTGTTGAGGCCGACCAGGACCTTGCCGGGTCCACATTCGACCAGCTGTGCCACACCCTCACTGGCCATTTTCTGGATGGTTTCCACCCAGCGGACGGGGCTGTAAAGCTGTCGCACCAACGCGTCCCGGATGGCATCGGCATCGTTGGGACTGGCGACGTCCACGTTATTGAGCACCGGTATCGTCGGGGCCTG
>JBECLA010000155.1:0-7821 GCA_040235565.1 Thiohalomonadales bacterium | reverse complement strand
CGACAGCCAAGGCCGCGCTTGGTGTGCTGCCAACCCAGCAACGCATTGTGTTTGAACGCTTCTTTGATGAAACCGGCGACATGCATTTCGTTATCCACGCGCCATTCGGTTCCCGTATCAATCGTGCTTGGGGACTGGCCCTGCGTAAGCGCTTTTGTCGCCGCTTCAACTTCGAACTCCAGGCGGCTGCCAGTGAAGACAACATTGTCCTGTCATTGGGGCCAACTCACAGTTTTCCGCTGGAAGAACCGGCCCACTATCTGAAAGCCACAACAGTCGAGCCTGTGCTGGTACAAGCCTTGCTGGCTGCCCCCATGTTTCCGACCCGCTGGCGCTGGGTCACCAATACCGCACTGGCCGTGCCTCGCAACCGCGCCGGTAAGAAAGTACCGGCACCGTTCCAGCGCAATGACGCCGAGGATCTGGTGGCGGTGATTTTTCCTGATCAACTGGCCTGCTTTGAAAACATCAGCGGTGAACGGGAAGTCCCCGACCATCCCCTGGTCAAGCAGACACTGTATGACTGCTTGCACGAACTAATGGATATTGAGGGAGTAAAAACCCTGTTAACTGGAATTGAAAAAGGTGACATCCAGATCATCCCGCGCGATCTGGCCAGTCCTTCACCCATGGCACAGGAAATTCTCAATGCCCGACCCTATGCTTTCCTGGATGATGCTCCGGCGGAAGAACGCCGAACCCTGGCCGTACAACAACGTCGCTTTATGGATCCGCAAACTGCCGCCGAGATCGGTCGGCTGGATCCGCAAGCGATTGAACGTGTCAAAGCCGAAGCCTGGCCAGCCGCCCGTACGCCGGATGAATTGCATGATGCGCTGGTGGTACTGGGCTTTCTCACCGAGGCCGAGGGTGAGCGGGGCCCGTTAACGCAATGGCATGATACCCTTGCCCATGGCTGGGCCAACCTGCTGGAGGAATTACAACAGAGCCAACGCGCCACCGTGTTGACTACCCCGCAGGGCACACGCCTGTGGGTGGCGGCGGAACGACTCCAGGCATTACAACGGCTATGCCCTGAAGCCCGAATCAGCCCTGCAATTGGCGCTGTTGACAGCGATGAAGCCACAGACATCACCATCGCAACCCGCGAACTGGTTCGCAGTCGCCTGGAAGGTCTGGGTCCGGTAACAGCGGCCGAACTCGCCTTGCCCCTGTCGCTTGAGACGACTGCAGTGGAACAGACCCTCAATACCCTGCAACAGGAAGGCTGCGTGATCCAGGGACAATTCAGCAATAACGCCACCGCAACCGAATGGTGTGAACGTGGACTCCTGGCACGCATTCATCGCTATACCCTCAAACAATTACGCAGTGAAATTGAACCGGTTGCCCCGGCGGACTTCATGCGGTTCCTGTTTCACTGGCATGGCCTGAATGATCAGGCTGAAGGCGAGGCCGCATTACAACGTATATTGCTGCAACTGGAAGGCCTGAATCTGCCCGCGGTGAGCTGGGAAGAAGACATTTTACCGGCCCGCCTGCATCCCTATTTATCATCCGAGCTCGACCGGTTATGCAGTAGCGGCAAAATTGCCTGGTTACGCCTGCAGCCTCCCGCGTCAGGCAAGGACAAACGACGTAAAAACCCGGCGATCAAAACCACCCCGATCACCTTTATTGCCCGCACCCATCTTTCCCATTGGCGTGCTTATACCGCCTTGCTTGATATCAACCAGCTGAACCTGAGCAATGCGGCTCACAAAGTCTATACTACACTCCAGCAATGGGGTGCGAGTTTCTTTGAAGATTTGTTGACCGAAACCGGTTTACTTAAATCACAACTGGAAGAGGCCCTGGGCGAACTCACCGCCTGGGGACTGATTACCTCAGACAGTTATCAAGGCCTGCGCACCCTGATCACGCCGCAACATGTTCAACGTCGTCGCAGTCGACGTTTTCATCTCAATGATCAGCTCGCCGCAGCGGGTCGCTGGTCGTTATTACGTCCACAGGCAACAAAGGAAGAACGCGATTACCGGCATGTGGAACATATCGCGCAGGTCTTGCTGCGCCGCTACGGGGTCGTGTTTCGTAAATTGCTGGAACTGGAAAACGGGTTACCTTCATGGCGTGAACTGCTGTACATTTACCGGCGTATGGAAGCACGCGGCGAGTTACGTGGTGGTCGTTTTGTCCAGGGTTTTGCCGGGGAACAATTTGCCTTGCCGGAAGCGGTATCAAAATTACGTTCGCTGCGCAACAATCCCAGCAGCGGCGATCTGGTCGCTATCAGTGCGACCGACCCCCTCAATCTAACCGGACTGATCACCACCGGCAAACGTATCCCGACACTGCCGAATCATCGGGTCCTGTATCGTGACGGCGTCCCCATTGCCACCAGTGCCGGGAACAAGATTACCCTGTTAGAAGTGATTCAACCGGACAACGAATGGAAAATTCGCAACCTGTTATTACGCAAACACAATCCCGGTGCCTTTCATGCGCCAACCCATCGACCGGTTTAAAGACTGTTACGCAACATCAACTCTTCAGGATAAGGATTCATGTAGTATTGCTGTTCAATATAGGGATGAGGATGACGTCGCAAGTGATGTTTCATCATGGTAATCGGTACGATTAGAGGCACTTGTCCCTTGCGATAGGCCTTCAGCAACTCGAGCATTTCCTGTTTGTCGTCAGTGGCCAACTGGTTTTTGAAAAAACCCATCACATGCATTAGCACATTGGTATGCCGCTTGCGTGTCGCAGGCTTCTGCAAGCCTGACATCAATAATTCTATATAATTATTGGCAATCGCCTGCAGATTATCCTTGTTGAGTTCTGCCACCATTCGGCCCAGTTGGCGATAGGCGGTTTCATCGTGCGCCAGCAGATTGAACTTATGCCGGGTATGAAATTCAACCAGTTTGTCCGCTGTCAGTCCATGATTGATTAATTGCTGCCAGCGATAATAAATGAACACCCGTTCAATAAAATTTTCCCTTAATACCGGATCCATCAGCCGGCCTTCCTCTTCGACTGGCAGGTTGGGCCATGTTTGCATCAAGGTAGCCGCAAAAACACCACGTCCTCGTTTTTCCGGCATTTCGTTTGCATTGTATACGCGGACCCGTTCCATCCCGCAGCTGGGTGAATCCTTTTTGAGGATATAACCGGACAGATGTTCCAGCTCTTTGGCTGCCTGCTGGCTGAAGTAACGTAACTTGTCGGTAACATCCAGGCTGGCATCGGTCACGCCAACGACACGAATGCCCTCACCCCTGTCGACCAGTCGAATGGTTGGCCGTGGTACACCCAGGCCAATGGCCATTTCCGGACAAATGGGCTTGAACTCAAAATACCTTGACAGGGTGCCGGTGATATAGACGTTATGCTTGTGCCCGCCGTCATAACGCACCTCTTCACCCAGCAAACAACTGCTAATTCCGATTTGAATTTTATGTATCGACATCCACAGTTTCTATCAGTGTTTTATTGACTTGTCAGACGTATGGTGACACTTCATCATAGTTCGATGTTTGCACCAACTCTGCCTGCCTGAGCTATGGCTGCCAAAGCCTCAATAATCATCTGGTTTCGCTCGGACTTGCGTTTGTATGACAACCCGGCACTCTATGCGGCTGTCACTCAGGGCGAACGTGTCATCCCGGTTTACATCCATGCCCCGCAGGAAGAGGGTCAGTGGCAACCCGGCGCCGCCAGCCGCTGGTGGTTGCATCATAGTCTGGCTTCACTTGCCCGCGATCTCAAGCAACGGGGGAGTCGTCTGATCCTTCGCACCGGCAACAGCCTTGAACAACTGCAGCAACTAATCGCTGAAACCCGGGCAACTGCTGTGGTTACAACCCGTTGTTATACCCCTGAGGGGATTAAGCGGGATGCTAAAGTCCGGCGAACTCTGACCAAGGCCAATATCGACTTCACTCTTTATAACGGCAACCTGTTGCTTGAACCCGACAGCATTCTCAATAAAGCCGGTCTGCCGTTTAAAGTTTTCACTCCGTTCTGGCGTGCCCATCAACAACAAATGAATTTGCCCGCGTTATTGGCCACACCAGAAATTTTTCCCCCTGTTCCGAAAAAACTGCCATCTCTGCCACTGGTCAAGCTCGAACTACTACCTGATATTCCCTGGGATAAAGGTCTACGCCAAACCTGGCAGGTTGGTGAGACTGCCGCCCAGGAGCAGTTACGATCCCATACCAGCGAAATCATTCCAGCTTATCCTGATACGCACGATCATCCGGATATTGATGGCACCAGTCGGCTGTCACCTTACCTTCACTTTGGCGAGCTGAGTGTACGACAGATCGCTCGTCATATTGTGCAACTGCAAAAGCGCAAAACGGCACAGGCCGGTGTGGCCGCCCTGCTACGCCAACTTGTGTGGCGTGATTTCGCCCACCATATTCTGTGGCACTTTCCTGCCACCACAGGCCAACCGTTTGATGACCGCTACAACCAGTTTCCCTGGCAGCGGCGGTCCAACTCACGTCTATTGAAAGCCTGGCAACAGGGATTGACCGGCTTTCCGATTGTTGACGCCGGTATGCGGCAATTATGGCACACCGGCTGGATGCATAACCGGGTGCGCATGCTTGTCGCCTCACTCCTCAGCAAAAATGCCGGCATCCACTGGCAATTTGGCGCACAGTGGTTCTGGGACACCCTGGTGGATGCCGACCTGGCGCAGAACTCCATGAACTGGCAATGGGTAGCCGGTTGTGGTGTCGATGCCGCCCCCTATTTCCGTATTTTCAATCCCGTGTTGCAAAGCCAGAAGTTCGATCCGCGCGGCGAGTATATTCGTCACTGGGTGCCGGAACTGGCCGGTTTGCCAACGGAATATATTCATCAGCCGGAACTCACCCCGCCCATGATTCAGCAGACCAGTGGCGTACTGATAGGCAAGGATTACCCCGCACCGATCCTGGATCTGAAAGCCAGCCGGGAACAGGCACTGCAACATTATCGGCAGTACATTCGTAGCACTACCTGAGCAGGGTCGGGTCCTGTTAAAAACCACGGCCCGATCTGGATTTCCCTACTTTCAAACATCAGCTCGTTTGATCCGCTTCAGAACCCGTTCAACCACTTTACCCCTGGCAACCTGACTGCTTGCCCCCGCTGCCTTTGCCTGTTTAAAGGCATTACCATCCACATGAGGACCAAACACCAGGATCTCGGTACCGGGGTATCGCTGGCGCGAGGCCCGGATCTCCTGCACCGCCGCTGGCGCTGTCAGATCGATCACGATCAGGTCGGGTTCAGAGCCGGCTTCAGTCGCAATGACGTCGACCCCGGCCTTGCGCCAGGTGTCTGCCAGCTGGGCCCGGGTCATGAGATTGTGGGTGTGAAGTAAAATATTCATGCGCTTGATATCCTGTAGGCCACACGGTTAGTAAGTACTGACTATTTTTACCATAATATCGTCTAGTCTGACTCGCCCATACCTTATATATAAACATATAAGCAGAAAATGATATGGTTTTGCCTCATTATTCTTGATAGAATTAGTCAACTTTACAAATTCTAAACCCGAGGTAAACACCGATGGAAGCAGTTGTTAACGGCAAAACTATCCAGTTAAGCGAAGCCGGCTGGCTGGAGAATCTGGACGAGTGGAGCGAAGAGCTGGCAGTGGAAATCGCCAAAAACGAGAAAATCTCCGAACTGACGGAAGAACACTGGGATATCATCAAGACCGCACGAGAATATTTTCAGGATAATGGCAGCGTCTGTGAGCCGCGCGCTTTCTCCAAGATCATGAAACAAAAATACGGCAAGGATCGCAGTGACCAAAAATATATCTATTCACTGTTCCCCACCGGTCTGATCAAATGCGCCAACAAAATCGCCGGTCTGCCTCGCCCAAAAGGCTGTAGCTAAATAGCCCACAGCGACATATAGTGAAAAGGGAAAGTGGCATAGCTTTCCCTTTTTTTATTCTGATAAACAAAATATCTCCTCCCGCTTAATAAACCACGGTCACATTCGTTGTCCTTTGAATCAAAAGCACTACACTTGTAATTGTTATATTCAGGGAAAAGGAATGCAGAAAACCTGGCTACCTGAGGTCAAGGACACGGAAACCCGACGTGCCCTGGCTGTCGCTGTACTGGCATTATTTACCAGTTGGCAGCTTCACGAGGTTAATCAAGCCGCCCTGCTCGGCATGCGTGATATCTCGGGGCTTCGTGGTGGTGAACCCTTGCCTGAGATCCCTGCGGTTCTGGAACGGGCAGGACATCTGCTTGCAATTGGCCGCGCACTGCGTAAAGCCTACCCGAAACACCACTCCCAACGTACGCACTGGGTATCTTCACCGCATAAGAAACTGTTTGGGGCAACTCCCCTTCAGTACCTGCTCGCCGGGGATATAGAAACCATGCGCCAGATCCGTGCACTGGCCGAACACATACCGAATCCAGAGGTAACAAAATAACCTGGCTATTGGTGCAACATGCTGACATCTTCTTACCACATCAGATACCACGCTCCGTCCATCATAATTTTAATGTCACTGCTGGTGTGCTCGGCGGTGGTGAACCCATCTCAAGCTGAAGAACAGAACGTCAATCCCGATATTAATGAATACTATTATGATGCGGAATTTGAACACTGGGTCAGCGTGTTTGAACGGCCCGGGCGGGAAGTATATGACAAGCGACAAGCTATAGTCTCCGCACTGGGACTAAAACCCGGTATGCATATCGCCGATATCGGTGCCGGAACCGGCTTTTATACTCATTTGTTTGCGCAACAGGTCGGGGAATCAGGCCGGGTCTACGCTGTTGATATTTCCAAAAACTTTATCGAAAATATTCTGCAGACTGCCAGATCACACGGCAATAACAACGTCATAGGCATCATCAATAGCCAACAGTCCACGCATCTGCCGGCCGAATCGGTCGATCTGGTCTTCCTTTGTGATACTTATCACCACTTCGAATACCCTCAAACCATGCTGCAGTCGATACATCAGGCACTACGCCAGGATGGTCAACTGGTTATCATCGATTTTCGCAAACTGCCTGGTGTAAGCTCCAGCTGGGTTATGTCTCATGTGCGGGCAGATGAGAACGATGTTATCAGGGAGGTTGAAGCCGCCGGCTTCAATCTGCTTGAACAGCCCGAATTGCTACGGGACAATTATTATCTGAAATTTATGAAAACCAATGACTGATGCGGCATTTTTTACATTCATCCCTATATCGATGCCCGAGACCACGACCTATCGCCAGATGCCTGTGCATCGATATGACCCAGGTACATCATGGTGCCCCTGGTGCTAGATAATCCCGCCATTGCCATTACTTCAATCGGAATCCTTGCCCTGGGTTGTCAATGGCTCGCCTGGTGGATCAAGCTTCCCGCCATCCTGTTTCTGCTCTTGACCGGCATCCTTTTCGGCCCGGTACTCGGCTGGCTTGATCCCGATGTCTTGTTTGGTGATTTACTGTTCCCCTTTATTTCGCTTGCCGTTGCGGTTGTGCTGTTTGAAGGCAGCCTGACCTTGCGTTTCAGTGAGATCAAAGGCCTTGAGCATGTGGTTCGGCGCCTTGTCAGTACAGGATTACTGGTCACCTGGGCAGTGACCAGCTTCGCCACCTACTGGTTGCTGGATTTTCAACCGCAACTTGCCATTTTGTTTGGCGCTCTCACCGTCGTTACCGGGCCAACGGTCATTGTCCCCATGCTGCGCAGCGTTCGGCCCACCAGACATGTGGCCAGTATTCTTCGCTGGGAAGGTATCGTTATCGATCCCATTGGCGCGCTGCTGGCCGTGCTGGTGTTTCAGTTTATTGTCGCGGGTATTGATACCAATGCCTTTGGCAA
>JBECLA010000094.1:0-56435 GCA_040235565.1 Thiohalomonadales bacterium | reverse complement strand
CTATCGTCACTACCGCCGTTGCTGCTGCCAATCTCATCGGCAACGGTTTCTATGGCGTGGATATCAAACAAAATGCCCAAGGCGTCTATGTGATCGAAGTGAATGACAATCCGAATCTGGAGACCGGCGTGGAAGACGCCGCTGCAGGCAACAAAGTCTATGATGTCATTCTCGCTGAATTCGTCCGTCGCCTGGATGCCCAGAAAGCCGTTTGTCTTTAATAAAATATGGCTCAGGCCCGACTGTCATCAAACGTCAGGACCTCGGGAATGCTGTTCACACTGGCTGCCAGCATCACCAGCCGATCAATGCCCACGGCCACTCCGGCACAGGCTGGCAACCCCGCTTCCAGGGCCGCGAGAAAACGTTCATCCTCCTGCACCCACGGCAGTTCCCGCGCTTCTCTGCAAGCCAGGTCGGCGGCAAAACGCTGCCGCTGTTCCACCGCGTCGGTCAGTTCGTGAAAACCGTTGGCCAGTTCCATCCCGCCAAGATAAAGCTCAAACCGTTCCGCGACCGGGGGGGTATCCGGCCGAATTCGCGCCAGGGCCGCCTGACTGGCGGGATAATCATAGATAAAGACCGGGCTAGCAGGCGGCAAGGCCGGCTCAATCACATGGGTCATCAGCAGATCCAGCCAGGGATCCTTGTGGGTCTCATCCAACCCGGCCACGTTGATGCCGTGCTGTTTCACCACGGCCTGTAATTCGGCGATGCTCGCCGACAGCGGGTCTGTACCAACGTAACGCTGGTAGGCCTCGCGGTAACCCAGCTTCAGCGTAGGCATGAGGGACCGGTACCCATCAAGCAGTTCCCGCACCAGGTCGTCCAGCTCGGCCATTAACTGAAGGTGGTCAAACCCGGGACGATACCATTCCAGCATGCTGAACTCCGGATTATGCCAGCGGCCGGCTTCGCCGGCACGGAAGACCTTGCACACCTGGTAGATCGGCCCACTGCCGGCGGCCAACAGGCGTTTCATCGCCAGTTCAGGTGAGGTATGCAGATAGCGTGGTCTGACGGCTTGCGACCCGGACACCATAAAACTCTCGAGGTGGGGATCCGTCACCGCGGCGTGTGACAACAACGGGGTTTCGACTTCCAGCACCTCGCGCGCCTGAAAAAAGGCCCGAATCCTTTGCAGGAGCCGGGCCCGGATCAACAGGGTCTCGGTCGAGGCGGAAGGTCGCCAGTCAATCATTATGGCTGCCCGGGCCGCACCCGGTCAGGCACGGCTGACATATTCACCGGTGCGGGTATCCACCTTGATTTGATCGCCGATATCCACGAACAACGGCACCCGGACCACCGCGCCGGTGTCACAGGTGGCCGGTTTGCCACCGCCGCCGGAGGTGTCGCCCCGGACCCCGGGATCCGTCTCGGTAACCGTCAGAATCACATGGTTGGGCGGGGTCACACTGATGGGCACCCCGTTCCACAGGGTGACCACACAGGTATCCTGCTCCTTCAGCCATTTGGCGGCATCCCCGAGTGCGTTGACGTCGGCGGCAACCTGCTCGAAAGTTTCCGGATGCATGAAATGCCAGGCATCGCCATCGTTGTACAGATACTGCATGTCGGTATCCATGACGTCCGCGGCTTCGACGCTTTCGCCCGATTTATAGGTTTTTTCCAGCACCCGGCCGGTCTTCAGGTTGCGGATTTTCACCCGGTTAAATGCCTGGCCCTTGCCTGGTTTCACAAACTCGTTTTCAATAATGCTGCAGGGATCCCCATCGATCATGATTTTGAGACCGCTGCGGAATTCATTGGTACTGTAACTGGCCATGATTTCCTCGAATAATCACTCAAGCTTAAAAGACCGCCTATGATACCGCACCCCGCTCTTGCCTGTCAGACCAGTGACTGGCACAAGGCCCTCAGTCAGGCCATCCGGGACCCGGCCGAATTGCTGGAGCGCCTGGCGTTACCACAAGAACTCCTCCCTGCCGCCCGGCAGGCGGCGGCCCGCTTCCCCTTGCGGGTCCCACTGGGTTATGTGGCCCGGATGGAAGCAGGCAACCCGGCCGATCCCCTGTTACGCCAGGTCTTGCCACTGGGCGAGGAACTCCTGACCGCCCGGGACTACAGTCACGATCCCGTCGGCGACCAGGCCGCCATGCCCATCCCGGGTCTGTTACACAAGTACCATGGCCGGGTGTTGTTGATCACCACGGCGGCCTGTGGTGTGCATTGCCGCTATTGCTTTCGGCGCCATTTCCCCTATGCCGAGGCCAGGGCCGCCACGGACGACTGGCAGGCCGCACTGGACTATATTGCCAGGGATAAAACCATCCATGAGGTTATTCTCAGTGGCGGCGATCCCCTGAGCCAGAGCGATCAGCGCCTCGCTCGCCTGGTCGCGCAGCTGGCAGCCATTCCCCATCTCAAGCGGCTACGTCTGCATACCCGCCAGGTCATTGTCCTGCCGGAACGTGTCAATACTGCGCTGCTCAGCTGGCTGGCCGATTGCCGGTTACAAACAGTGATCGTGGTGCATTGCAATCATCCCAACGAAATCGATACCGGGGTGGCTGCCGCGTTACAGCGCCTGACGACAACGCAGACCACCCTCCTCAACCAGGCGGTGTTACTCCGCGGGGTCAATGATGAGGTGGAGGCGCTGGTCGGGCTGAGTGAACGCCTGTTCGAGAACCGGGTCCTGCCTTATTATCTTCACCAGCTGGATCGCGTGCAGGGTGCACAGCATTTTGAAGTCAGCGATAGCCGGGCTGTCGAATTGCTGCAACAGCTTCGGCAGCGCCTGCCGGGATTCCTGGTACCGCGACTGGTGCGGGAACGGAGCGGCGCTGCCTCCAAAATCCCTGTCGAAAGTCATACCCGGTTATGACTTTGGAGGTAAAAATGACCTGGATTGCTGTGCGAAAACTTCTTTTTTATGTACTTGAATCGTGAATATGTCATACTTTACAAGTAGTTAAATAAGAAAAGGACCGGATGCGTCGCATCGCACAAGGAAATGAGTCCAAGAGGAGAAGTGTAGTGTCCAAAGCATTGGGGCTGTCAGTACCGAAACGGCAAAAGCCGGGTAAAGATGCTTTCAGTATTCGTCCTCGAAAAGTGGACCAATGGATTGACGCCCTGCCCAAAGCCAATCTCGGTGAAACCGCTCGGCTGGTGTATCAGGCCCTCATCGAAACCAATCAACTCGATTTGCCGCATCAGGAACGGACCCGGTTTCTTGAAAGTCTGCGTGAAGTCGTGCAGTACATTACCGATTCCATGCGGAAACATTTCGTTGGCGTGGCCTACCCGTTACCGGAGAAAAACCAGAAAATTGCCGCGGCCACACGCGAAATCCTCATCGCCGTGACCACCGGCTATAAGATCGCCATCGAAGATACTCTGAAAAGCAACTTTCTGTTTCAGGATAAAAAGCAACTGACGCTGTTGTTTCATCGGGTGATGACCTATAGCGGCCGTACCCTGCTGACCTGCTATCAGATTTATGCCCCCTATCCGCAGAAGCTATGGGCGGAGATGCATAAACTCTATGCCTACGCGGAAAGTCACAAGCTGCAGCGCACGGCCATCACCGATTATCAACACATGTATGTCAACAAGTCCTCCGTGAAGGCAGAATACCTGCGTAACCTTTTACTCTGGTTGACTTCACCCTATCGATTGCGTCAGGGTGAAGTTACCAAGGTGTATAACACCCTGGAACGGTGGGTGCAGTATTGTGATGTCATCAAACCCGCCAAGCCAGAGATGCCGCAAGCCGATGGCCAGTTTGGTATCAATCTGGGGAAAGACCTGCCCCCTTGTCCGATCGCACAAAGCAGTTTCACTTGTTCACCGGCAAACTGCCGGGTACTCCAGACCAGCCGCCTGGCTGAACGTTTGCGCCATGATATTCAGGACAGCGAAGACGTGGTAACCACTACCCTGACCGGGATAGACATGGGTCGACCGGACCTCTCCCATGATCTGCTCCGGCGTTTATTAATCGCCTGGGGTATTGAAACCAAGCGTGGGTTTCCCCGGACCAGCAAGCAGGAAAATGTCCAGGTGGCGATTGGTCTGAGTGCCATACATCAATATCTCAGCCACCATCAACATCAAACGCTGGAAACCCGCAGGGATCCCTTCGCCCAACGCGCCGAATTTGAAAGCAGCATTGTGAAAAATCTGTCTGACGAAAACCCCGATGTCTGGAATATGGTTTTTCCTACGGGCGAAGACGTGGACCTGACAAAAATCGTGACCGAAGAGCTGACATTGACCGGTGCACAAAACCCCCGTGCCTTCAGTCCCCCGCTGTTCTCACCGGATAAACAACCCAAACAGCCTGAAGCCAGCCTTGCTAGCTGGCTCATCGTAAATGAAAGTGCCAGTGGCTATTGTCTGGAATATGCCGAAGGTAACGGTACCAAGGCACAAGTTGGAGAGCTTGTCGGGATCCGCCGTCAAACCAAAAATCAATACTGGAAATGGGGCATCGGGGTCATACGCTGGATGAAATTCAACAACCAGCATGAGATGCAGCTCGGGATCGAAATGCTGAATCCTGATGCCGCCGCCATTGGCCTGCGTACCGCCGCGTCCAATGGGAAAGACTACCACTACCAACGGACCTTGCTGCTACCGGAAATGCCCGCCATTAACCAGGCGGCAACATTGATCACGGCACCCGTCCCCTGGCGAGTCGGTAACAAACTGATGTTACATATCCTGGGCAAGGATATCAGCGTGGAATTGAGTCGGCTGGTACAGAATACCGGCCTGTTTGCCCAGTTCCAGTTTGAGTTCCTGGAAAGTGACAAGCCGAAACAGCGCAGCGAACACGAAGAAGAGGATTTTGGCCAGATCTGGTCTTCCATTTAAGCTGTATTATCTGCGGGATGAAGGATAGTGACCGCTTCTGTCAAGCTATCCCGGCTTGCCTTTAATTGGCATAAAAGTCATTATATTCAGCTAAAACGTCCGTTGTTGAAGGAACCTGTGTGAGCGAAAAAGATCTCCTGCGAGTACTGACCATTTTTGATGAATCCGAGCCCGCCGAACAGCTGATCAAGGTGTTGCGTAACGCGGGAGAAATCGTGCGTGATATCCGTGTCGAAGACGACGAAGACATGGAAAAAGCGATTAGTGAAAACCCTCTGGACATCATTCTCGCCAAACAGAAACTCCCGATATTCAGTGCCAAACAAGCCCTCGACGTCCTCCGGAAGAATGGCCGGGATATTCCCCTGGTTGTCATTAGTGAATCAGATGACAGCAATGCCTGCCTGGCGGAACTCAAGGCGGGCGCCCGTGATGCAGTCAGCGGTAAACAACCGGAGCGTTTACTGCATATCGTGAAACGGGAAGTAGCGGATTTGAAAAATCGCAAGGGAATGCGGCGCACCGAACAAATGCTACATGAATCCGAAAAACGTGCCCGCAATCTGATCGACAGTTCACGCGATGCCATTGCCTATGTTCATGATGGCATGCACATTTATGCCAACCAGGCGTATCTCGATATGTTCGGTTACGAAAGCCTCGACGACGTGGAAGGCATGCCGATTCTTGATATGGTGGGCAGCGAGGACCACGGTAAGCTAAAGGATTTCCTGCGTAACTACGCCAAGGGACAAAGCAAGGAAGATTTTCTGAATATTCAGGCGAAGCATACTGATGGCCATAGTTTCGAAACCGCAATGGAATTCGCACGTGCCAGTATGGAAGGTGAAGCCTGTACCCAGATCATCATTCGTGATCGCAGCAACAGCAAGGAACTGGAACAACAACTGGATGTGCTGAGCAAACAGGATTTGCTCACCGGCTTGTACAACCGAACATTCTTCCTTGACAAGGTAGACAAGCTGATTACCCAGGCTGTTGAAGGTAAGGCCCAGGGTGCCGTCCTGTTTATCGAGATCGACAAGTTTGAACAGATTCGCAACACCATCGGTATAGCCAATGCGGATAAATATCTCGCCAACCTTGCAGGTTTACTGAAACAAAAACTGGAAAAACATGGTCTGGTCGCCCGCTTTGAAGGGCCGGTATTCACCCTGCTGTTAACCGATGTTGATATGAAACAGGCCGAACAGGCTGCAGCAAGTATCGTCAAGCTCATCAGCGATCATACCGTCACGATTGAGGGTAAAGTCATTACTTCCAGTGCCAGCATTGGATTAACACCAGTCAATGAAACGGTGAGCAACCTGCAGGACTGTATTACCCGCGCTGAGCAGGGCTGTGAAGCCGCCCGCAAGGAAGGGGGCAACCAGTACAATCTCTATAACCCGGCCATGGAAGAGCTGGAGGAACAGCAACAGGTCAGTGTCTGGTCGCATCGCATCAAGGAAGCGCTGCGGGAAAACCAGTTTAAACTTCTGTTCCAACCGATTATCAGTCTGCATGGCATTTCTGGTGGCCATTATGAAGTACTGGTACGCATGCTGGATGAAAAATCCGAAGAAATTCCTCCCAACGAATTTATAACCGCGGCCGATCAGGCGGATCTTACTAAATTCATTGATCGTTGGGTGATCGCCAATACCTTCAAGGCCCTGCAGGATCAAACCAGCGAGGGGAAGAATACCCGGTTTTTCCTGAAACTGTCACAGAGCACGCTGACGGATGCCGAATTTCTACCCTGGCTCAGTGAGCGCATCAAGTCATTCAACCTTGATACCAGCGCAATTATTTTCGAACTGGATGAGACAACAGCATTGAATCATCTGGCACAAACCAAGGTGCTGGTTGATGGTTTGAAACAGCTCAGCTGTCGTACTGCACTGGAAAACTTCGGCAAGGAACAAAACACTTTCAGGTCATTACAGGAACTTCCTGTCGACTTCATCAAGATCCATGGCGAGATTGTGAAAAACCTGCCACAGAACGTGGAAAACCAGGAAGCCATGAAAGACATCGCCAATCATGCCCGTGATGCGAACATGCAGAGTATTGCGGCATTCGTTGAAGATGCCAACAGCCTCGCCGTCCTGTGGCAATGTGGGGTCGATTTCATTCAGGGCCATTTTCTGCAGGAACCAACCACTAATCTGGATTACGATTTCGACAGCGCATTCTAGTCTACGCGGTTCAGCGGACATCCGGAACAATTTGCTTCTAGTCCAGTATGTGCGACACCAGGCCGTCTGCCAGCTTGGGTTCAAACCAGGTTGACTTCGGCGGCATCACTTCATTGGCGTCGGCCACGGCCATCAGATCTTCCATGTGGGTAGGGTAAAGGGAAAAGGCCGCCTGCATTTCACCGCTATTTACCCGCTTTTCGAGTTCGGCCAACCCTCGAATACCACCGATAAAATCAATGCGTTTGTCGCGGCGCGGATCATGGATACCCAGGACAGGTGCGATCAAATTATCCTGCAACAAGCTCACATCCAGCCGACCAACCGGATCGTCAACGGGGATGCGTTCCGGTAATATCCGTAGACGATACCACTGGTGGGATAAATACAGCCCGAATTCGCCGGATTGTGCAGGCTTTATCGCCGCATCGTACGCTGTCACCTCAAATGCCTGCCCGATCGCTTCCAGAAACGATTTCTCGGATAATCCGTTCAGATCCTTCACCACGCGATTGTAGTCAAGGATTTGCATTTGATTATCGGGAAACAATACGGAAAGAAAATAATCTGCAGCGATTTCTCTTGTCGCAGTGTTGTTCTGATGCCGCATCCTGGCAATACGGGATGCGGCAGCTGAACGGTGATGCCCGTCAGCGATATAAAGGCAGTTCATTGCATCAAAGGTGTGGGTGATGGTTTTGATACTCGCTGCATCTTCAATCAGCCAAAGGGTGTGCCGGACACCATCATCAGCCGTGAGATCATAAAGGGGTTGGGTATTTGTTACGCTGTCCGCCAGATGATCGATTACTGGATTATGCCGATAAGTTAGAAATACCGGCCCCGTCTGGGCATTCAGCGCATTAATTTGTCGCACTCGATCATCTTCCTTGTCAGGGCGCGTGTACTCATGTTTGCGAATCCGATTCGTATCGTAAGCCGCTACCGAGGCCACTGCAACTAAACCGGTTTGAGTATGTGAACCCATCACCAGACGATAGAGATAAAAACAGGGACGGGAATCACGAATGAGCACGCCACGATCGATCAAGGCTCGCAGGTTTTCCGCTCCCTTGGCATACACACTGGAATCATAGGGATCGGTACCCACCGGCAGATCGATCTCGGGTTTTGAGATATGCAGAAAACTGTACGGTCGCCCCTCGGCACGCTGGCGTGCTTCCTCTGTATTCAATACATCGTATGGTGGGGCAACAACATCGGCTGCAAATTCCGCCTGGGGGCGCAGACCAGTAAAAGGTTTTATTAATGACATCCAGCCATCCTCGGCAACTGCTCAGGTCGAGGCATTGTAAACGACGCAGCGCAAGTCTGCCCAGTAAACCAGGAGGATCAGGATTCGAGCTTTTGGAGGGCGCGCAAGCGTTCGTTGAGGCTCGGATGGCTCAGTAGCAATTGTTCCAGTCCTTCACTCAAACGATTACTGATCTTGGTGACTACCAGGATACCGGGTAACGCAGATGGTGCCATCCCCGCATGCAAATGACTCAAGGCCGCGATCATCTTGTCACGTCCCACCAACCGTGCACCCTCCCGATCTGCGCGATACTCCTGACGGCGACTAAAGCTGCTGACCAGCAGACTCGCGAGCCAGCCACAACACAGTTGGGTCAGGGTTAGAATCAGATAATAGGCGAATGCCGGCTCGGCACGTCGGAATAGCAAGCGATCAATCATTAAACTTGCCAACCGGGCAGGTAAAATCGTGATGATATTAACGGCACCCTGAGCCAGGGTCAGACTGCGGGCATCGTCATTAATAATATGCGCAATTTCATGTGCCAGTACCGCTTCCAGTTCATCCTTATTGAGATTCTGTAACAGGCCGCGTCCCAAGACGATGTGGGCCGTATTGCGATTCAAGCCGATGGTAAAGGCATTCAGAACCGGTCGGTCAATGATGCCCAGACGAGGTGTGTTAATGCCGGCACGAAGTGCCTGTTTGCGCAAGGTCAACAACAACCAGAATTCCATGCTGTCACGTGGCTGACGAATCGAGCGGACTCCCAACCAGTACTTGCTGATGATCGGTGCTCCCAGTAACAGCAATATCGCTCCGCCCCCGGCAATTAGCGACAGCAGTGTCAACAGTTCCGCCAGGGTGATACCCACGGAAGTCAGTTGTCCGGCGTAACCACTGAGCGAGAGAAACAAACCCGCGCCTACCGCCATGGCTATCAGTACCAGTAAAAAAATCAGTAGTGACCGCATACCTGTCTCATCCCGCTGACTGCTATCCGAGCCTCGAAAATCCACCTTGGGCAACCATGAACTGGGTCACAAATTCTCCTGGCCCACAAGGCTCGGTTTGCAAGTTATTGTAATCTATACTATTTTATTAATAAGGTATGGTTTCTCATACTTTTTATGCATAATAACTCTTTCTGGCCCGCCTGTAACTGCGGGTTCATAACACATAATTAGCATATCAGGCGCGAGCACTCTCGGGTCCACGAACTTGGTCACTATGAGATACAGCCACCCATCCAACAAAGCCGGCCTCCGGGAGCGGCTGAAACGGCTACCCCGTCGTCTTCGCTACGGCTGGCGTGCTTTTATCCACAAACATACCCCGGAATACTTCCCCATCGCCTATAAACTGGCTCTCATCATTACCTTATTGGTCACTGCCGGCATGCTGATTCTCGGTCTGGTGATCGTCAACAACCAGACGCAGGTGCTGCGGACCCAGATCAATGACTTTGGCCAGGCGGTGGTCACCCAGTTGGGCGAGTCTTCCAAGGAACTGGTCCTGTCTGATGACATCCTCAGCCTGATGGTCGTGATCAGCAATCTCGGCACCAATGAGAGTATCCTGGGCGCGATGGTGTACTCTGATAACGGCAAAGTGTTGGCCTCATCCGGCACACTTCCCAGCGATAACATCATTCGCCTGTACGCCCGCTCCACTCAGGTGGATGAATCCAGTTACAGTGTGGAATGGACCGCCAGTACCGAAAGTGGTGAAAGTGTCGACGCCATTTCCTTTATAGCGCCAATCCAGTTCCAGGGCGTCGTCGCCGGGCATGCCCTGGTCACCTTCAGCAAGGCGGCACTGAATCAGTCTTTAACGCATACCATCAGCGCCATCGCGGCAGCGACAGTACTCATGATTTTGCTCGGCATTGTAATTGCCTTCTTGATGGGAGAACGTCTGACCCGGCCGATTCATCGGCTGATGGACGCCAGCAGGGCGATTGGTGATGGCAAATACCATACCCGTATCAAGGAACGGCGCAATGATGAAATTGGTTACCTCACGGACGCCTTTAATAAAATGGCCAATGGCCTGCTGGAGAAGTCCCAGGTGGAAAATGCCTTTTCCCGTTTTGTATCCAGCAATGTCGCCAAACAAATCATGGCTAACCTGGATGAAATCCAGTTAGGTGGTAAACACGTCAATGGTAGTGTCCTGTTTGCCGATATCGTCGGTTTTACCAGTTTGTCAGAACAACTCTCGCCCGACGAAGTAGCGAGTATTTTAAATGAATACTTCACTTATATCTCAATGGCCAGTCAACTCTACCGTGGCACCATCGACAAGTACATGGGCGACTGTGCCATGGTTGTATTCGGTGTCCCCGAGGAAGATCCGGAACATAAATTCAATGCCCTGGCCTGTGCGGTCATGATTCAGAAACTGGTCGCACGCCTTAATGCCACCCGCATCCGCGAAGGAAAGCAGACTATTCATTTCCGCATCGGGGTCAACAACGGCACCATGCTGGCAGGTAACATGGGATCCAATGAACGCATGCAATATACCGTGGTCGGCGAAACCGTCAACCTCGCCTCTCGCCTGCATACCGTTGCCAATAAGGATCAAATTATCATCACCGAGCACCTGTATCACGACAAGGACATCAAATGGCGTATTACCGCGCAACAATATGAATCCATCAAACTAAGAGGCATTGCCACCCCTGTTTCCACATACATCGTCAATGATGTCGGTGATAGCTACCGCGATACCATGGAAGCACAAATCAATAACATTCTGGCCGAAAAAGTTGTTGCATGAAACGACTGCTTGTTGTCACCCCGCTGCTCGTGATCCAGCTACTATTTGGGGGTTGTGCTTATCTGTCATCTTTCAGTTCTGATTTACCCGAAAAAATCGACGGAATGATCCAGCAGCAGGAATACGCCGAAGCTCTGGCAATGCTGGATTATGTGCGTCCCTCGCACACGGATTACAACCGTTTAATGCAACAAAAAAAACGTATTGAAAAACTGATCCCCGAGTTTGAAACGGCGACCATTAAAAAAGCACACAGGCTGACTCGTCAGGAAAAATGGTACCCGGCGCAACAAACCTATGAACAAGCCCTCAAAAAAGTTCCACACAGCAAAGCCATTCGTGAGGCGCAACAGGAATTTCTGCAACAACGGGAAAGTTATCTCAAACAACTGGAACTCTCCCTGTTGCTGAACCGAGCCAACTGGTTGATAAAAAATGCTCCGGTACAAAAAGAGATCGTCCGGGTTATTCCCGATGATTATCGGCGTTATGATGAATTGCGTGATTATCCGGAACTGGTGGATGAAACTGCTGACCATCTGGTCGAGTGTATCCAATCGGCACTCGATGCAAATGACTACAATCTGGCGGAAACCTGCCTGAAATTGGCGGAACGTATAGGCTCAAAAAATGTTGATAAAAAACAGCTCGCTATCGCCAGGAAAAAGCTGGCGCAGGCGGAAAAAGCCGAAGTCCGCAAACAAAACGATAAAACCCGGGCCCTGATTGCCGAACTCAAACAGGGTTACAGCCAGGACAATCTACGACGAGCGCGGCAACATTTGAACGTATTACGCAAACAGAACAGCCGTGATGCCACCTCCATCAAACTTCAGAAAGAACTGGAGCGACGCTACCATACAGGCATCGATCAGAAGATTGCCGCCGGGCGACGGCTCTACAGTAGCGGTAAAATTCAGCAAGCACTGGATGTCTGGAACTCACTGCTGGAAATCGATCCCGGCAACCAGAAGCTGGAGGCCCATATTGATCGAGCCGAACGGGTTCTGAAAAAGCTGGAACGGCTCAGCAGCGATGGCGCGGCGGTACAACCGCCGAAACCCTGAGGGTCAACCAGTCCTCAACCGATTATGCCTCGGGTTCCATGCGACTCACCGTACGAAAGCCCTGGGGTAACTTGTGCCCACGCTGCGCCCGTTCCCCTTCGTACACTTCCATATCTTCCGGTTTGAGTACCTTGTAACGTTTGCCGGAATAAATCTTCAGGTTGTCATCTTCATCAATCACCGTGATGGCCGTCACGTACTCCTGTCGATTCTTTGTCTTGGCAGTGGGGATATTCATGATCTTCACCCCCTTGCCCTTGGGTAATTGGGGCAACTCCGCGATATGGTGAATGAGTAATTTGCCATCGTTATTGACGATCGCGACCCAATGGGTTTCCATGTCAGCCACTGCGACCGGTGGCAGGACCCGGGCCCCTTCCGGAACCTTCAACACCGCCTTGCCTTTCTTATTGCGAGTAATCAGGTCTTCCAGCTTGACCACAAAACCATAACCGAAATCAGTCGCTAACAAGAATAGTTGCTCCGGATCGCCTGCCATGACACCACGAAACGTTGCCCCGCTGGGCGGGCTGAGCCGTCCGGTCAGCGGTTCGCCCTGCCCCCGTGCCGATGGCAGGGTATGGGCCGGGACGGCATAGGTGCGGCCGGTAGAATCGATAAACACTGCCAGTTGATTACTTTTTCCTCTGGCGGCATCCAGATAATCATCACCCGACTTGTAACTCAGGCTGGCGGCATCGACATCATGGCCCCTGGCGCTACGGACCCAGCCTTTTTCAGACAAGATGATCGTTACCGGTTCGGCACTGATGAGCTCCGTGGCAGATATTGCCTGCGCCGCTGCCCGTTCAACGATAGGTGAGCGGCGCTCATCACCATGCGTTTCGATAATTTGTTTAAGTTCCTTTTTAATAAAAGTTTTCAAACGTTGCTTGGAGGACAGCAACTTCTGCAGTTCTGCCTGTTCCTGTTTCAGTTCCTTTTGTTCGGTGCGGATCGCCATTTCTTCCAGTTTGGCCAAATGACGCAGTTTCAATTCCAGAATCGCTTCCGCCTGTTCATCGCTGAGCTTGAAGCGTTTCATCAAGACCGGTTTGGGTTTGTCATTTTCCCGAATTATCTTGATCACTTCGTCAATATTCAGGTAGGCCACCATCAGGCCATCCAGGATGTGCAGCCGTCTGGCAACCTTATCAAGCCGGAACTGTAAGCGACGCCGAACTGTTTCGATACGGTACTTGAGCCATTCTGCCAGCATTTCCCGCAGATTCAGCACTCCTGGCCGACCGTTCAGGCCGATGACGTTCATATTCACCCGGTAAGTTCGTTCCAGGTCCGTGGTGGCAAACAGATGGGCCATCAACCCTTCCACCTCAATCCGATTGGAACGCGGGACGATCACCAGACGGGTCGGATTTTCATGATCCGATTCATCCCGCAGATCCACCACCATAGGTAATTTCTTGGCATTCATCTGGCTGGCGATCTGTTCCAGAATCTTGGCGGGAGATGCCTGATGCGGTAAGGCAGTAATGATGATGTCACCATTTTCCCGTTCATAGCGGGCGCGCATGCGAATCCCGCCATTTCCGGTTTCATAGATCTTTAACAAATCAATCCGGGGAGTGATGATCTCGGCGTCAGTAGGATAATCCGGACCTGGAATAAACTTGTATAACTCTCTGACGCTGGCTTTCGGATTGTCGAGTAAATGAATACAGGCGCCGACCACTTCAGTCAGGTTATGCGGCGGAATGTCAGTCGTCATGCCAACGGCGATTCCCGTGGTGCCGTTTAGCAAAACATGCGGGACCTGGGCGGGTAACAGTTTTGGTTCTTCCAGCGTACCGTCAAAATTCGGAATCCAGTCAACCGTACCCTGTGCCACTTCAGCCAACAACAGTTCGGCAAAGCGGGACAAGCGCGCTTCGGTATAGCGCATCGCGGCAAATGATTTGGGATCATCCGGTGACCCCCAGTTGCCCTGCCCTTCCAGTAACGGGTAGCGATAGCTGAACGGTTGCGCCATCAAGACCATGGCTTCGTAACAGGCTGAATCCCCGTGAGGATGGAACTTGCCGAGCACATCGCCGACGGTACGGGCGGATTTCTTGAATTTGCTGCCGGCTTTAAGACCCAGCTCGGACATGGCATACACAATGCGTCGTTGTACCGGTTTCAAACCATCGCCGATATGCGGCAATGCCCGATCCAGAATCACATACATGGAATAGTCCAGGTAGGACTTTTCGCTAAATTCTTTCAGTGGGAGTAATTCAATATTATCGTCAGCAGGCACACTAGCCATAACACTTCACTTCCATCAATTGTCTTCGGTTAACTGCGTACGGGTAATCCGATCAGATCGTCTCGCTCAGACTTCTGCCAGATCGCCCTTCTTCTCCAGCCATTTCTTCCGATCCGCGGCACGCTTTTTCGCCAGCAACATATCCATAATTTGTGGTGTCCCGTCACCGGACTTGATGGTCAGACGAGCCAGTCGTCGGGTATCCGGATCCATGGTGGTTTCACGCAATTGCATGGGATTCATTTCACCCAGGCCCTTGAAACGGGTCACCATAATCTTGCCCTTGATCTTCTCGGCGGCAATTCTGTCCAGGATGCCCTGTCGTTCTGCGTCATCGGTGGCATAGAACAGTTGCTTGCCGACATCGACGCGATATAAAGGAGGCATCGCCACATAGACATGGCCCCCTTCCACCAGCGGTTTGAAGTGCCGCAGGAACAATGCGGTCAACAAGGTGGCGATGTGCGCCCCATCCGAATCCGCATCGGCCAGAATAATGATCTTGGCATAGCGCAAACCGGACAAATTGCTGGAACCGGGATCCACCCCGATCGCCACTGAAATATCATGCACTTCCTGTGATCCCAACACCTCGGTTGGCTCCACTTCCCAGGTATTCAATATCTTGCCCCGTAGCGGCATGATGGCCTGATATTCCCGATCGCGGCCCTGCTTGGCCGAGCCCCCGGCGGAGTCACCTTCCACCAGGAACAATTCAGTTCGTTCAGGATCCTGACTGCTGCAATCCGCCAACTTACCCGGCAGGGCGGGACCCTGGGTAATCTTTTTGCGCACCACTTTGCGGCCTGCCCGCAGACGACTCTGGGCATTATTGATTGCCAGTTCGGCAATCCGCTCACCTTCTTCAACGTGTTGATTCAGCCACAGCGCAAACGCATCTTTCACCACACCTGATACAAATGGCGCACACTCGCGAGAAGAAAGGCGTTCCTTGGTCTGGCCGGAAAACTGCGGATCGGTCAGCTTGACGGAAAGAATGTAATTCACTTTGTCCCAGACATCTTCGGGACTCAGTTTCACGCCACGCGGCACCAGGTTACGAAACTCACAAAATTCCCGCACTGCCTCGGTCAGGCCGGTGCGTAAGCCGTTAACGTGAGTCCCCCCCTGGGAAGTCGGGATCAGATTGACGTAACTTTCGGCAATATTGGCATTGCCATCCGGCACCCATACCAGTGCCCAGTCCACCGCTTCCTCATTGCCGGCCATACTGCCCATGAAGATTTCCTGCGGAAGTTGCTCGACACCATTCAAGGCGTCCTGCAGATAGGCCTTGAGGCCATCCTCGTAATACCAGGTTTCTGTCTCGCCGGAATTTTCATCCTTGAAGGTAACCGTCAAGCCCGGACACAGCACCGCCTTGGCACGCAGCACGTGTTTGAGCCGCGGTACCGAAAATTTGGGAGAATCAAAAAATTTCGGGTCTGGCCAGAAGCGCAGGGTCGTACCGGTATTGCGTTGCCCGACCGTGCCGACGACTTCCAGCTTGGAAGCACGTTCGCCATTGGCAAACGCCATGTTGTATTCCTTGCCACCACGTTTAATCCAGACTTCAAGGTGCTTGGACAAGGCATTAACCACTGACACGCCCACGCCATGCAAACCACCGGAAAACTGATAGTTCTTGGTGGAAAATTTGCCACCGGCATGCAGGCGCGTGAGAATCACTTCAACACCCGGAATTTTTTCACCGGGATGCTTGTCGACCGGCATTCCGCGTCCGTCATCGCTGACTTGCAGGGAACCATCTTTATAAAGAATGACATCGACCTTACTCGCGTGGCCGGAAATGGCCTCATCCACGCTGTTATCGATGACTTCCTGGGCCAGGTGGTTGGGTCGCTCGGTCTGGGTATACATTCCCGGGCGTTTGCGAACCGGATCAAGACCGGTCAAGACCTCAATGGATTCAGCCGTATAACTTTCTTTGCTCATAAAACGTAATTCAAATTGTTATCGTCATTAACGGAATCTGGTTATTCTCACAACCCTGCATTGTACGGATTTTAAGGCCGCAAGATTAAAACCCAGCCCACAAAAAACCCCGACAACCTGCCAGGGTCGCAAGATAATAACAAAAGTCAGTAGCCTATACAGAGAGAAAAATGAAGCGTGTCCAGTCTCCATCAAGATTTCTATCCCAACCGGAGACAAATCGCCTTGCCGCTAGGCCTGTACGGGTGCCAGGTCCACGCCCAGACGATGGGCTACTTCTTCATAGGCTTCAATCACATCTCCCAGACCTTGCCGAAACCGGTCTTTATCCAGTTTCTTACGTGTTTCCGCATCCCATAAGCGACAGCCGTCAGGGCTAAACTCATCACCCAACAGTAATGCTCCCTGACAACGACCGAATTCGATCTTGTAATCCACCAGTAACATCCCGGCATCGGCAAACAAGGCTTTGAGAATATCATTCACCTTGAAGGTCAGTGCTTTCATCTGGTCAATTTCATCCTGGCTCGCCCACTTAAAGGTCAGAATGTGGGAGTCGTTAATCATAGGATCGTGCAACTTGTCATTCTTTAAAAAGAACTCAAAGGTTGGCGGCTCCAGATCCAGTCCTTCCTCAACACCCAAACGACGACACAAACTACCGGCACTGATATTGCGTACCACACATTCGACCGGCAGCATTTCGAGTTTTTTGAATAATGCCTCATCTTCTGACAGAAGTTTTTCAAAATGGGTTGGCACGCCACCGGCTTCGAGCTTTTGCATAATGAAGGCATTAAACTTGTTGTTGACCATGCCCTTGCGCTCCAGTTGCGCCACCTTTTCACCATCAAAGGCCGATGTGTCATTGCGAAAATGCATGATCAACTTGTCTGGATCATCCGTGGTATAAACGGTTTTCGCTTTCCCCGCGTAGAGTTCTGCCTGTTTTTTCATTGTCCTGGTCCAGATGTTAGGTTATTTAGTTGAGTTGACTGCTAACAACTCATTGTTCCGTATCGATCTGTTTCCGGTTGTAACGCCAAATTATATATCCGGCCTTCATAGGTCGCGCCAATCCAGACCGGTCTCCTGTTGCGCAACCGTCACCCACTGCAGTTCGCAATTCATGGCTTCGCTCAGCGCGTAGCAAGCCAGCTCCTCGGTATTGTTCTGTTCACTCAGGTGCGCAGCCACCAGGTGTTGCAATCGTTGTGTATCCAATTGTGCCAGCAACTCGGCCGCTTGTTGATTGCTTAAATGGCCAAATCGTCCTCCGACCCTGGTCTTGAGCGATTCCGGGTAGGGGCCATTCATCAGCATCTCCATATCATGATTGCATTCCAGAATTAATGCCTCACAACCTGACAGCATGTCGACGATATGGGGCGTGGTCGAACCGGCATCTGTCAAAACGCCCAGGCGTTTGGCACCATCACCAAAGGCAAACTGGCAGGGTTCGCGCGCATCGTGCGGCACCGGATATGGCTGCACTTCGATATCGTCAATTTCAAACGATTGATGCACATCGATATAGTTCAAGGCAGGTAACTGTCCCAACCCGACATGACTGGCTGTACCACGGGTAGTCCAGACCGGGATGCGGTATTTTCGTGCCAGCGGTCCGACTCCCCTGATATGGTCGCCATGTTCATGGGTCACCAGTATTGCTGTTAATTGTTCTGCACCCAGACCCAGGCGAGTCAAACGTTGTTCGGTTTCCTTCACGGAAAATCCGTTATCCAGCAGCAGACAGGTAGCGTTTTTTCTAATCAGCGTGGCATTGCCCTTGCTGCCGCTACCGAGGGAGGCAAAGTGCATCGGCTTGCTCAACGCAATTGCTGATAGAACAACTCGTTTAAAACTTTCGCCATGGCTGAATTATCCAACTGACCATTCTCATCATGGAGGCTTACGGTGGTGGTCTCCCCACGTTCTTCCAGCTTCAGCACAAATTTTTTCGGCGCTGTTTTTTCATCTCCGTCGCCAAACCACTTTTTCAGTAAACCACCGTCTTGTTTATGCTGCTCAATAAATTCATCGCTCAGGCTCAGATAATACAGCCCTTCTGATCGGTTGCGATCGGTGACATTCAAGCCCAGACGATCGATGGCGACCCCGACATGTCGCCAGGTACGGGCAAAATTATCATTCACGACAAGCAGTTGCCCCCCACTGATGTCCTGCAACACGGCACGTTCAAGCCGCGGTTTTGGCTTGGTGATCTCTTCCGCCTGTTGCTCATCAAGCCCACGGAACACCAGGAACCGTTGCAACACTTCTGCTTCCAGTTCGGCGTCCGCGGGTCGCCAACGCCAGACACGGTTGATGTTCTCCCCCGAGTCGTCCTCGACGACATCTTCAATCAAACCCTGATGGGTCAGGTACAACCGGGTAAGCATCGGATCATCAGTCCGTTCAAGTCGCAAGCGGTAGCGATCCCGCAGGCCGGTCACCGCTACCCCGCCGAACAGGGATTTCCAGAAACCCACATTCCGGTACGCCCGGTTGGACAGCCAGTTGGTTTCCAGAATACCGAGCCGGGGATCTTCGTAGCTGATTTCAAATCCCAGGCTGCGCAAAAAACCCTGCGCCTCCGGCCAAACCGTTTCCGGTCGGCCATCCAGCTCCGCCCAGCGCAGGTCGCCTACCTGGATGACCCGTGCCCCTGCCGGCGCCGGTAACAGGGTGGCATCCACCACCGGCGTCTGTTGATCCACAGGACGCGGGCCATAACCGGCCTGCTCGGGGGTCACCACCGGGATCGTCATGCTGTCGCTGGTTTTGGGCTGGGTCAGTTCCGGGGGGACCTCGAGGGAACGACTGTCCCGGCGGGTCTGGCTGCTGTCTTTCTTACCACCAAACCAGGAGCAACCACTGGCTAATACGACAATCAAAAGTACACTGATAATCTTGCTGCTGCGCAGAATCGCTGACATCTTTTCCTTTCCAGTAAAAATAATTGTTGTTTGACTAGATCACACCGGCCTGTTGCAGGGCCTGGTGCACAACCGCTTGATGCGTTTCTGACAATACGGTCAGGGGCAGGCGTATCCCGGTCGCTATCAGTCCCATATCATGCAACGCCCATTTGACCGGGATCGGGTTGGCTTCGATAAACAGATTTTTATGCAGGGTCTGCAGGCGCGAATTGATGGCCATCGCGGTATCGCGATCCCCCGCCAGTGCAGCGGTGCACATGTCATGCATGTCCCGGGGGGCGACATTGGCTGTCACCGAGATGTCCCCTCTTGCCCCGGCCAGGATCAACTCCAGGGCGGTGGCATCATCGCCACTGTAAACTTCAAATGCCTTGCCGCAACGTCGCATGATCTCCGTACCGCGTTCAATATCGCCGGTGGCTTCCTTGATACCAATGATATTGTCAATCTGCGCCAGGCGTTCCACCGTATCCGGCAACATATCGACCGCCGTCCGACCCGGCACGTTGTACAGGATTTGGGGAATGTCCACGGCCTCGGCCACAGCCTTGAAGTGCTGATAGAGGCCTTCCTGGGTTGGCTTATTATAGTAGGGCGTGACCAGCAAACAGGCATCGGCACCCGCCTCCCTGGCATGTCGGGTGAGTTCGATGGCCTCCCGGGTGGAATTGGAACCGGTCCCGGCGATGACCGGTATCCGTCCCCCTGCCAGCTGGATCACCTGGCGCACCACCTCGGCGTGTTCCGCGTGATCCAGGGTCGCGGATTCCCCCGTGGTCCCCATGGCAATGATGGCATCGGTGCCGTGCTCGACATGAAATGCCACCAGCCGCGCCAGCGCCGCTTCATCGAGACTGCCATCAGGGTGCATCGGAGTGACTAACGCCACCATACTGCCTTGGAACATACCGGTCTCCGCAAAAGGCCCCATGGTACTTGGGCTGCCTGTTTGTGACAAGAATCCCGGGGGATTATGGGACATTAGTCCGCCCTACAGGCCCATAAAATTAAAATACTCAACAAATCGGACAAATACGGTTATTTTTTCCCTTGGACCACAGGGGGCATTGCAAATGGGAGGTGCCAATCCCCGGCTCGCATTGACGCTAGCGGTCAGCCTGGCCCTGCCAAAGTGCGCCGCGAATTGGCTGCATGCCCTCGCACCATCCCGAGAAAATAACAAAGATAGATGTTGAGTCATTTGCCGATTCAACCCGAGCGAAAAATAGTTCTGCGATTTGCCCCTGCCATGGGTTACTATTCGGCTGGTTATTTTTCCTGGAGAAATCAATGACGGTCGAAGTTGGTAAAAAAATACCCAAATTCACCCTGCCTGCTACCGGTGATCAGAGCCTTTCACTGGGTGATTTCAAGGGCAACAATCTGGTGTTGTATTTTTACCCCAAAGACAGTACTCCGGGCTGTACCCGTGAAGGACAGGATTTTCGCGATAACTATACCAAGTTCAAACGGCAGAACACGGTGGTTCTGGGTGTCTCACGTGACAGTGTAAAATCTCACGAAAACTTCAAAGCCAAACAGGGATTCCCGTTTGACCTGTTATCAGACAAAGATGAAACGCTTTGTGAGTTGTTTGATGTCATCAAAATGAAGAATATGTATGGTAAAAAAGTGCGCGGCATTGAACGCAGCACCTTCCTCATCGACAGCAACGGCAAACTCATGCAAGAGTGGCGCAAGGTCAAGGTGGATGGCCACGCTGAAGCCGTGCTGACGGCTGTCAAAGAATTGAATAAGTCCTAAGATCCTCGCGGTAAAGAAATCTCATGTCAAAACGTTTGTTTGTGCTTGATTCCAATGTCCTGATGCACGATCCCACCTGTCTGTTCCGTTTCCAGGAACATGATCTGTATGTGCCGATGATGGTGCTGGAAGAACTGGATCATAACAAGAAAGGCCGATCCGAAGTGGCCCGTAATGCTCGCCAGGCCAGCCGTTTCATGGATGAGATCATGAGCAACATGAGTCAGGAGCAGATTGAACAGGGTTTGCCGCTCAATATCCATGTTCATGACTCTCCCAATGGCCATGTGGAAAACGAGAAATTAATGGGGCGGCTGTTCTTTCAAACGGTATCCTACCGGAATACCCTGCCGGAATACCTGCCGGGTAATCTGCCGGACAATAACATTCTTGGCACGACCCTGGCATTGAAAAAGGAATTTGCCCAGAAACAGGTCACCCTGGTTACCAAGGATATCAATCTTCGCATCAAAGCCGCGGTTCTGGGCATACATGCCGAGGACTACCACAATGACAAGGTGCTGGAAGATGTGGATCTGCTCTATACCGGCAGTTACCAGCTCAGTAGCGATTTCTGGGAAACCCATGCCAAGGAAATGGATTCATGGATGGAGGAAGGTCGCACTTTCTATCGCATCCAGGGTCCCGAAATCAGTAACTGGTCACCCAGCGAATTTCTGCACAGTGGTGATGATGGCTTCGAATCCATCGTGCGCAGCGTGGATGAAGCGGAAGCCGTTATTGAAACCGTACGCGACTACAGCAGCGACAACCATGCAGTGTGGGGTATCACGGCACGTAACCGGGAACAGAATTTTGCCCTTAACCTGTTGATGGATCCGGAAATCGATTTTGTCAGCCTGATCGGCATGGCCGGTACCGGTAAAACCCTGCTAACCCTGGCGGCCGGTTTGCAACAAACCCTGGACACCAATCGTTATGCAGAGATCATCATGACCCGCGTCACCGTTCCGGTGGGGGAAGACATCGGTTATCTACCCGGCACGGAAGAAGAAAAAATGACGCCCTGGATGGGTGCGTTAATGGATAACCTTGAAGTATTGACCAAAACCGAAACCGGTGGTGACTGGGGCCGTGCGGCAACCAATGATCTGCTAAGCAAGCGTATCAAGATCCGCTCCGTCAATTTCATGCGGGGCCGGACATTCCTCAACCGCTATATCATTATCGATGAAGCCCAGAACCTGACTTCCAAACAGTTAAAGACCCTGATCACCCGGGCCGGTCCCGGCACCAAGGTGGTGTGTCTCGGCAACATCGCCCAGATTGACACCCCCTATCTGACCGAGACGACCTCCGGGCTGACCTACGTCGTGGATCGCTTCAAGTCCTGGCAACACAGCGGCCATGTGACCCTGCTGCGCGGCGAGCGCTCCCGCCTGGCCGATTACTCCTCGGAAGTGCTGTGACATCATTCCGCTAGCTATCAACAGTGGCTCACCCGATGGCAGCTTCAGGTTGTTTGTTCCTCGATGGGTTCCGGATTGCGTGGCCAGGCAACCAGCACTGCGTTTACCAGTGTGGCAAGCGGAATGGCGAAGAAGACCCCCCAGAAACCCCAGAGTCCGCCAAACACCAGCACGCTGACGATAATGGCAATGGGGTGCAGGTTCACGACTTCCGAGAACAGCAGCGGCACCAGGACATTCCCATCCAGAGCCTGGATAATACCGTAAACGATCAGCACGACCGCAAAATCCGTTCCCCAGCTCCACTGGAAATACGCCACCACCGCAACCGGAATCGTTACCACGGTGGCGCCAATATAAGGTACCAGCACGGACACCCCCACCAGTACGGACAGCAGCATTGCATATTTGAGCCCCAGAATGACAAAGGCAATATAGGTCACGCTGCCTACGATCAGAATTTCCCAGAACTTGCCTCGCACATAATTGCCCAGTTGCAGATCCATATCCCGCCAGACCCGCGACGCCAGACTGCGTTCCCGCGGTAACAAGCCGGAGAACCAGGATAGAATCAATGCCTTGTCTTTCATAAAAAAGAACACCAGCAGGGGCATGAGGATCAAATAAACCAGCAGGGTAATGAGACCGGGGATAGACGCCAGGGACACAGTCAGGATTTGCTGACCACTGACTGCGATTTCGCGATTCAGCATGTCCGCCACATCCTGTACCTGTTTTTCCGAAATAAAGCTGTAATGTTGCGGTAATTGCATCAGTGTTTCACTCGCCACCTTGAGATGTTGCGGTAATTCTTTAATAAATGCCGTCACCTGGGCCGAGAGCAAGGGCACGACGCCAAAAACCAGAAACATCACAAAGGTGAAGAACACAATAAACACAAGGATAACGGCCATCAGTCGACGCACCCCGTGTTGTTCCAGGAATCGCACGATGCCTTCCAGTAAATACGCGATGACGACCGCGGCCAATACCGGTGTCAACATCTTGCCCATGGTCAACACCACGGTAAAGCCGACAACCAGCAGCACCGTCAGGATCACCGCCTGGGGATCGGAGAAATACTTCTTGTACCATTTATTGAGGATGTTAAGCATCGTTGTCGGATCCCGAGTCATCACTTTCCATGGCTTGATAGCGTTGCAAGAATATCATTTCCAGTTCATCGATCACCTCATTGACATCCCGGCCCTGAATGAGATGTTGTGCAACCAGGGCTGAGGTTTCATTCAACATGGTATCCTTGTTCAACATCGGGTAGGTGGCCGACAGACGTTTGACCGCGGCGATTACGGACTCCTCGGGGGGACGGGGAATATCCTGTGGTGCCGTCAGAGTCCGGGGTTCAGGGGGATAACGTTCCGCGAGAAACCGGGCAAAATCCAGCAGATTGCTACGCGCAACCTCAGGCAGTGAACGATAGAGATTCAATAACTGTTTTTCACTCTTCTTCAAGAGCGTGATTTCTCCATCACCGGTCGCGCTAAACGAGCGGATCGTCCTGGTGGGAACGACAATAACTCCGGGCAAAACTCAGCAATTCGTCCATAGCGCGCACCCGGAATTTTTGTTTCTGGTGCACAAACGAGAAGGGACGGTCGATGGGAGGATCCAGTTGAACTGCCACGAGGGTACCAAGCTTGAGCTCCTTTTGAATTGTGGCATTGGAGAGAATGGAAACACCCATACCGGCTTCTACCGCGCCTTTAATGGCCTCGAGACTCCCCAGTTCCATCGCGATATTCAGATCCGCCGTGCTGACTCCGGCGTGTTGCATACTTTCGATCATCACTTCCCGTGTCCCGGAACCTTCTTCGCGACAGATAAAGGGATACTCGGCCACCCGCTTGATCGGCACCACATCCTCTTTTGCCAATTCATGTGCCGGGGGGACAATCAGCACCAGATGATCCGTCCGGCATTCCTCGACCACGAGGTTTTTGTTGTTCACCGGCGCTTCCACCACCCCGAGATCAATGGCGTTGCTTTCGACCTGGGACACGATACCGTCAGTATTGGCAACCTTGAGACGGATGGTGATATCCGGGTACTTGGCTTTAAAATCCCCCAGCAAGGCAGGCAGCATATACTCGGCAATGGTCGTACTGGCCCCGAGGATCAGTACGCCGCTGATGTCACCCGTCAGTTCCCGCACCGAATTATCCATCTCCGCGTAGAGTTCGAAGATCCGCTCGGCGCATTCATGTACCCGTTTTCCGGCCTCGGTCAAACTGATCCGGTTATGGGTACGGTCGAACAGGCGGGTGTTGAATTGTTCTTCCAGTTGCCGCACCTGGAAGGTCACGGCCGGCTGGGTCATGTGCAGTTCTTCCGCTGCCTTGGTAAAACTCAGCAAGCGGGCCACAGTCTGGAATACCTGTAATCGTCGATCTGCCATTACCTTACCCAATCTCCGCGGACCATACCGGTCTGATAATTTTTATATATATTGTTATCGGTAAAACTAGGGGCGGAATAGTACCAAGTCTGAGGCAAAACATAAATAGAATTAATGACTCTACGGGCAGCCGGCGGAAACCCGCTGCCCGCACGATGTCAGGCATCGGGCAGCAGACTGGCCTGTTTACCCCCCAGACGGCGATACATAAAGGCGTAGTACATCACCGGAATGACCACCAGTGTCAACAGGGTGGAGACTAAAATGCCGAATATCAGCGAAATCGCCAGACCACTGAAAATAGGATCATCCAGGATAAACAAAGCACCGAGCATGGCGGCAAATCCCGTCAAGGCAATGGGTTTGGCCCGTACCGCACCGGAGCGGATCACCGCCTCTTCAAAAGCCACGCCCTCTTCCAGTTGCTGGTTGATGAAATCCACCAACAGGATGGAGTTGCGCACAATGATCCCGGCCAGCGCAATCATGCCGATCATCGAGGTAGCGGTAAACTGGGCTCCCAGGATGGCGTGGCCGGGCATCACACCGATGATAGTCAACGGGATGGGGGCCATGATGATCAATGGCACCAGGTAAGAGCGAAACTGGCCCACCACCAGCAAATAGATAAGCAACAGGCCCACCGAATAGGCTATCCCCATGTCGCGGAATGTTTCGTATGTGACCTGCCATTCCCCGTCCCATTTCAAGCTGTAACGATAGGGATTTGCCGGGGGGTTGATCAGTGTTTGCTCGAGGGGCGCATTATTGGCCAGAGGGGTATCCTGTAATTCCCCGAAAATATCAAACATGCCATACAAGGGGCTGTCCAGCTCACCCGCCATGTCACCAGTGACGAACACCACGGGTAACAGATCCTTGTGATAAATGGCATGCTCCCGGCGAGTCTCCACGAGCTTGACCACCTCCGCCACCGGGATCAGGGTATCGTTATTACCGCGAACCTTGAGCGCCAATAAGTTATCGATATGCGCCTTTTCCCCTGGCCGGAACTCGAGACGTATTGGCAAGGGATATTTAATATCGCCGGTATGCAGGTAACTGAGATCATCACCACTCAATGCCGCTGACAGTGCCCCCACAATCGATTGCTGGCTGACCCCGAGCAAGGCTGCCTTTTGTTGATCCACCGTCACGATCAGTTTCGGCGCATCTGCTTCCGTGCTGTCATCCACATCGACCACATCCGGGGTCTGTTCAAAGACCTGGCGCACGGATCTGGCCACTGCCAGTTGACCGTCGTAATCCAGGCCGTAGATTTCCGCAACCAGTGGTGACTGGACCGGGGGACCGGGCGGCACTTCGACGATCTTGATATTGGCGTTATGTTTGTTGCCAATTGCCTGCAGGGGTTGGCGGACGGCCAGGGCCACTTCATGACTTTCCCGACCCCGTTCGTCTTTAGGCAAGAGGTTAACCTGCAGGTCACCCACATTGGCGCCGCTGCGCAGGTAATATTGTCGTACCAGGCCATTGAAATTGATGGGGGAGGCGCCACCGGCATAGGCCTGATAATCGGTCACTTCCGGCACAGTGGCCAGATATTCCCCCAGCTCAGCCAGTACCCGGCTGGTGTGCTCCAGACTGGTTCCTTCCGGCATATCGACCACCACCTGAAATTCCGACTTGTTATCAAATGGCAGCATTTTCAGCACCACGAGCTTGATACCCACCAGGGCCATTGACAACAGAATCAATAACAGCACTACCCCGGCCAGTCTGCGCCGCTTCGGCCGGCCTTCATCCGCATTGAGAAAAGGTCCCAGATAGCGCTTGAACACCCCGTAGAGTTTGTCTTCTTCACTGGCTTGCTCCTGCCCATGCCCACTGCTGCGCAAATATTTGTTGGCCAGCCAGGGCGTCACCACAAACGCAACGACCAATGAAATGAGCATGCCGATACTGGCATTGATGGGGATCGGGCTCATGTAGGGTCCCATCAGGCCGGTCACAAAGGCCATGGGTAACAAGGCAGCAATCACCGTGAAGGTCGCCAGAATCGTCGGACCACCGACCTCATCCACGGCTGCAGGAATAATTTCGACCAGCCGCCGCTGGGGATACAACTGCATATGCCGATGGATGTTTTCCACCACCACGATGGCATCATCCACCAGGATACCGATGGAGAATATCAAGGCAAACAGGGAAACCCGGTTGAGGGTAAAGCCCCAGGCCCAGGATGCGAACAGGGTAATCGCCAGGGTAATGATCACTGCCAAACCGACTATCACTGCTTCCCGCCGCCCGAGAGTAAACAACACCAGCAACACCACAAAAGCAGTGGCAAACATCAGTTTGCCAATCAGTTTCTGTGCCTTGGCATTGGCGGTTTCGCCGTAGTTGCGGGTGACGGTGACATGCACACCTTCGGGGATAAAAATCCCTTCCAGGTGGGCAATGCGGTCGATCACCTGGTTGGCGATTTCCACTGCATTGGTGCCGGGTTGCTTGGCAATGGCAATGGTGACGGCGGGAAATTCACCACGTAACGGGATACCCTTGCTGGCGGCACCCGGTCCGGTACCAAACCAGGCATACTCTTCCGGTTGGTCTGGTCCTCGCTGTACTTCCGCCACATCGCGCAAATAGACCGGCCTGCCTTCATGGACACCGACGATCAGGTTCTGCACTTCTTCTACGGTACTCAGATAAACGCCTGCCTGTACCGGCACTTCGAGGTTCTTATCGACCAGATAACCCGAGGGCCGGGTTGCATTGCTTTGCTGCAAGGCATACCGCAGATCATCCACCGCGAGGTCATAGGCAGCCAGCCGCGCCGGTTCAAACAACACATGCACCACGTGTTGCGGCCCGCCAAGCGTGTAAATATCGCGCGTGCCCTTTATCCTTTTCAGTTCCGCTTCCAGAGCATGCGCCACATGGTTCAGATCATAACCGCCGCGTGCGGGATCTTCGGTCCACAGGGTCAAGGTGATAATCGGCACATCATCAATGCCCTTGGGTTTGATAATGGGTTGCGCCACCCCCAGCCCGGGTGGCAACCAATCCTGCTTGGAATATAAAGCGTTGTATAACCTGACAATCGCTTGCGTGCGGTCTTCGCCCACCTCAAACTGCACGGTCAACACCGACATACCCGGACGGGAAATGGAATACACATGTTTCAGCCCTTCCAGCTCCGACAGGATCTGTTCGGCCGGTGTTGTCACCAGTTCTTCCACTTCCCTGGCTGAGGCTCCGGGAAAGGCAATAAAGACATTGGCGAACGTCACATTGATTTGCGGTTCTTCCTCGCGCGGGGTTATCAATACGGCAAACACACCCAGTAGAAATCCCACCAGGGCCAGCAACGGTGTGATCTCCGAAGTCAAAAACGCCCGGGCTGTACTGCCCGAAATCCCCAACCGTTGGCTCATCGGGTCACTCCAGCCTGTTGTTCCTTGAAGCGAACGACGGCCTTGATCGGATCCAGTGCCACCCGTTCCCCATCATTCAGACCTGCCAGAATGACCACCTGCTCAGGATTCAGTTGCCGACCGACCCGCACCTGACGGTAGTGCACTTGCTGTTTGTCATCCACGACATACACCGCACTGACTTCACTGCGTTGACTTACCGCACTAGCAGGCACGATCAACTGCTGGATTTCATCCAGCCCGAAGGCCACCTTGACAAACATTCCCGGATAAACTTGATAATCCCCGGCAGGCAGATTCACACGCACGGTGAAGGTATGGGTGACGGGATCCGCATAGGGACTGATGGTGAGTGATTCAGCCGGCACCCGTTTACTGTCATCCCGATCGAGGCTCACCGAGGCCTGTTGCTTGTCACGAATGACATTGATGATGTCCTGCGGCACATTGACGGTGGCACGCAGGGATTCCAGCGACAAGCCGGTAAACAGTTTCTGTCCTACGGCTGCCGTTTCACCGATTTCGATATGGCGTTGCACCACAATACCGCTATAGGGCGCCCGCACCTGGGTATGTTCCAGGTTTTCCCTGGCCTGATCGCGTTCCGCGCGCGCCGCTTTTAACCGGGCCTCCGCCTTGTCCAGTAACGCCTTGGCCACCAGTTTCTTCTCAAACAGTTCGGTGGTGCGCTTGAAGTCCGACTGGGCTTCTTCAAAGCCCGCCTGGGCCGAATCAAACCGGGCGCGCTGTTCCTTATCGCGAAACCGCAACAGGATCGATCCTTTATCGACGTAATCATCAACATCAAAATTAATCTCGATGACCCGACCGCTGGTCTGGGCCGACACCGTCGCCTGTTTCACAGCTTCGATGACCGCATCGAGGATCCGCTCCTGCGAGGTCTGCACATAGCGAGCCTCCGCGGTTGCCAGTTCCGCCGCCTCTGCTCCGGGCGGGCTCGTAACTATCACCAGCACCAGCGCGAAAAAAGACCACACCCCAAATCGCAGACCGTCACGTTGATATCGCTGCGCCATACATATGCCCCCTTTACGGGTAAGGACGAACATCCGTCTTCACCAGCCATTGACTGCAGTGACAAGGATAAGGAAATTAACGACCAAAAACAAAACCGCGGCCGGTACCCAAATTGTCAGGCAACCAGTACAATGCACGGCCAAATTTTATCCGCTTAGTCCCACTACAGGTAGCAGTCTCGATGGCGCAATACATTTACACCATGAACCAGGTGAGCAAGGTCGTCCCCCCCAGGCGCACCATTCTCAAGGACATCTCGCTGTCCTTTTTCCCCGGGGCCAAGATTGGCGTCCTGGGCCTGAACGGGTCCGGCAAGTCTTCGCTGCTGCGTATCATGGCCGGGGTGGACAAGGAATATGACGGTGAGGCGCGCCCCCAGTCGGGTATTCACATCGGTTACCTGCCACAGGAACCGGAACTGGATCCCGACAAGGATGTGCGCGGCAATGTCGAAGATGGCATTCGTGAACTCAAAGACATGGTCGACCGGTTCAATGCCATCAGTATGCAGTTCGCCGAACCCATGTCAGATGACGAAATGAACGCCTTGCTGGAAGAACAGGGCAAGCTACAGGACGCCATCGATGCTGCCGGTGCCTGGGAGCTGGAACGCAAACTGGAAATTGCGGCCGATGCCCTGCGGTTACCTGCCTGGGATGCGGATGTGACCAGGCTCTCCGGCGGGGAACGTCGCCGTGTAGCCCTGTGCCGGCTATTACTCTCCAACCCGGATATGTTATTGCTGGATGAACCCACCAACCATCTGGACGCGGAATCCGTTGCCTGGCTGGAACGCTTCCTGCACGATTTCCCGGGGACCGTGGTCGCCGTGACGCATGATCGCTATTTTCTCGATAACGTCGCCGGCTGGATCCTGGAACTCGATCGCGGTCATGGTATTCCCTGGGAAGGGAATTACTCCTCCTGGCTGGAACAAAAGGAGCAGCGCCTGGAGATCGAAGAAAAACAAGAGAATGCCCGGATCAAGGCGATGAAAGCAGAACTGGAATGGGTCCGCAGCAATCCCAAGGGACGGCACGCCAAGAGCAAGGCGCGTCTGAGCCGCTATGAAGAGCTGGCCAGTCAGGATTTTCAACGCCGCAATGAAACCCAGGAATTGTTTATCCCACCGGGGCAGCGCCTCGGGGACCTGGTAATCGAAGCCACGGCGATCAGCAAGGGATTCGGAGACACGTTGCTGGTTGAAAACATGAGCTTCAATCTGCCCCGTGGCGGAATTGTCGGGGTCATCGGCCCCAACGGTGCCGGTAAATCCACCCTGTTCCGCATGATTGTCGGCCAGGAACAACCGGATAGCGGTGAGTTACGGATTGGCCCCACGGTGGAACTGGCCTATGTGGATCAAAGCCGTGATGCGCTGGATCCCAATAAAACCGTATGGGAGGAAATTTCCGACGGCCAGGACATTATCACCATTGGCAAATATGAATTTCCGTCTCGCTCTTATGTCGGGCGATTTAACTTCAAGGGCAGTGATCAGCAAAAGTTTGTCGGCGACCTCTCCGGTGGCGAACGCAACCGGGTGCATCTGGCAAAGCTACTACGCAGCGGTGGTAATGTGTTGTTACTGGATGAACCCACCAACGACCTGGATGTAGAAACCCTGCGTGCACTGGAAGAGGCGTTACTGGAATTTGCGGGTTGCGCAATTGTGATTTCACACGATCGCTGGTTCCTGGATCGAATCGCGACCCACATGCTGGCCTTTGAGGGTGAGAGTCAGGTAGTGTGGTTCGAGGGCAACTATGCTGATTATGAAGCGGATAAAAAACGTCGCCTGGGCGATGATAGCGACCAACCGCATCGGATAAAATTCAAAAGGCTGGACCACTGAGGGCCAGGGGGACTGGAAAGCACTGACTCAACCGGGCGTTAATATTCATCCAGCATCTGTTGCCAATCACCTGAACGGTCTTCTTCCCCCCTGCCAAACTCTTCCAGATCCAGATCATCATAAGGCCCGGAAGCATCATTGGGTTCAGCCGCCGGCACGATATTCATCAGGTACCAGCTTTCCATATCTACTTCTTCGACATCCCCATCATAATACTGGATTTCAACCGTATCCTCATCGACGGCAACAACTTCAAACCTGCGTTTCTGGATGTCTTCGTACCATTCTCCAATAACCGGTTCAGTCACTGACTGTGTCATCACACTTACCTCTGAGTTGCCTGCCCTCCCGACCAGGCAGGGCGTATTGTTCGTGGTTCCTTTCCCTAACCTTAGCACTCGCCAACAAAAATGCACCACCCTGTCAGGATAGATAGATTCTTCGGTGAATGATGCCAAGTCACTCAGTAAAATGAACTAGCGGATCGGTTGATCTATATCATTGACTTTAACTTTGAATGCTAAGTACTTCTTTTCTTCATGCCCCAGGCATAGCGTGTCGAAAACGACAAGGAGAATCATCCTCGGGCAAGACCATTCGGCTTCGGCCGGTCCCTGCCCCCGGTTCCGGGGCAGGGTCACTGCTCTGGCTTCGGATTATTGCGGAGGAGTCGTCGCTGCCGGCGCAGGTTGCGCTGCCTCCGTGGCGGTCACCGCCATAATGTTCAGCGTATCCTCACCGATAATCTCATTGGCACTATTGAGTACCGAAACCTTCCACTCGCCCAACCAGTCGGGACGAAGGTTCTTGCTTGACCACACCCGCCACCGCGGGCCTTTGACCTCAAAGGTAATCTCGGCCATTACCTCGCCGTTGTACTCCCATCGATGCGTGGCAGTCTGCCCTTGCATATCAAGTAAATCAGTGAAGTAATAAATTTTTTGTTCCTGTGCCTCAAGTTCCTGCAGTGTATCAACCGGCTCGCGATCGGCAATCGCAGTGGTAAAAGCAGAGCGGGCAACTGTACCCGGATTAAATCCTGTCTGGGCTTCCACATCGGATTCGGCCGTCGACTCCGTACTGATTGCTGCGGGAGCTTCTGTGATTGTGGCAGCTTCCTGCTCCGGTTGTGCAGTAACTGTAGTGGTATTTGCTGCGCTGGCGGGTTCAGCCTCTGGCGCGGCAGATGGCTGTGGCTGGATTTCCTCAGCATGCACCGTGGCAAAACTCAATAACGCAGTAACTAGCATGATTCCGGATTTATTCATAATGTTCTCCCTGTGGTTGCTGAGTTGTGAGGTGGATCGAGATGTCCTCATTCCTCCAACGTGGAACGCGCGGCATAGTAGAACGTGATAAGTGGTCAGGTATCTGTGAAAAACATCACACTCTCAGACAGCCCAGCCGATGTCGGACCGAAGCAGGGGTGACTGTTGAATTCAAACGATCCGGTTGGGAATTGAACCCTGACGATATCCGTGAATGATATCAACAAGTTGATCCAGCAAACGCTGGCGGGCCGTACGACTGGCCCAGGCAATATGTGGTGTCAGGATCAGATTGGGGACATCACCCAGCAAGGGACTGCTGCCGTCCGGCGGTTCAACTTCCAGGACATCGATCCCGGCGCCAGCGATCCAGCCCTGATGTAAGGCTGTCGCCAACGCCGTTTCATCGACCAGCCCGCCGCGTGCCGCATTAATCAGAATCGCACTGGACTTCATGCATTTGAGTTGCGCTTCACCAATCAGTCCCCGGTTCTCGCTGGTCAAGGGACAATGCAGACTGAGCACATCAGCCTCGGCCAACAAGTCCTCCAGGGCAACGCGGTCGGGACGGATGTCATCCGCATCACGCCGTGCCACTCGCACCTGCATATCAAAACAGGCGGCAGTCTTTGCCACGGCCTGCCCCAGTTCACCATAACCGATGATGCCAAGCACCTTGCCACCAAGTTCCTCAATCGGATAATCGAGTAAACAGAAAAATTTACTCTGTGCCCAACGACCTTGCTGGATAGCATGCTGGTACGCGGGAATACGTCGCTGTAAGGACAACATCAGGGCGAACACATGTTGCACCACCGAGGCAGTGCCATAAGCGCGCACATTCGTCACGACAATACCCTGTTCGCGGGCAGCTTCCAGATCGACATTGTTGGTTCCTGTTGCTGCAACACAGATAAGTCGTAAGCTATCCGCGCTGGCCAGAGCCTCTCGCGACAAAACCACTTTGTTACTGACCACAACTTCTGCGCCCTGCAGGCGCATCGCAACCTCTGCCGCTGCCGTAGCGGGGTACAGATCCCACTCATCCAGGACCCCGTGCAAGGATTCCAGATTCAAATCATCATTATCCAGACTGGCCAGATCGAGGAAGACACCTTTCATGGTCATTGACTGTTTTTGGTTTTTGCTTTTGTCCGGGTCTTAAGGATAATAGCAGCAACTTTCCAACTGAGAACGTGCTCATGTCCCGCTACACGGCTGACTCCGATTTCCAGCATGACAACCCCGAATGCAGTGGCATTCTGTTAACCAACCTGGGGACGCCCGCTGCCCCTACTCCCGCTGCCATTCGCCGCTACCTGGCGGAATTCTTATGGGACCCCCGCGTGGTTGAACAACCCCGCTGGTTATGGTGGCTGGTGCTGCATGGCATCATTCTCCGCTTTCGCCCCAATCGAGTCGCCAGGGCATATGCCGAGATCTGGACAGATGACGGTTCACCGTTACTGCATATCAGCCAGCAACAGGCGACGCTGTTGCAATCCGCCCTCGAACCGTTATTTTCCGGGCCGGTGAAAGTCGCACTGGCCATGCGCTATGGTGAGCCATCCATTGCTGCCGGTCTGCAGTCGTTGCGAAAAGCCGGTGCGCGACGCATTCTGGTCCTGCCGCTCTATCCGCAGTACTCCGCGACCACCACCGCCTCGACCCTGGATGCGGTGTCACGGGAACTGCAACACTGGCGCTGGGTGCCGGAACTGCGTTTCGTCAATCATTACCACGATCATCCGGCCTACATTCGTGCCCTGGCGGATTCCATTCGGTCCACCTGGCAGACCAGCGGGCAGCCCGACATGCTGTTGTTTTCCTTTCACGGCTTGCCGCAACGCTACCTGGATGCCGGTGATCCCTATTTTTGTGAATGCCATAAAACCGCCAGACTCGTTGCTGAAGAGTTGCGGCTTGATACGACGCTATGGCAAACCACGTTTCAGTCCCGGTTTGGTCCCGAACCCTGGCTGCAACCATATACTGATCACACCCTGGAAAAACTGGCCAAAACGGGTTGCCGACATGTGCAGGTCATTTGCCCCGGTTTTGCCGCCGATTGCCTCGAAACGCTGGAGGAAATCAACATGCAGAATCGAACCCTCTTTTTGACTCACGGCGGCAAGACTTTTCACTACATCCCGGCGCTCAATTCCGCGCCGGCGCACATTGCGTTAATGTCGGAAATTATCCGGCAACACGCCGGAGACTGGTTAACCCGGCAGCCACCACATGATACTCCGGCGGAACGGGCCAGCGCCCTCGGGGCAAAATTCTGAGTCTGTGCGGCTGTTTAAATAACATCTCGGCAAACCACCAAACAAAAAAGGGAAGGCAAAGCCTTCCCTTTTTCAGCGACAAGCCGGTTAATCTCAGGCGATACCCGGATTTCCTTCCATGCCGACGATCTTCGGCGTGTTGAGCTTATCGATCTTGGCAACTTTCTCATCGCGCAGATATTCCGCCACCACTTCCCAGATCGGCTTGCCGGGGGCCTGTTCGCCCACCGTGGCCCAGCCGGCTACGGAGTAGTTCTTGTCCGCCTCGATCGGCGTACCGTCGTCCAGTCGCATGTCAGTGATACGCTTGCCAATGGTTTGTTTCGGATCGATGGTGTAGTCGAGACCACCTACCCGCACCATGTCACCACCCTGCTGATAGTAGGGATCGACATTGAACAGGTTATCGGCGACATCCTCCAGAATATCCTTGATGGTCTGGCCACTCATTTCCCGTACATAGGTTTCCGGATAGGTAATACTGGTCTGATCCATTACATGTTCCATGGTGATTGCCTGGCCGGGCAGGATCGAAGTCCCCCAGCGGAATCCGGGCGAGAGGGAGATTTGAGCACCCCCGACTTTGCGCAAGGCATCACAGATAACCTGGTCGAAGGTACCGTTGAAGTTGCCGCGGCGGTACAACACCGTGTCCGCCACTGCCAGTTCTTCGCGCAACGTTTCGATATACGGTTTGCGCACCCCTTCAATGTAGGCGCTCATTTCCGCATCGGGTTCCAGCAGGTTGGAGAACACCGGCAACAGTTTGTAGCGGTAATCCTGGACCTTGCCGTTGCGAACATCAAGCTGCATCACACCCAGGAACTTGCCATTGGAACCGGCATTGGTCACCAGGGTCTGGCCACCCTTGTTTTTCACCACGCTGGGCGCCGGCACCCCGTCATGGGTATGGCCGCCAAAAATCACATCAATGCCACTCACCACGGAGGCCATTTTCAGATCCACGTCCATCCCGTTGTGCGAGAGCACCACGACCACATCGGGTTTTTCATTCTCCCGCACGGTATCGACAATCTTCTGCATGTCCCCGTCGCGAATCCCGAACGTCCAGTCCGGAATGAACCGGCCCGGGTTGGCAATCGGGGTATAGGGGAACGCCTGGCCGATGACCGCAACGCGCACACCGCCCATGTTCTTGATGGTGTACGGCTTGAACGCCCGCAGGCTGTCTTCATTGAAACCGTCAAAATCCGCAAATTTGTAATCAAATGAGGCCACATCTTTGACAAACACATTCTGGCAAACAAAGTCGCCCTTGAAGTCCTGCACATTGGAAATCACTTCGTCATCCAGGTAGGTGAATTCCCAGTGGCCGGTCATGACGTCCACGCCGAGTTGGTTACACGCGCCGACCATGTCCTTGCCGCGGGTCCAGTAGGCCGTACCGGAGCCTTGCCAGGTGTCACCCCCATCCAACAGCAGGGTCTTGTCAACGCCCAGGTCCGACCGCAATCGTTTCACCAGGGTACGCAAATGAGCAAAGCCACCCACCTTGCCGTAGGTCTTGGCCGCTTCGGCAAAATTCAGATACGTAAAGGCATGCGCCTCCATGGTGTTGGGCTGAATACCGTAATGCTGCAGGAGCTTTTCACCAACAAGATGCGGTGGTCGTCCATTGGCTTCCGCGACACCGAGGTTCACATTGGGTTCACGGAAATAGATGGGTAATAACTGGGCATGACAGTCGGTGAAATGCATCAGATTGACGTTACCGAACTGGGGTAAAGCATAGGGATCTTTCGGTGCCTGGCTGGTGGTGGTGACGCCACTGGGTCCGCTGGTCTTGCTGTCACACCCCGGTAACATGCCGGCCGCCGCCGCCATCCCCATGAGTTGAATAAATTCACGGCGATTAATAGACATTCAGTCCTCCTCCTGACTTAAAACCTTGATTTCTCAAAAAGAAACAGTACACACCTGCATGATGTGCCACGCTATTATTTTTATGGCCTGACAATTTTCTGACCGGCTATCTTATTACAACCGGGCCGATTCTAGCAGGGCTTACGGACCCACTGCATAAAAAATTCAGCAAAAAGTTGCGATTTGCAGTCTGATTCGACGCTCAAACCGTTGTCAGTCTGATGCGAAACACCTGCTAACGGGTGGCAATACCAAACTCATGCTTTTGACCCCACCTGGCCAGTCGATAGCCGAGGAGCACGAGCAGTATCCCGGCATAGATGAGCGGTTCGCGCAGGTCAGCTTTCACCAGCCAGATGAAATGTAATACCGCCAGAATCGCAATCACATAAATACTCCGGTGCAGGCGTTTCCAACGACGTCCCAGGCGTCGCATCATGCCTTTGGTCGAGGTGATCGCCAGGGGAACTAACAGGATCCATGCCGTGATCCCCACAGTGATAAAAGGCCGCTCGGCAATGTCGGCCATGATTTCCTGCCAATCAAAAAACTGGTCAAACCACAAATAGGTTGTCAGATGCAGGCAGGCATAAAAAAAACTGTACAGGCCAAGCATCCGCCGTAACTGCAAGGGCCAGGATTGTTGCAGCATTGCGCGCAACGGCGACATCAGCAGTGTCAATAACAGGAAACGCAGGGTCCACTCACCTGAATCGCGAGTTAGGACTTCAAAGGGATTGGCGCCCAGCTGATTGGAATAAAAATTCCAGCCCAGCATCACTGCAGGAATCAGGCAGAGTACAAACAAGACAGGCTTGAATAATTGCAGGCGGGTTACTGTCATTAGCACCAAAATTTACCAGCGCGGGTTATCAGATGAGGGAGGTTGTGTAATCTATGCATAAACCACATGCCATCCGCTTAGTAGTATTTTCGCAGGTCCATACCTGCATACAAGCTGGCGACCTGATCAGCATAGCCATTTAACATGAGCGTCTTGCGTTTGAGAAACTCACCCAGGCGACGTTCTCGCGCCTGACTCCAGCGCGGATGATCCACATCCGGATTCACATTGGCATAAAAACCGTACTCATGAGGTGCCGCCCGGGACCAGGTGCTGACCGGTTGTTGGTCACTAAAGCGAATCTTGACAATGGATTTGATGCTCTTGAAGCCGTATTTCCACGGCACCACCAGCCGTAGCGGTGCGCCGTTTTGATTGGGCAAGACCTCGCCATATAAACCCACGGCGAGTATTGTTAGCGGATGCATGGCTTCATCCATGCGTAATCCTTCCACATAGGGCCAATCCAGCACGGCCCGTTTCTGCCCCGGCATTTCACTGGGCCGGAACAAGGTGGTGAATTCCACGTACTTCGCCCTGGAAGTCGGCTCGAAGCGTTTGATCAAATCACCGAGAGGAAACCCGATCCAGGGAATCACCATTGACCAGCGCTCGACACAACGCAAGCGATAGATGCGTTCTTCCAGGGTATGGGGTTTAAGTATGTCTTCCAGCGAGTAGCGACCCGGCTTTGTGACTTCACCCTCGATCTCCACCGACCACGGTTTGACCTTCATTTGGTGCGCAGTTGTGGCCGGCGAGTACTTATCGGTTCCGAATTCATAATAATTGTTATAACCGGTAACATGCTCATAGGGCGTTTGCTCCTCATCGGTTGCGTATACCGGCATGGCCTGGTAATCGAGTTTTGATCGACCATATCCCTGACTCTGTTCCGCCGATCTGGCATTGCCCCAGCCTGACATGCCGGCAAGTAACATGCCTGTCGTGGATTGCATGAATTTACGCCGATTCATATAGGTTGACCGGCTGGTAATTTCAGAGGGTTTAATATCAGGCAGTTTTTTTATCAGCATTGGTATCGTCTCACGGGCACAGAGTAGTCTTTCGGATTACTGGTTCTTTTTTTGTGACCATTGGATTTTCCCAGAGTTCAGTGGGTGAATAAAATCGGATTTCTGCACCTGCCCATTGGCAGCCTCATATTTGCATGGGTTATGATTGGGTCCTGTATAGCACTCGTCTAGATTACTGAATAGCATAGAAAAATGGCTGGTAAGAATATCAATCGGGTCATGGTCCAGGAGTCACGCTTCAAAGGTGAAGTGCGCCGATTTGAAATCTATAACGATAAATTCATTAAAATTAATATCCATAATGTATTCGGGGACAAGGCCTATCATTTGAATATGGGCATGCTGGAGCCCTGGCCTTCACTCCATCGCCGCATTTCCTGGCGTTGGCTTTTGGGAGTCAGCTACTTCAGTCTGGCAACGGTTATCTATGTCATTTACCTGTATCAGCATTCAGACAACGACTCACTGGGGCGGCTTATTCCCTTTGTCACCTTGTTTGTGCTACTGGCCCTGGCGGCACTTTTGATGTTTTTGTATCAATCCCCTAACGTAATGGAATTTCGAAGCCGCTATGGTAACTGTGTGTTAATTCGTTTGCTGAAGAATCGACCAAACAAACAGGAATTCAGGCACTTTTCCGACGAGTTAAAAACCCGGGTTCTGGCCGCCAGCCAGGTTGTGCCTTTTAATAAAAAACAAATGCTGGCCATCGAACTCAATGAATTGCGTCGTCTCACCGATGAAGGTGTGCTGCTTGAGCAGGAATACCAACAGGCCAAGGACAGGGTAATGAGCATGCATCTCTAGCTGGCAAGTTTTCAGGTCTTGTTCTTCCCCGTCAAAACAAACACCAAATGAAAACCTATCCCGTTTTTATCTTGATCACGGTTGCTTTCTTCGGTTTGGTCTTGTTATGGATCGCCATGACGCGTCATGATGAATTCATCCGTCATAATGAAATTGTCGCCCGCCAGGCTACCAGGGGCGTCGTCGATGAAATTGCCCGCTTTATTGTCAACAAACAACGACTGGTAAAATTGTTCAGCCAGGAACAGCGGCCGTTGCTGGTACAATTGATTCAGCAGCCCGATGACTACACGCAACAACAACGGGTCGGTGACAAATTGCGCCAATACTTCCCGGGTTATTTCAGTTACACCATTGCTGATCAGGAGGGACGTCCCTACATCGACGATTTCGACGGGCAGGTGAGCACACTATGCCAGATGGACATCGTAGACTTTGCCTTGAACGGTATTCAGTCACCTCGCGTGCATCCTCATCCGCTCATGTATCATTTCGATATCATGGCAAAAATGACGGACGAGAAGACATCGCACATTTTATTTGTCAGTTTCAGTGCGGATATGCTCGGCGATCTTATCCATAACATCCAACCCGCCAATCACGAATTAATGTTGTTGTTACCGGGTGCATCACCATTAATCGAAGTTACTGCTACCGGGGCGCGCAATAACCTGCAACGTGATCATTTCCATTTAACACCCGGGGAAACCAGGCGCCTTGTCAGGCTGGAACAAGTACCAGGCACCCAGTGGGAGATCGCTGCACTTTATCGCGCGAATTTGTTCAAGACTTTCCAACGCCAGTTAATCCTGCAATCGTTGCTGATGTTTGTACCATTTATGCTGTTTGCCACTGCCATATTCTACCTTTTCAGACGCACCGAGCGCCTGCGCCACCAGGCAGAAGTGGCGCGCGATGAATTTCTGGCAACAGTCAGTCATGAATTACGGACTCCCTTAACCGCGATTCACGGTTCACTGGGGCTGGTTGCGGGTGGTATCAGTGGAGACCTGTCAAACAAGGCAAAGGAACTCATCGATATCGCACGAAAAAACAGCCACCGACTGATCCTGCTGGTGAATGATCTGCTGGATATGCGCAAACTCGAAAGCGGCAAAATGAATTTTGATATGCAGTCAGTCAATTTGATTGAAATTATCCAGCATGCAATCGAAGAAAATCGGGCATATGCGAGACAATTCAATGTGGTCTATGCTTTTAATCCCGAGCAACGTGAAGTCATTTTACATGCAGACCAGAATCGTCTGGTTCAGGTAATGACCAACCTGCTAACTAATGCAGCCAAATATGGCAACCGCAATGACACGGTTCAGATCAGCGTTACCCCTTCGGAAAACAACATTCGGGTGAGTATTGAAGATAAAGGCCCGGGCATTCCTGCGGAGTTCAAGGACCGGGTATTTGAAAAATTCAGTCAATCTGACAGTTCCGACAGCCGCTCGGCAAGTGGCTATGGTCTGGGCCTGAGTATTGTCAAAGCCATCATTGAGGCTCACGGTGGCTATGTCGGTTTTGATTCTTACAGAAACCTGGGCACCAGATTTTACTTTGATTTGCCCCGTCAGCAGCCCGCCTAGGCCCCGGTTACCTGGAACCAAGTTATATACAACAACCCCGCCAGAAGGCGGGGTTGTCATCTAAACCATCAGGAAATGTTCAGGCGGCGCTGACCTTGTGACCGGTCTTGTTGAAGCTAAAACCTTCCGCCGTCACATCAACCTGGATGACATCCCCCGGCATAAATTTACCTGCCAGGATCTCCTGTGCCAGACTGTTCTCGACTTCCTGCTGTATGGCCCGCTTCAGTGGTCGGGCACCATACACGGGATCGAAGCCGGCTTCGCCGATCTTGTCCAGGGCCGCCTCTGATAATTCGATATCAATATTTCTATCCAGCAACCGCTTGCGCAGGTAATCGAATTGAATACTGGCAATGGCGCGAATCTGTGCCTTGCCCAGAGGATGAAACACCACCACTTCATCCACCCGGTTGATAAATTCTGGCCGAAAATGACTGCCCACAATCTGCATCACCGCCTGTTTCATGGCATCATAATTTTCCTCACCGGCCATTTCCTGGATTTGCTGCGAACCCAGATTGGAGGTCATGACCACCACCGTGTTGCGAAAATCGACAGTGCGGCCCTGGCCATCGGTCAAGCGTCCATCATCCAACACCTGCAATAGAATGTTGAAGACATCCGGGTGGGCTTTCTCCACCTCGTCCAGCAAAATCACCGAATAGGGCTTGCGTCGCACGGCTTCGGTCAAATAACCCCCTTCCTCATAACCGACATAGCCGGGCGGCGCCCCGACCAGCCTCGCCACTGAATGCTTTTCCATGAACTCGGACATGTCGATCCGCACCATGGCATCCTGGGTATCGAATAAAAACTCGGCCAGCGCCTTGGTCAGTTCGGTCTTGCCCACCCCGGTGGGCCCCAGGAACAGGAACGAGCCGTTCGGGCGATTCGGATCCGACAAGCCCGCCCGTGAGCGGCGAATGGCATCGGACACGGCCTTGACCGCCTCGTCCTGTCCCACCACCCGTTTGTGCAAGGCATCTTCCATGCGGAGTAATTTTTCCCGTTCGCCTTCCAGCATTTTTGACACGGGAATGCCGGTCCATTTGGAGACGACTTCAGCGATTTCTTCCTCGGTCACGTTGTTGCGCAGTAACCGGGTTTCCTGTTGCTCCAGCTGGGATGCCATCTCGAGTTGTTTTTCCAGATCGGGAATGCGGCCGTATTGCAGTTCCGACATCCGCGCCAGATCCCCGGCACGACGCGCCGTTTCCAGTTCCAGACGGGCGCGTTCCAGTTCCTCCTTGATATGGGTCGTCCCCTGCACCGCCGCTTTTTCCGCCTTCCAGATTTCTTCCAGTTCACTGTACTCGCGTTCCAGTGAATCGATATCATCTTCCAGCTTTTGCAATCGTTCGCGTGAAGCCTGATCGCTTTCCTTGGCCAGCGCTTCACGTTCAATCTTCATCTGGATCAACTTACGTTCAAGTTTGTCCATAACTTCCGGTTTGGAATCAATCTCCATCCGGATCCGGCTGGCGGCCTCGTCCACCAGATCGATCGCCTTGTCCGGCAACTGGCGATCAGTGATATAGCGGTGTGACAGGGTGGCGGCGCTGACGATGGCCGGGTCGGTGATATCGACACCGTGGTGCACTTCATATTTCTCTTTCAGGCCGCGCAGAATCGCAATGGTATCCTCCACCGTCGGTTCATCCACCAGTACCTTCTGGAAACGACGTTCCAGCGCCGCATCCTTTTCAATGTATTTGCGATATTCGTCCAGGGTCGTGGCACCCACACAGTGCAGTTCGCCCCGCGCCAGCGCCGGTTTCAGCATATTGCCAGCATCCATGGCGCCTTCCGCCTTGCCGGCGCCCACCATGGTATGGATTTCATCAATAAACAGGATGATCTGGCCTTCCTGCTTGGCCAAGTCATTTAAGACGGCCTTGAGGCGCTCTTCAAATTCCCCGCGAAACTTGGCCCCGGCCAACAGCGCGCCCATGTCGAGTGACAATACCCGTTTGTGTTTGAGACCTTCCGGTACTTCTGCGTTGATAATCCGTTGCGCCAGGCCTTCGACAATGGCGGTCTTGCCCACACCTGGCTCACCAATCAGTACTGGATTGTTTTTGGTCCGACGCTGTAATACCTGAATCGCGCGACGAATCTCATCATCCCGGCCAATCACTGGATCGAGTTTGCCCTGTTCGGCGCGTTCGGTCAGATCAATTGTGTATTTTTCCAATGCCTGGCGCTGTTCTTCGGCATTGGGGTCGTTCACCGCCTGTCCGCCGCGGACGTTGTCAATCGCCTTTTCCAGGGCGCCTTTGGAAGCCCCGGCCTTGCGCAACAGATCACCCAGCGTGCCTTTATCCTCGATCGCCGCCAGCACAAACAGTTCGCTGGAAATAAACTGATCGTTGCGTTTTTGCGCCAGTTTGTCGGTCAGATTCAGCAAACGGGACAGATCATTGGAAATATGTACCTCACCGGTCGCTTCACCAATCGTTGGCAGTTTATCCATTGCCTCATATAGATCGGAACGCAACTGATTCACGTTGACATCTGATTGAGTCAACAGATGGGTCACCGTGCTTCCATCCTGATCCAGCAGAGCGCTCATCAGGTGGACCGGTTCAATGAACTGGTTGTCTCGCCCCACTGCCAGACTCTGGGCATCAGCCAGTGCCATCTGAAACTTACTGGTAAGTTTATCCATACGCATAAGCGCTGTTCCCCTCGGAATTCAATCGCTAACTGCTAACTAGATAGGGCTATTCTGTAGGCTTTCAAGTTGTAAGGATAAATCAGAAGGATGAAATGCGCCGGCATTGACGCCGTGAATGCGAGCTAGCCGACCGTGTGGTTCAGGATGCGCCGCCCGAGTTGTGTCAGACACTCCTGCTCTTCCAGCCTGGCGCAGGCCACGGCAGGGAAGCTTCTAAGCCGGGCCTCATTTGGCCACAGCACCGCCGGCAAGACATGGCCGGGGAATCGCATCCCGGAGACCTGCATCGGGAAGACCGGGGCGCCGCTCAATTGGGCCAAGCGCGCGACGCCGCGCTTGAGCCGTTTGGGACCTTTGCCGGGGAGATGAATGCCACCCTCGGGGAATAAACCGACCACTTTTCCTTCCCGCAAAGCCTGCAGGGCAACCCGGAAGGCACTGTCGCTGCGACTGGATCGATCCACCGGGATGCAACCACCCAGGCGGAACAACCAGTTCAATCCAAAACGATGATATTGTTCAGCGGCGATGATGAAATGCACCGGACGTTGACAGGCCGCAAGTATCATCATGGGATCCAGCCCCGAGACATGATTTGCCACCACCAGGGCCGGTCCTTCCTCCGGCAGGGGCACCGTCTCGATGTGGCACTTGTGATAGCTTCGCAGGAACAACCGATTCAGTCCATCCAGACGGTTCTTCCACATGCTTCCCCAGTCAGCCGCATTGGCCGCATCGGCTTTTCGAAACAGCCAGTGAAACAGGGTCGCAATGATCACCAGTAAGACCAAGGCTATCGACCAAGCCATCAGTTCATCCCTTTATTATTTTGTTTGCTAGTGCTTGCGTTGAAACAGATCGTGCCGTCGACTCACGAGCCGGTCAAGAAACAACAAGCCATCGAGATGATCGATCTCATGCTGTACAGCACGGGCTTCATAGCCTTGCATGGCATACTCGTGCACCTGCCCCTGCTCGTCACAGGCCCTGAGTTGAATCTGCTCGGCCCGAACCACATTGCCGGTATAGTCGGGCACCGACATACACCCTTCCCGGCCTTTGACCCTTCCTTCCCGGGCCAGGATTTCAGGATTGATGAGCACCAGGCGGCCATGATGGGAGACCCTGGGTTTGCCCGACACATCCACCAGCACGATGCGCTCAAAGCGACCCACCTGCGGGGCGGCGATGCCCACCCCGCCGGGACCGTTGCGCATGGTGGCTTCCAGATCCTGGATAAAGCTGCTCAACTCCAAGGTAAAGTCCTGCACCGGGGTGGAAACCTGTTTCAAACGCGGATCCGGATACTGCAGCAGTTCAAGCACAGGCATGGCAACAATCAGCGGAGCGGTTTGCGATCACCCTAGCAGGGTATCAACGGCCTGCAAGCTGGCATCGATCCCCTCGGCCCTGACGATCTCCAGCGCGGATTCCAGGGCGGCGATGCCTTCCGCCGCATGCCCCTCGATACTCATGATGTAAATCGGATCGGCTTCCGTCCCCCCGACATCCGATTCCAGCTCCAGGATATTCATTCCGGCCTCGGCCAATACCCCGGTGACCTTGGCCACGATACCCGCCCGATCCGCCCCGTACACCGTGATGCGCACATCGGGAATACGATGATCATGCAAATGGGCTTCAATCTGATCGATATGCAGCTGCAATCCCAGCGACTCGGCAACTCCGCCCACCAGCTCACGCAGCGCATGGGTGTTTCCCTTGAACTGCACCATCATCATGATGGTGAAATTCCCGCCCAGACGCAGCATGGAGGTTTCGCCGAGGTTGGCGCCGCCCTCATACAGGGCCGCGGTGATATGGGCAACAATGCCCGGCCGATCCTTGCCTACCAGCGTCAACATGTACCATTTTTGTGTGGTCGTCATGCCAGTCTTCCTCCAACGAGTCGCACTGCGCTCAGTGCAAGGTGGAATGGGCCAGGTAGATGACCAGCACCCCGATGATGATGAGGGTCACCTGCTGGACCGTGGCAGAAAAGTGCAACCGTTTGTGCAAACCGGGGATGAGATCGGCCACGGCAATATAGATAAAGCTCGAGGCAGCAATGGCCAGGATATAGGGCAGCACGTGTTGCACCTCAGCCAGGCTCCAGTAGGCCACCACTGCTCCAACCAGCGTCGTCAGACTCGCCAGGACATTGAACACAAACGCCTTGCCCCGGCTATACCCGCTGTGTAACAGCACGGCAAAATCACCGACTTCCTGCGGAATTTCGTGCGCGGCTACCGCCAGACTGGTGACAATCCCCAGGTGGATATCGGTCAGAAACGCCGCGGCGATCAAGACCCCGTCAACCAGGTTGTGCATGCCATCGCCGATCAACACCAGCGTGCCGGCGGCATGCCGGTGCGCCGCTTCGTCGGGACCATGCGCCTCACAATGTTCCACATGACAATGGCGCCACAACACCATTTTCTCCAGCAGGAAAAAGCCCAGAATGCCCAGCAAGACTGTCAAGCCAAGCAGATGGAAATCCTGTCCGCCCTGCATGGCATGGGGTAACAGCGCGAGAAAAGCCGCGCCAAGCAAGGCGCCGATCGCAAAACTGACAAAATGCGGCAAAATGCGATGCCGGGTGGCATCCGGCAGCAGTAAAAAAATTGCCGCGGCCAGGACACTGAGCACCCCTCCCAGCAGACTGAACAATATGATCCAGGCAAGCAAACTCACACTCTATCCCCACAGAATAAACAAGCTGGGCGCATGTTACCGCATCATCCGCGCTCAGACTTGATTAGTTTCAATCCAGATGACACTTGCCATGCGACCCGTCACGCCATCACGCCGATAGGAATAAAAGTTGTCCGCTTCCTGCCAGGTACAGTGATCGCCGCCACTGATGGTCCGCACCCCGCAGTGCTGCAGGCGCTGACGCGCCAGTCGGTACATGTCCATCCACCAGTGGCCGGGGCGACTGGAAGTGAACGCGCCAGCTGCTGCATCATTGTGTTGTACAAAGGCATCACGCACTTCCCGGCCCACTTCATAGGCCCTCGGCCCAATGGCCGGGCCCAGCCAGGCCAGCAGTTCTTCACCGGGAAGTTTCAGGGCGTCGACGGTGCGTTCAATAATGCCCCCGGCCAGGCCGCGCCAGCCAGCGTGGGCCGCTGCCACGCGCGTTCCCTCTTGATCGCAGAACAGGATGGGCAGACAGTCGGCCGTCAAGACGGCACAAATCACCCCGGCCTGCGTGGTATACGCGGCATCGGCCTCGGTTTTTCCGGCGCGGTTATGCGTCGCCGAAAATTGCCCGGCATCCACCACCGTGTCACCATGAATCTGGTTGAGCCAGAGCGGTTCAGCGGGCAGCCCCAGGCGGCAGCGATTTTCCAACACGGCATCGGCACGGTCACCCACATGCAGGGCGAGGTTCAGGGACGCATACGGCCCCGTACTGACCCCACCACAGCGTCTGCTGGTGCCGGCATAAATCCCTGCCGGTGCCGGCCAGTCGGCCGGTAACCACAGATCACGGTTCAGTCCCTGGCTCATTCCAATGGATCCCACCACGCCATATTATCTTCCTGATGCGTCGCTTCGGTATCGGCGCGCAACGCCGCCATTAAATGTTCCATGTCGGCCGGTAATGGCGCTTTCCATTCCAGCGTCTTTCCCGTTGCTGGATGAATCAAGCCCAGGCGTCTGGCGTGCAGCGCCTGGCGCTTGAATTGCCGTAACGTGCTGGCCAGTGACTCGCCACAGCCTTTGGGTAATCGCAACCGTCCCCCGTAAACGGGATCCCCGACAAGCGGATAATGGATATGTGCCATATGCACCCGTATCTGGTGCGTCCGGCCGGTTTCAAGACGACAGCGAATCCAGCTATGGGCACGAAACCGTTCCACCACCCGATAATGGGTCATGGCCGGTTTGCCACCCGGGAGCACGGCCATGCGCTTGCGTTGCACCGGATGGCGGCCAATGGGAGCGTCGACGGTCCCGCCGGCCGTCATGACACCGGTCACCACGGCCTCGTACTCGCGCAGCAAGCGGCGTGCCTGCAATTGTTCCACCAGGGATTTCTGGGCCGGCAGGGTTCTGGCGACGACCAGGAGACCGCTGGTGTCCTTGTCGAGACGATGCACAATCCCCGCGCGCGGCACCGCGCTCAATTGCGGATCATGGTACAACAGCGCGTTGACCAGGGTTCCGGCCGGATTACCGGCAGCCGGATGCACCACCAGCCCGGCGGGTTTGTTAATCACGATCAACTCGGTATCTTCAAAGACAATATCCAGCGGAATGGCCTCTGCTTCCCACTCGGTCCGGGCTTCCAGTTCCGCCTGGATTTCCACCTGTTCGCCGCCCCGGACCTTGTCACGGGCGCGCTGTTGTTCGCCATTAACCCGCACCTGACCGGCTTTCAGCCATTGACTCAGACGCGAGCGGGAATAGTCACTGAAAACCTGAGCTAACGCCTGATCCAGGCGCATGCCGGCACAGGATGGGGGTATCTCTCCCTGTAGAAGTTGCGTGGTTTTCATCAGAAATTGACTTGCCGTGGTTCCCTTACCGAGATTCTGTGATTTATCATCGCGACGGATACGCGTATACTGCCGTGGTTGGGTCGCCATTATAACGAGACTACCCGATAGATACGCGCTCAACCGCAACTGATAATTAAGCAACGAAATCCCTCATGTTACGACTGTCATCCCTTGTTCTGCTTCTGCTGGTTGTTTTTGGCCAGTTCGGGTGTTCCTCATCACCCGACGCCGATGATCCTACCGCCGGCATGACCGCGGAGGAAATCTACGAAGAAGCAAAGGCTGAACTGGATAACGGTCAGTATGAAACGGCTATCCAGTTTTATGAACGGCTGGAGTCACGCTTCCCATACGGTATCTATGCGGAGCGCGCGCAACTCGAAGTGGCCTATGCCTATTACAAATACAATGAACCGGAATCAGCCATCCTGGCGGCGGAACGTTTCATCAAACTGCACCCCAATCATCCCAATGTGGACTACGCCTACTACCTGCGGGGTCTGGCCAGTTTTGATGCGGATCAATCCTTCATGAATCGGATTTTCAAACAGGATCCAACCGAACGGGATCCCAAAGCCGCCCGCCGGGCTTTTGGCTATTTTGGCGAGCTGGTCAGAAAATTTCCTACCAGCGAATATTCACGGGAGGCCATTGATCGCATGTATAACCTGCGTGACGGCCTGGCGAAATATGAAACCCACGTGATTCGCTATTATCTCAAGCGCAGGGCCTACGTCGCGGTTGTAAACCGGGCCAGTTACATTCTGGAAAATTATCAGAACACCCCGTATGTCCCTGACGCGCTGGGTGCCATGGTCGAAGCCTATTACGAACTGGGGTTAAACGATCTCGCGCAGGATGCGCTACAGGTGTTGAAACTGAATTATCCGGAACACAAGATTACCCGTAAAGTCTCCAAACTCGACCTCACACCAACGACCTGACACCAAGACAGTGGCGATGTCAGATCGCCGCTTCACCTTCTTCACCGGTCCGAATCCGCACTGTGCGTTCAACGCTGGTCACAAAGATCTTGCCGTCACCGATCTTGCCGGTACGAGCCGCATTGGTGATGGCTTCAATACACTGATCCACCATGCTCTCGGCAATCACCACTTCGATTTTTACCTTGGGTAGAAAATCGATGACATACTCCGCCCCACGATATAGTTCCGTATGGCCTTTTTGCCGGCCGAAGCCCTTCACTTCCGTGGCGGTCATGCCGGTGATGCCGATCTCGGATAAGGCTTCCCGAACATCATCCAGTTTGAATGGTTTGATGATGGCTTCTACTTTTTTCATCACATGATCCTTTGGGTCTTTTTGTGTTTTATTCTAGTGACTGCGTTTATAAACAATTTTTGTAGGTGAGGACAGGGCCAACACGAAATTTTCTGTCTTAACTGCGCTGCCGACTGTAACCCGAAGTGATGGGATAACGCCGATCCCGGCCAAAGGCCCGTGGTGTTATACGAATCCCCGGTGCTGCCTGACGACGTTTGTATTCATTCCGATCCACCATATTCAAAACCCGAATCACGGTATCGCGTTCATAACCGGCGGCCACAATGTCTTCCAGACCGTGGTCCTGCTCCACGTACATTTCCAGAATGCCGTCGAGAATCTCGTACGGCGGAAGTGAATCGGTGTCGTGCTGATCCGGGGCCAGTTCGGCCGACGGCGCGCGTTCGATCACGCGGCGGGGAATGACCTCACTGAGACTGTTGCGGTATCGCGCCAGGCGATACACCAGGGTCTTGGGGACATCCTTGAGGACATCATAACCTCCCGCCATATCCCCATACAGGGTCGCGTAGCCAACGGCCATCTCGCTTTTGTTCCCGGTGGTCAGCACCATCTTGTGTTTCTTGTTGGAGATGGCCATCAGGATCACTCCCCGACAACGGGCCTGGATATTTTCTTCCGTGGTATCGACGGGTAATCCGGCAAATTCATGGTTCAAAGACGCCAGAAAAGCCTCGAAACTCGCTTCGATCGGGATGACGTGGTGTTCTACCCCCAGAATGTCCGCTTCTTCGGCGGCATCTTCCACACTCATGTCCGAGGTATAGCGGGAAGGCATCATGACCGCTTCCACCTGGTCCGCCCCCAGCGCATCCACCGCCACCGCCAATGTCACCGCGGAATCGATACCCCCTGACAGGCCGATAATGGCCCCTTCAAAGCCATTTTTAGTCACATAATCCCGCACCCCCAGCACCAGGGCTTCATACACACTGGCTTCCCGGGATAAGGGTTCGGCCAGGGGGCCGAGACGCGGTACAACCCGCGTCTCCTCAACGTCAAAATCCACGGGATACAGCCCCTCGGCAAACGCCGGCATGCGCTGCACCACATGGGCATCGGCATTCATGACAAAGGAATCGCCATCAAAAATCAGTTCATCCTGGCCACCGATCAGATTGGCATAGACAACAGGGACGTGGTTCTCCCTGACCCGGTCGGTCACGACATGTTCCCGTTCACCGCTTTTGTACAAGTGATACGGCGAGGCATTCAGTACCACGATCATCTGGGCGCCGTTCTCAATCTGGGCGGCCACCGGATCGGGATACCAGATGTCCTCACACAGGGTGATGCCGATCGAGACCCCGGCAATATTAACCACACAAACACCATCACCGGGAATGAAGTAACGCTGCTCATCGAATACGCTGTAGTTGGGCAGGTAATGCTTGCGTGCATTGGCGACGACCTCACCATTACGCAACACCACAGCAGCATTGTAGACACCGAGGGGAGTTTTTTCCGGATAACCGACGATGACATCGATGCCGTTGATCGTATGCCGCAATCGGGTCAGGGCCTCGGCAATGCGTTCATGCAGCCCGGGGCGTAACAATAAATCTTCCGGGGGATAACCGGTCAAGGCCAGTTCGGGAAACAGCACTGCGTCAGCGTGATATTCATCCCGCGCCTGCTCGGCCAGGGTAATGATGCGCGCCAGATTTTCCCTGATCCCGCCGACCAGAAAATTGGTCTGCGCCACCACCAGCCGCAGGGCGGGTGCCGGATGTGTCGGTTCTGGGCTCAAGGCTGTATGTCCAAGGGTTGATTGATCCTGCTATCAGGAAGCTGCCAGTAACTGCTGCATGACTGTCCCCATCTCGGCCGGGGAACGCGTCACGCTTACCCCGGCTGCTTCGAGCGCCGCGAATTTACCTTCCGCCGTGCCCTTGCCACCGGAAATGATGGCACCGGCATGTCCCATGCGTTTACCGGGCGGCGCAGTGACCCCGGCGATATAGGCGACAACCGGCTTACTTACGTGGGCCTGGATGTACTCCGCGGCTTCTTCCTCGGCGCTACCGCCGATCTCGCCGACCATAATAATACCCCGGGTAGCAGGATCCGCCTCGAATTGCTCGAGACAGTCGATGAAATCCAGGCCGTGGATGGGATCACCACCGATACCGACACAGGTACTTTGCCCCAGGCCGTTCAGGGTTGTCTGGTGCACGGCTTCATAAGTCAGGGTCCCGGAACGGGAGACAATGCCGATACTTCCCGGCTGATGTATCGCCCCCGGCATGATCCCGATTTTACATTCGGCGGGAGTGATGACGCCGGGACAGTTGGGTCCGATCAGGGCGGCCCCGGTTTCCGCCAGAACATGTTTGACCTTGATCATGTCCAGCACCGGAATCCCCTCGGTGATACAGACAATCACCTCGATCCCGGCATCGGCGGCTTCCAGAATGGCATCGGCGGCAAAGGCCGCCGGCACATAGATCATGCTGGCATTGGCGCCGGTAGTAGCGACCGCTTCGTGTACCGTGTCGAACACCGGGCGTTCAAGATGTTGCTGGCCGCCCTTGCCCGGGGTCACCCCGCCGACCAGATTGGTGCCGTAGGCAATGGCCTGTTCGGAGTGAAAGGTGCCCTGTTTACCGGTGAAGCCCTGACAGATGACGCGGGTGTCTCGATTAACCAGAATGGCCATTAATTTTGTCCTCCTGTGGCCGCGACAGCTTTTTCCGCCGCATCGGTTAACCCGCTGGCGGTGGTAATCGCCAAACCGCTGTCTGCCAGCAGTTGCCGGCCCCGCTCCACATTCGTGCCCTCCAGACGTACCACCACCGGTACGGCCAGATCCACTTCCCGAACGGCCTGAATGATGCCCTCGGCAATCAGGTCACAGCGGACGATCCCGCCAAAAATGTTGACCAGAATGGCCTTGACCTTGGGATCGGAAATGATCAGTTTGAAGGCTTCCGCCACCTTGTCGGCCGTCGTACCACCTCCCACGTCGAGGAAATTGGCGGGCTCGCCACCGTGCAGCTTGATCAGGTCCATGGTGGCCATGGCCAGCCCGGCGCCATTGACCATGCAGGCAATGTTGCCGTCCAGACTCACATAGTTGAGGCCAAACCGGGAGGCGCGATTTTCCCGTTCCTCTTCCTGGCTCGGATCCCGCATCTCGGTCAGTCCCGGATGGCGATACAGCGCGTTGTCATCGAGATTGATCTTGGCGTCCAGTGCCAGGAGGGCATTGTCCTCGGTCACGACCAAGGGGTTGATTTCCACCAGGCTCAGATCATTGGCGAGGAAGAGTCTGTACAGGCCCTGCATGATCTGGCTCAACGCTTTTAGCTGCGTACCCAGACCCAGCGCAAACGCCAGTTGCCGACACTGAAACGGCATCAGGCCACTCGCCGGGTTGATTTCCACCGTCAGAATCTTGTCGGGCCGGGTGCGGGCCACTTCCTCGATATCCATCCCACCGGCTTCAGAGGCCATACACACCACCCGCTCGCGGGCGCGATCCACCAGCACGCCGAGATACAGTTCACGGGCGATGGCAGTTGGTTGTTCGATCAATACCTGATTGACTGGCTGACCGGCGGCACCCGTCTGTGCAGTGACCAGATTACTTTGCAAGAGGGCCTCAACGACCTGCTGCAGTTCGCTTTCACCCTGCACGCGCTTGACCCCGCCCGCCTTGCCGCGCCCACCGGCATGCACCTGGGCCTTGACCATCCACCCATCCCCACCGAGGCTCCGGGCCGCCGCTATCGCTGCCTGGGCAGAGTCAACGGCCCTTCCTGCCGGCACCGCAATGCCGAATTGTTGAAATAGTTGTTTGGCCTGGTATTCGTGCAGATTCATGGGCGTGCCGTCCCTACTCAAAGCCCGCTATTTTGGAGCAATCCCGCAGGCGACGCAAAAACAATGTGTCAACAGTCCCTGACGGGTCGTGAGTTTTGCATTCAGCACGCGGGGCGCGTTACCTGTTTGACTACATACGGTATGATTCTGGCCGATAACTTCCTTAATCAGACTCAACCGGAATTGACTATGCTCGGACTGCTTCGTGTTGCCATTATTGTTTTCATCGCCCTGTTGGTGTATCGATTGCTGAAACGCTGGCTGGCCAGCCTGCCCCGGGATTCGAAAAAAACCCCGGACAAAATCGGTCGCATGGTGCGTTGCCAATACTGTGATCTGCACATCCCCGAAGCGGAAGCGATCCACGGCCGCGATGGCTGGTATTGCAGTGACGAACATCGTCAGTTGGATCAGCAGGCCGATTAGGTTCCGTCAGACCGGGGCAGACAGGGAAACACATGCGTGGCTAGCCAGAAACCTTATTACCTGCATGCACATGGGGGCGCCGCGCACGATCCGGATGCGGCCAGTTATACCTGGAAACCCCTGGAGTTTCTGAATGCCTATCGTTTCCTGATCAGTGTTTTCTTCACTGCCCTGGTGTATACCGATTTGCTGTTCCCCCCCCTGGCCAGCATTAACAAAGCCCTGTTCTTCTATACCAGCCTGTCCTATCTGGGTCTGAGCATCCTCTTTGCCCTCATGCTGCGTGTCCGCCAACCGGGTTTCCGCGTCCAGGTGTCATTGCAACTGTTTACGGATATCACCGCCACTATTCTGTTGATGCATGCCAGTGGCGGGGTCAATAGCGGGGTGGGCAACCTGCTGATCATTACTGTCGCGGGAGGGAGTGTGGTACTCAGCAGCCGGGATGCCCTGATGTTTGCCTCCCTGGCGACCTTTGCCCTGCTGGGCGAACAGTTCTATGCGGAATCCAGCGAGCTCAGTCGGGGCAGCACCTACACCCAGGCGGGTCTGCTCGGACTGACCCTGTTTGTCACCGCCATCGTGGCCCATCTGTTTGCCAAGCGGATTCGGGAAAGTGAAACGCTGGCCAAGGAACGCGGGGTGGACCTGGCCAATATGGCAGAACTGACCGAGCATATCATCCAGCGCATGCAAACCGGTATCGTGGTGATCGATGGGGCGGCCCAGGTGCGCCTCATTAACGAATCGGCCTGGTACATGCTGGGTATGCCCTCGATCGCCGGACGACCCGCCCTGCACGAAGTTTCACCGGAACTGGCAAGGCAGCTCGAAAACTGGAAACGTGATCCGGAAACCACCCCGGAGACCGTCCAATCGTCCGCCGGCGGGAGCGTCATGCCCCGTTTCGCCCGGCTGAGCAAAGAGGACAACCCGGCCACCTTGATTTTTCTCGAAGACACTGCCGCCATGACCCAGCAGGCACAGCAATTACAACTCGCCTCACTCGGCCGGCTGACGGCCAGTATTGCGCATGAAATCCGCAATCCTCTCGGCGCAATCAGTCACGCCGGCCAGCTACTGGCGGAATCACCTGGCATTGACCCGCATGACACACGCCTGACGCGAATCATTCAGGATCACTCACGTCGCATGAACACGATCATCGAAAGCGTCATGCAACTGGGACGACGCAACCGTACCCAGCCACAACTCATCAACTTACGCATTTTTCTGGATAAGTTTGTCAACGACTATCTTGCCGGCCAGCATGAACAACGGGAAGCGATTGGCATCAACATTGAACCCGGGGATGTGCAGGTTCGTTTCGATCCCACCCATTTGCAACAGATCATCACCAACCTGACTGACAACGCGCTGCGGCACAGTCAGGATTTTCCCGGTAATCCCAGGGTCGAGATACAGGGCGGCCTGAGTCTGGACATGAACCGGCCTTATCTGGACGTCATCGATCATGGTGCTGGTATCGATCCTGAGACGGCCGAACATGTTTTTGAGCCTTTCTTTACCACCTCGACCACTGGCAGCGGACTGGGATTGTATATTTCCCGGGCACTGGCCGAATGCAACCAGGCCACTTTAAACTATGTGCCGTTATCGACGGGGGAAAGCTGTTTCCGACTCGGCTTCCAGGACCCGCGTCGACAAATGCACTAAATATTAAGGAAAGCAGTCGTGTCGCTTCGCTATAACGCCCTGATCATCGATGATGAGCCCGATATCCGCGAATTGCTGGAAATCACCCTCAACCGCATGGAGGTGGACACGCTGAGCGCGGAAAATCTGGCGACCGCACGGGCACTACTGGCCCGGCATGATTTCGACCTGTGTTTGACCGATATGCGTCTGCCCGATGGCAACGGCATTGATTTTGTGCGGCATATCCAGCACTGCAAACCGGAAATCCCGGTGGCAATGATCACCGCCCATGGCAATATGGAATCCGCCATCGAGGCACTCAAGGCCGGTGCCTTCGATTTTGTCTCCAAGCCGGTCGACCTGCCGGTGCTGCGCCGCCTGGTCGAAACGGCACTGCGGCTGCAGTCGCCGGAAACGCGCGGCGACCGCACGCCATCTGATCTCGGTGATCAACTGCTTGGCACGTCTTCGGCGATGCAGGAGGTACGGCGTCTGATCGAGAAGCTCGCCCGCAACCAGGCGCCAGTATTCGTCAGTGGGGAATCGGGTACCGGCAAGGAGCTGGCCGCTCGCGCGATCCACGCCCGCAGCCCGCGCGCCGATAACGCCTTTGTCGCCGTCAACTGCGGGGCCATCCCCCAGGAACTGATGGAAAGCGAGTTCTTTGGCCACGTCAAAGGCAGCTTCACCGGCGCCGTGCGCGATAAGCCCGGCCTGTTCCAGACGGCAGACGGTGGCACCCTGTTCCTTGACGAGGTTGCCGATCTCCCACTGTCGATGCAGGTCAAGCTGTTGCGCGCGATCCAGGAGAAATCGGTGCGCCCGGTCGGGAGCGCACGCGAAGAGCCGGTCGATGTGCGCGTCATCAGCGCCAGTCACAAAGACCTCACGCGGATGGTCGAGCATGGGGAATTCCGTCAGGACCTTTTCTACCGTATCCATGTGATCGAGCTTTCGATGCCGCCACTGCGTGAACGCCGCGAAGACATCCCGGTCATGATCGACCATATTCTCGATCGCCTGTCGGCCCGCTCGGGCGCAAGGAAGCCGAGGATCGAGCGCAACGCGCTGAAG
>JBECLA010000021.1:0-16886 GCA_040235565.1 Thiohalomonadales bacterium | reverse complement strand
ATCGGGAAGGCCCAACTACCCTGGCAGGAAACTTTTTCCCGGCGGGATCAGCATGCTGCCGGGCATCGTTTTCCGATGCCATGATCTCGACGGAATTTTCCGGTACCCGACCTCGACTTTTGCGCGGAGTATATACCACGGCATACTGTTCTTCTATGACGGGCGCATCGGGATCGAGGTATATACCACGCATGATCAGTTACTTGAATGAAAATGAATTTTTGGTACAGTCGTATCGACTGCACCACATCGACACCTCAGGCTCCGGCCACCTTGGGCAAATGATGCAAGGCTTCATCGATCGCTTCTGCCGGGTAATCATAATCTTCCAGTTCACCACTGAAATATTTGTCGTACGAGGCCATATCAAAATGCCCATGCCCGGACAGATTAAAGAACAGGGTCTTCGGTTCACCCGTCTGCTTGCACTGCAGGGCCTCATCAATCACGGCGCGGATGGCATGACTGGATTCCGGTGCCGGAATAATGCCTTCCGTCTGGGCAAACTGCACACCGGCTTCAAAGGTACTCAGTTGTTGCACGGCGACCGCCTCGATCAAGCCTTCATTGTAAAGCTGTGACACCAGCGCCGAATCGCCGTGATAACGCAATCCGCCAGCATGAATCCCCGGTGGCACAAAATCATGACCCAGGGTATACATTTTGATTAAAGGCGTGAGTCCCACGGCATCGCCAAAGTCATAGGCATAATGGCCACGTGTCAGGGTTGGGCAGGACGCCGGTTCCACCGCTACCAGCCGGACTTCCTTGCCGGCGGCCTTGTCGGCAAAGAACGGAAACGCCGCGCCACCAAAATTGGAGCCGCCACCACAAGGGGCGAACACCATATCCGGATAATCACCGACTTTCTCGAACTGTTTCTTGGCTTCCTGGCCGATCACGGTCTGGTGCAACAAGACATGGTTCAGGACCGAGCCGAGTGAATAGTTGGTGTCTTTGCGGGAAGCAGCCTCTTCGACGGCTTCGGAAATCGCGATCCCCAACGATCCGGGTGAATCCGGGTGCTCGGCCAGAATTTTACGCCCCGACTCGGTCTTGTCCGAGGGACTGGGAAACACCTCCGCCCCCCAGGTATGCATCATGGAACGACGGAAGGGCTTTTGTTCATAACTGACTTTGACCATGTAAACGCGGATTTCGAGACCAAACATTTTCCCGACCAATGCCAGCGAGGATCCCCACTGGCCGGCACCGGTTTCCGTGGTCAGGCGTTTGATGCCCGCCTGCTGGTTGTAATAGGCCTGCGCTACGGCTGTATTGGGTTTATGGGAACCGGCCGGGCTCACGCCTTCATACTTGTAATAGATCTTCGCCGGAGTACCCAGTGCGGCTTCCAGCCGATGGGCACGATACAGCGGTGACGGTCGCCACAATTGATAAATTTCGCGGACCTTGTCCGGAATTTCGATCCAGCGCTCGCCGCTGACTTCCTGTTCAATCAAGGCCGGCGGAAAAATGGCCGCCAGGGCATCCGGGCCAATGGGTTTGCCATCGGGACCGAGTGGCGGGGCCGGCGGGTTGGGCATATCCGCCACAACATTGTACCAATGGGTCGGGATCTCGGCTTCATCGAGCAGGATTTTGGTCTGGGACATCGTCACTCTCCCTTCAGGTCAGTCGGAATGTTACTGTTTTTATCATTGAAACTTTCTTGTGATCAGGCTGAACGGCGGCAAAGCGCAGCTGGCAAAAAAGTTGCCGGACTGTGATGGGTTCAGCACAGCCATCATACTCTTTGCAACCGATGTTGCCCATTAACACGACGCGTTATCCCGGTGACAAACCGGCGCAAGCGGTGCTTGATAAAGGTGTGCCGATCCCAGGGGATGTTTGATAACAGATGGTGTTTATCCCCCGGAATGATGTAGGTCCAGGCCTCAAGGATTTCACCCTCCGCTGTCAGGACCCTCACCTGTTGGCGTTGATAAAACGCGTCTTCATAGCGGTCGAGCCGCCGCCACACTGCAGGACTCAGATTCCGATACAACACCCCGTTCACCTCCGCATGCTGCCGGGCAACGATCCCGGGATAATGTTTGTTGTGCAGCAAAAAGCGCGTGTAACCGGGCAGCACCGCCACTTCCGCCGGGTAGTGCCTACCGGTAACGGCAGTCATGACTGTCGGAATTTCCAGCGTACCGTAGGCAAACAGATGGGCTTTCATAGGGCGACAGTATCTGTAATCCCGACCGCCAAGACAATCCATCAGCAGAAACTGGTCCTTGACGGCACGGGTTTCGCCGGCTATATTTCGAATTATGTCGAAATATCGAAATATAGATGTGCTGCAGTTGGCGAAGGCCTTCAAGGCCCTGGCCAATCCGAACCGCCTGAAGATTTTCCTGCAACTGCTTGATTGTTGTGCGCCGGGAACGGCCTGTTCGGTCGATGAAGCGACATCACGTTGCGTGGGGGATCTGGGCAACGACCTGGAGATCGCACCTTCCACCCTCTCGCATCACATCAAGGAACTGCATCAGGCAGGGCTGGTGCAAATGGCGCGACGGGGACAGCATATGGATTGCTGGATTGATCCCGAGACCCTCGAAGTCTTGCGGCAGTTCCTGCACGCACCCACTGAAGCCTAATCCGTCAGGAGTTGTCATGACCGAATCCAATAAATCCACGAGCTCATGCTGTGATAGCGGAAATTCTCAAAAGGGAAACCACAACCCGTCTCACCAGGAAGCGGATGCTGTTCGCAATCATGTGCGCGGCAATTACGCCAAGGTTGCCGAAGCCAGCAATGCCGGGAGTTGCTGCGGGGTGGAATCCTCTTGCTGCGGCGTCTCGGATGATGTCGATATCAATACCCTGAACTCGCTGCGGCTGGGTTACAGTCAGGAGGATCTGGCGTCGGTGCCGGAAGGTGCCGACATGGGCCTGGGCTGTGGCAATCCCCGCGCGATTGCCGCCTTGCAACCCGGACAGGTTGTGCTCGACCTGGGCAGTGGCGGCGGCTTTGATGCCTTCCTGGCGGCGCGTGAAGTGGGAGCAAGCGGTCACGTCATCGGCGTCGACATGACCCCGGAAATGATCAGCAAGGCACGTAATAATGCCGATAAAGCACAGTTCGACAATGTCGAATTCCGTCTGGGGGAGATCGAACACCTGCCGGTGGCGGACAATAGCATCGACGCCATCATCTCCAACTGTGTTATCAACCTCTCCCCGGATAAGTCACAGGTCTTTCAGGACGCCTATCGCGTGCTGAAACCGGGAGGTCGGCTGGCGATTTCCGATGTGGTGGCCACCATCGACTTGCCGGAGGAACTTCGCTCTGATCCGATGCTCTACGCCGGTTGCATGGCGGGCGCATTACGCATTGAGGAACTTGCCAGCCTGCTACAGAAGAGTGGTTTTGATAACATCCAGATCACTCCCAAGGATGAATCACGCCAATTCATTCGTGACTGGGCCCCCGGGCACGGGGTGGAAGATTACGTGGTTTCCGCCTATATCCAGGCCGTCAAACCGGCCTGAATGCTTTATAATTAGCGCATCTTTCCGCCCCGTCCCTGGACGGGGCGTTGTGTTTTTATGGATCGTGCAATGATTGATTTTGTTCCCGGCCAACGTGTTATCAGTGACACCGAACCCGAACTGGGTTTGGGAACCATCACGGCAGTTGAACACCGCACCCTGTCGGTTGAATTTAATGCCAGTAGCGAGAATCGTGTCTATACCCGGCAACAACCCCCGTTGCATCGGGTCCGTTTCGGGCCGGGAGATCACGTGCAGGATCGGTATGGCCAGACCGTCCAGATTGAGAAGGTGCAGGAACAGGACGGTTTGCTGATTTACAGTGGGAAAACGGAAGAGGATGACGCCTGCATATTGCCGGAGGCGGAACTGAATGACCTGACCCAGCTCAGTAAACCGAGTGATCGTTTACTGAGTGGCCAACTCGATAGCGAAACCTGGTATCGCCTGCGCTATGAAAGCCGTGACCATCTGCAACACCTGTTGGCCTCGCCGATCTATGGATTGAGTGGTGCCCGTGTCAGCCTGTTGCCTCACCAGCTCTATATCGCGCATGAAGTGGCCAACCGCAATGCGCCGCGGGTGTTGCTGGCCGATGAAGTCGGTCTGGGGAAAACTATCGAAGCGGGGCTGATCCTGCATCAACAGGTGTTAAGAGAACTGGTCCAGCGGGCGTTCTTGATCGTCCCGGAACCCCTGTTGCATCAGTGGCTGGTGGAAATGCTCCGCCGTTTTAATCTGCGGTTTAGCCTGTTTGATGAAGAGCGCTGTACCGCACTGGAGGAGGATGGCAGTAATCCGTTTCTCAGCGAGCAACTGGTACTGTGCAGTTTACAGTTTTTTCTGCAAAACCCGGAACGTCAGACCCAGGCGCTGGCCGCCGGTTGGGACATGCTGGTGGTTGATGAAGCGCATCACCTCCACTGGCAACCTCAACAGCCAGGTCCGGAGTACCGGTTTGTTGAACAACTGGCACAAAACACACCCAGCGTCCTGTTGCTGACCGCCACCCCGGAACAACTTGGGGCTGCCGGGCACTTTGCCCGCTTACGCCTGCTTGATCCGCATCGGTTTCATGATCTGCAAGCCTTCCTTGCCGAAGAAGCACACTATCAACCCGTCGCCCAGGCGGCCGCCGAACTGCTCGATGCCACGCAACTCTCCACCGAAGCCAGTAACACCCTGCAGAAGGTATTTAAAGACAATGCCGAATCCCTCGCCATTGTCGCAGAACTCCAGCAAACAGGATCAGATGCGGATCGGCAAGAACACCTTCGCGAGACCCTGTTGCATCAACTCGTGGATCGCCATGGTACCGGCCGCATGTTGTTTCGCAATACGCGCAAGGCGGTCAAAGGATTTCCCTTACGCGAAGCCCATGGCTATGCACTGGCACCACCACCTGAATATCAGCAAATCCATACCGTACTCGAAACCCATGAAGCGCAAACCCGGTTCGCGGCCAACTTTAATGTCCCGTTTCAGCAATTATTGCTCACCCCGGAAACCATTTATCAAACCTTGCAGGCACTGAATCTGGAGACCCTGCAAAACGCCGACAACTGGTGGCAATGCGATCCGCGCGTCACCTGGCTGGCGACCAAATTGCGCGAACTGAAACAACACAAAACCCTGGTGATCTGTGCCAGTGCCCAGACCGCACTGGATCTGGAAGCGGTGTTGCGTCAACGAGAAGGCCTGCGTGTCGGGGTGTTCCATGAAGATCTGACCATTCTAGAACGCGACCGGGCCGCTGCCTGGTTTGCCGAGATGGAAGCCGGGGCGCAGGCCCTGATCTGTTCCGAGATCGGGAGCGAGGGACGGAATTTTCAGTTTGCGCACCATTTAATTCTGTTCGACCTGCCGCTTAATCCGGATCTGCTGGAACAACGCATTGGCCGCCTGGATCGGATCGGTCAACGGCAGACGATCCAGATCCATATCCCTTATCTGGCACACAGCGCTCAGGAAGTGATGTACCGCTGGTACCAGGAAGGTATGCAGGCGTTTACCCATACCTGCCCTGCCGGGCCTGGGGTTTACGAACAGATCGCCAACGAATTGTTGCAAGCACTCGCCAGCCCCGCTCCGGATAGTGAAGCGATCAACCACCTGATTGAGCACACCCAACCGATCTACCAGGCGATCAATGCCCGTTTGCAGGCGGGACGGGATCGCTTACTCGAGCTTAACTCCTATCGGCAAACCGGGGCCGAACAAATTTGTACGCAAATCAAGCAACAGGATTCGGACAAACGCATCGTGGATTATCTGTCACGCCTGTGTGATGCCTTCGGGGTAGAGTTTGAAGGGCATTCCCAACACAGTTATGTGATTCAACCCGGTGATCATATGCAGGTGCATCACTTCCCGGAACTCAAGGATGAAGGCGTCACCGTCACGTTTGATCGGGAAACCGCCCTGGTGCATGAAGATCGTCTGTTTCTAACCTGGGAACATCCCATGCTGATTGGCGGCATGGATCTCCTGCTGGGAAGTGAACGCGGCAATGCCGCATTGAGCGTTTGCAAATTACCCGGCTTGCAAACCGGGGAAATGCTGCTGGAAGTCATGTACAACGTCGAGTGTGTCGTCCCCGCAAGCTTGCAAATCGAACGCTTCCTGCCACCCAGTGTCGTACGTTTGTTAATCAATTCCCGTGGCGATGATCTGGCGGATCACTATCCCGTTGAACTGGTACAAGGACTGCCGGTGGATCTGGGGAAACAAACCATTATGCAGATTATCTCAAGTCAACAGGAAGTCATCCGCCACATGTTACACCAGGCGGAAAAACACACCGCCCGACATCTCTCCCTGGTGGTGACACAGGCAACCGGTAAAATGGAACCGGAACTTGGGCAGGAACTGCAACGACTGACTGCACTGCAACGTGTCAATCCCAATGTGCGACAGGATGAAATCGATGCCCTGCATGAAAAAATGCAACAGCTACAGCATTATCTGCACACCGCGCGCCTGCATCAGGATGCGATACGACTTATCATTGCAGCATAATCAACCATAAACACCTTGGGGCACATATGAAACCTGTACGCATCTTTCGTCACATCGCTTGTGAAGGACCCGGATACCTGGCCACCGTCCTGGATCAACAATCCGTCCCTTACGAGATCATTGCCATCGATGCCGGGGAATCCGTACCGCCGCAAATCGATGATGTCTCCGGCCTGGTGTTTATGGGCGGCAGCATGAGTGTGAATGATCCTCTCCCCTGGATTGAACAGGAACTGGCCCTGATCCGGCAAGCCAGTAACCGCGACCTGCCGATGCTGGGTTTTTGCCTCGGCAGCCAGCTCATCGCCCGGGCCCTGGGTGGTAGCGTCAGCAAGGGTAACGGGATGGAACTCGGCTGGGCGCCGGTCAAGAAATGTCAGCCCGGGCAACCGGATGGCTGGTTCGACGGCCTCGAGACCGTCCTGCCCGCCTTTCACTGGCACGGAGAAACCTTCAGCCTGCCCGACGGGGCGACGTTGTTATTGAGCAGCGATTGTTATGCCCATCAGGCGTTTGCCATTGGCAACACCCTGGCGTTGCAATTTCACCTGGAAATGACCGCCGATATGGTGCGAGAGTGGGTGGGGCTCTACCAGGAGGATGTGCACAGTGGCGGTCATTGCGTCCAGGCGGAGGAACATATCCTGGCGGAAGCCGATAAACGGAGTCGTGAACTCCAGGACGTGGCCGACCAGGTGTTCAGCAACTGGATACACCGTCTGTAAATTACAAAATAATCCCCGTGCAAAAGCGCAAAGGCCGTCCTCATGCCTGAATCCTTAAGCCTTGCTCAACTCGGCCTGGCCACCCTGATTTTAACTATCGCCTACACTTTTCGCGGCGTGACCGGTTTTGGTTCCGGACTCATTGCGATTCCGCTGCTGGTACTCATCCTGCCCCTCTCCGTGGTGGTACCCATGATGGTGCTGCTCGATTTCATCGCCTCTGTCAGTCACAGCATCAAGCATCGTGAAGCGGCCCGCTGGGACACCATCTATCCGTTATTGCCCTTCACCGTGATCGGAGTTCTGGTTGCTCTGTTTATTTTCAAGACTGTCGACACCGACCTGTTGGTGACCACGCTGGGCATATTCATTCTGTTGTTTGCGCTCTACAATCTGTTCTACCCCAAACCGGCCCATGAAGGCAGCAAGCTGTGGGCCATTCCTGCCGGGACCCTGGGTGGACTGGTCGGCACCCTGTTTGGTACCGGTGGCCCCCTCTATGTCATTTACCTCCAGCTTCGCCAACTGGATAAATCCACCTTCCGTGCCACGGTTGCGAGCATCTTCATGCTCGATGGTGGTATTCGCGTGGTGGGCTTTATTGCCTCGGGATTTTTTATTCATGAAACACTGTTGTTGGCCGCGCTCGGCCTGCCCATCATGGGGGCGGCCATGTATCTCGGGGGACATATTCATACCAGCATCAGTCAGAATACCTTCCACCGCGCGATCGGCGTCCTGTTGCTGGGTAGCGGTGCCGCCCTGCTGTTGAAATAGCGCCGGCGGCGCCACTTCAGATCCCGTGCACCAAACACAAAAAAATGGGGCACCTGAGGGTGCCCCGACCTAACCTAGGGGGAGAATTAACATGAAAAGTATTGGCCAACCATAAATCTTAAATACCATCCAACACAAAATGAGACCGAAACAACCCGATAAAGTTCGGTCCTTTGTCCCAGTCCCTGATCGTCGCACCACCATAATGCATAACCATATGTTTTTATGGTTTTTTTTGAAAAAAGAATTGGTCATTTTTTGACCTTGGTTAATTTTTGACCTATATCTTAAGTAAAACCTATTACCTTTTTAGCAAGTTCACCTACGACTATGAGCAGACATCGCAAAGGCGAACTGGGTGTGGTGCCCCTGCGCAGCGGCCGGTTCTTTTACATTGACAGCAAATGGTATTTCTCCTGCCGCGAAGGCAAGGAAAAAGGCCCCTATCACAGCAAGCAAGAAGCGGAACAGGCTTTGCTTGCCTATGTTGCGCAAATGCATGATCGCGAACAATCCTCCCACGAAGAGGTGGCCTCGCCGACCTATCAGCCGCTGCCCAGTTCCTGAACCCACTAGTCATCCCCGATACCAGCCGTCGAATTGCTGCCGGGATAACCGGCACTACTCCTCGTTAATCATCCAGCAATCAAGCAACAACTCCTTGTGTAACACCTCGAACTGACCGGGGTGACCGATTTCAGTGGCATCGCCTTCATCTCTTGCCGTAATCATCTCCAGGGTTTCGATTTCATTGATGTCATTATCGAGCGATTCCACCGTAACCAACAGGTTGTTGAGCAAGGCTTCATTCCTGGAGCGGACCTTGATGGTTAAACAATAGGTATTCATATGTATCTCCTTCTTCTCTAGATTATGCTGGCGTGGGATTTTCAAATTTCTGTCCCGGACTGTTCGAGATTCGTTGCCGGCATCACCGCAACCGCCGTAACGAGGTAGCGTTGATTGCCACCCGGAACGATGGCGTCAAACGGATAGCAGGTAACCAGATTCAAGTGCGATGTGTGCGATGGGTGTTCCAGCCAGGCTTCGCGGGCGTCTACGATCGCTGTTGTTTCGACCCGATAGATATTGCGTTGACCTTGTGGTGTCTCGATCAACACAGCATCGCCGGGTTGCAGGTCCTGCAGAAAACGAAAATGGGTATCGCGATGCCCGCTGATCAGACTGTTACCTTTCGCGCCTGGAATAGCCGATCCAAAATTATGGCCCGGCCCGAACGCGAGAGTCCGACCACTGTCACCGGCCAGAACAATCAGACTGACGTTTAAAGCCGGTACCGACAGACGTGCCACTGGCCAGGTATCGGCCCAGGGCCAGGGTTTTACCTGTGCCTCGCCGTGAGCTGTTCTTCGCCATGCCCGTTCCAGTAACGTCTGGGCGAGCATGGCCTTGGCATGGATATAGATGCCCTGACCGATATGCCAGCCTGCGGTCAACAGTAAAACCGTAACCACGGAAAGATAAACCAGGCGTGACCTGCTCATGGACGACCTGCCAGCTTGTGGTTTGCATACCATCTCAATGGCGTAATCAGCCAGAGTAACAACAACAGGCCCAGGCCGGTGATCAAATGTAAAGCCGCCGGAGTTGCAGTTTGCGGCAGCCGGCCAAAGATTTTCTGGTAGTTTTGCCCCTGTGGCAGATTAACCGGCACGGCCTGGCTGTTAAGCGGCACACCCACTGGACGTGAGGGAGTTACATCGACGGCAACCAGACTGGTATAACGACTGACCAGGTGATGCGTCATCGCCACCTTGATCACTTCCTCCCGCACTTTGCGCTTGTCCGCACCATCGTGAAGGCTGTCCATTAGCGCGGCGATCTTGCTCCGGGCCCAGAAGACACCGATCCCGTCGCCGTCGCGTGCCTGGTTCATCGCCAGCGAGACATGCCACGGTGCCATCGCGCGGGTTCCCTGAACAGTAAGGTTTTCTTCCGCGCGTGTGGTTTTTAACGCCAGGATCACCGGTTCGCCGTGATAAAGATCCGGAATCCGCCTGGGCCACACTTCCACCGTTTCCATATCGGACAACTGTACTGCGAGATCGGTCATCACCGGGTTTTCCAGCCTGGCGAACAAGTCGGCCATTTTCTCGTTAACTTCACCCACATCACCGATATAGGTAAAGGTACCGCGGCCATATTGCGCCGCCTTGCGCATAAAGTAACTGTTGGGCGCAGAACCAATCCCGATGGTAAACAACCGGCTGTTCCCCAGGTATCGTTTAATCAAATCAAACAGGGCGGCCTCATTACCCACACTGCCATCGGTCAAGAAGATGACTTGCCTTACGGATTGTCCCTCACCCTGTTGTTGCAGCGCGGCAGATAACGCCGATGCCATTTCGGTGCCGCCATCAGCACCCAGCCGTCGCACATAACGACGGGCCTGCCGCAGATTTGTCGGGTTGGCGACCTGCGCCTGGGGAAACAAGGCATGCGTGGTGGAATTGAACTGGATAACATTGAACCGGTCACGTGGTTGTAAACGCGTCAATGCCATCTCCAGTGCGCGCTTTGCCTGTTCGATGGATGTGCCCGCCATCGAACCCGAGGTATCAATCACGTAAATGACTTCACGTGCCAGCCGCTGTCTGTTGTTTGTAGCCTGCTCGGGGGGTAACAACATTAACAGGTGATAGAACTCACCGGCGATTTCTTCACGGAACAGGGCCGCACGGGGAGCCTGGCCGGTCTCGGGAATCCAACCCAGTTCAAAGTCCCGATCTGCCGGCACCTCACCGGCAGCCAGGGTCACGGTGATCTGTCCCACTCCATGCTCACGTTGCGTGATCCGGTGATACAGGCTTTTCACTTCCTGTAAGGGAAAACCCACATCCATTTCAATCCGTAATGCCACCGGATTTACCTTGCCATCACCCTGATGCACGGGTGGGGTGAGGTGTGAGGCATCGGGAACCTGATCCGTATCCCTGGCCCAACCGCTGCCACTAAAACTCAGCGTTTCCAATACCGGTTTGCCGGGAATATACCGCGGCGTGATGGCCATGGGAAAACGCAAACTGAACCGTTCCTGGTCATAACGTACGACCTGCTGGTATTCGATCTCGACCACAACCGTTTCTGCGGGACCGATATTGGCAACGGAATTGGTAAACATGTTGGGGCGCTGCTGTTCAGTCAAGACAGCCTTCCTGCCTTCACGTCTGGCCTGATCATAGACCCGTCTGGCTTCCTGCTTTTCTTTAATCACGCCTTCAATGATGCGTTGACCAATTTGCATGTGCAGATGATCCACCGCCGCCTGTTCAGGCAGGGGAAACACATAAATACCTTCAACCCAGTCCTGTCCCGGATTCCGAAAATGTTGCCTGACACGGGCCCGCACTACCATGCCGGAGACGCGCATGTCGACATCGGTATGCAGCACCGGGACTTGCTGATAACGCCCCGGTTGATCTGTCTTCAGTAACAGGCTGCCTTCACTCACATCCTGCATAGCTACAATCGGCAGTCGCAAATCCTTCTCAGCGGCATGCACTACATCGCCCAGTAGTAACAAAAACACCAGCAGGACAGATATCAGCACCAGCATAATCAAACGTTGCAACCAGACAACAATCCCGGCTTTGCTGGTATAACCATCGTCGAGGTAGTCGCGTTTTTTGCGATAGCCTGGTCGGGAGCGGGTAAGTCGAAACATGGAATTCCCCTGTGATTAGCATTTAAGCAAATGGCCCAGCGCGCCATCCCTGGCAAAATATCAATTCCCTTCACGCGCCGGATTCGTTGTTAATGACAAGTAAAGGCGATGAGCATGGCAACATGCCGCATCGGAACTGACAGGGTGATGATAAAATCTGACGAATTCTGACAATGGTCCCGGCTGCAGGTACAAGCCGGGCGAGCTGTGCTAGGGTAGGCACTATCAGCACCAGGGGTTGGAAGACAATGCCGCAACACATCGCCATCGTGGAAGATGAGCCTGCCATTCGGGATAACTATGCCGATGCCTTGCGCCGGCAGGGATATAAAGTCGTGCTTTACGGTACCCGTGATGAAGCCCTGCAGGCCTTCAACTCACGCTTGCCGGACCTGGCTTTGCTGGACATCGGACTGGAAGAGGATGCCGAAGGCGGATTTGAAATCTGTCGCTTGCTGCGGGCCAAGTCCGATACCGTGCCGATTATCTTCCTCACAGCCCGGGATAGTGATCTGGATATTATCTCCGGTTTACGGCTGGGCGCTGATGACTATCTCACCAAGGATATCAGCCTGCCCAACCTGTGTGCGCGTATCGCCGCCTTCTTCCGCCGGCTTGATGCGCTTACCGCCAGCCCAAAGCAGGAAGACATCATGGAACGGGGATCCTTGCGTCTCGACATGAATCGTTTTCAGGTTTCCTGGCAGGAGCAACAGGTGGATCTCACCCTGACCGAGTTCTGGATTGTCCACGCTCTGGCGCGACATCCCGGTCACGTAAAGAACCGGGAGCAATTGATGGAGGATGCCCGCATTGTCGTGGATGACGCGACGATCACTTCGCACATCAAACGCATCCGCAATAAATTTCTTAAACACGATACCAACTTCAATTGCATTGAAACCGTGTATGGCATGGGTTACCGCTGGCTTGAGTAAAAAACTGTTCAGTCTGTCAATTCGCGGCAAATTGCTCCTGGTCTCAGCGGTACTGTTTGTGGTGCCCTGGATCGGTGTCCGCTATATCCAGGATATGGAAGACTTCCTGCGTAGCAACCAGGAAAATAATTTACTGGGTCGCGCGCAAATCGTTGCCGCGGTGTTACAGGGACAGACCGATTTGTTTACCCCACGCGGCATTCAACCCGAAGGTGAAACGTATTATGCCGCATCTCCGGCTTCACACATGTATGTCCGGCCCCTGAGTAGCGCCATTCAACTCGATGGTTACCTGGATGACTGGGCCGAATACCAGGGCCGCATGCAATTGACCGACGGCTTTGGAAATTTAACCAATGGTGGTTTCCGAAGTCATGTTGGAACATATAAAAACTATTTGTATGTGATGTTCGAGATCTCTGATGACATCATGGTCTATCGGCGACCTGATACCCTGCGCCTGGATAAAAGTGATCATTTGCGCATAATCTTGCGGGATCCCGCAGGCCAGATCAGGCATTACGTCATCACCACGCTCTCGCCGGGTTGGGTCAATGCCCATCGGATGGAAGGTGAAGCCGACAATCTACACGCTGTGGCACCGGAGTTGCGTATCAAGGGTGAGTGGCAACAAACACCCAATGGTTACAATATTGAATTTCGTATTCCGCTCTCCCTGATCGGTGACAACCTGTCATTCTTTATCGCCGATGTGGATGATCCCGTGAGCGGCGAGATCAACAGTCTTACCGGGACCACGGCGTCGCCCGCTGAGCTGGGCACGATCATTATTCCTTCTCCTGAACTGGAAGCCATGTTAACGCGCATCGCCCAGCCGGCATCTCGCACCTGGGTCATCGATAAATACCATCGCGTCCTCGCCGTGACGGGTGATCTGACACAGCAAAATGATTCCACCCATGTCGCAACACGGGTACCTGAAGAAAGAAGTTTTATCAGCGGCCTGGTGCGATTGCTCTATCAACTATTGCTGCAACAACCAAGCGAGAGTTTTGAGGATGATCTCTCGACGGCTTCGCGTTTACAGGGTAAGGCCTTCCAGTCGGCACTGGAAGGTACCCCGACTACGGCCTGGCGGGAAACCCCGGACCAGCGGGTACGCATTCTGACTGCCACCTATCCGGTCCGCATTGACGATCAGACCATTGGCGCCATCGCCATCGAGGAGACCAGCAATGCCATTCTCATTTTGCAAAACCGGGCGATGGAAATACTGATCAACCTCAGCGTCCTGACATTCTTTATCGCGGTACTGGTGCTGTTAGGTTACGCCACCCGGCTTTCGTTTCGCATTCGCCGCCTGCGCAATCAGGCCGAACATGCCATCGGTGAAGACGGCCGCATCCTCAATGACTTTACCCGCTCCACCACCCAAGATGAAATCGGTGACCTGTCACGCAGTTTTGCCGACATGTTATCCCGCCTGGCTGAATACAACCGCTATCTGGAGTCCATGGCAAGTAAACTGTCACATGAACTGCGTACCCCGATTACCGTGGTGCGTTCCTCCCTGGATAACCTGGAAACCGTAGACAGTGAGGAGACCAGGCAAACCTACCTGGGCCGGGCCCGTGAGGGTATGGCTCGCCTGAGCGACATTCTGACCCGGATGAGCGAGGCCACGCGACTGGAACAGACCCTGCAATCCGAGCAACGCCAAACGCTGGATCTTTGTCAGCTTGTTGAAAATTGTATCGCGGGGCATCGGATTGCCTATCCAGCCGCGAGTTTCGAACTGCAATCCGAGGTCAAAGACAACTGCACTATCTCCGGTGTAGCTGAACTCATTGCCCAGATGCTGGACAAACTGGTCGCCAATGCTGTCGACTTTCATGCGCCATCGACACCGATTGTGATCCGGCTTCACGCAAACGATCACCACCTGGTACTCAGTGTGCTGAACCAGGGTCCGGCCCTGCCGGAACAAATGCAGGACAACCTGTTCGAATCCATGGTGTCAGTACGAAATAAAAAAGGCGAGACGCCACACCTTGGCCTGGGATTATACATCGTCCGCCTGATCGTGGATTTTCATGCCGGCCGGGTCCGCGCATTAAATCGTAAAGATACCAGCGGGGTCGAAATCCGGGTCACCCTGCCTCAACAAAAATAATCAATTCCTCTCTCTGCCTGATTTCGTCAGAATTAATCGCCGGTCTGACGCAATCCCGTCAGTCTCACGCCTCACTCCCTCGCCATACTTCTCCTCAAGCAACATCCAATGGATGTTTCTCAAATACCATTTTATTGACACCCGAGGAGATGAACCATGAAAAATGCTCTCAAAAGAAATCCGTATCCCTTTGTCCTGTTCGCCAGCCTGCCACTGCTCGTCCTGGGTGGCTGTGCCAGCCAGGAAACAACCCAACCGCTTCAGGAGGTAACTCCCGCTGTCACGGAAACCGGTCAACCCGCCAGTGACATGCACGAGCCGGTTGTAACGCTGGAAAGCCAGACAGCAGACTTCACTACCCGGGATTCGACTAACGGGACAAACATGAACGGAGAGACGCCTTTGATGGATCCTGCCGCTGAAGAGCCAGCTTTATATCCACCGGCCATCAGGCCACAGGAACAGCGCATTGGTTTTGCCTTTGATAAGACCGGAGTTGATGCCCAATACCACGCGTTGCTAGAACAACATGCCCGGTACCTGTCTGAAAACAAGGATCTGATCCTCAAGGTCAACGGCCACACGGACAGTTTCGGCCCGAAGGCATACAACAAGTATCTGAGCAAGCAGCGAGCTGAAGCGGTAGCCAGACTCCTGGTGGAATACGGCGCCCCACAGGATCGTATCCAGGTCGCAGGTGTGGCCGACGATGAACCCTTGAGCAGTGCAACGCGTCAGAGTGAAAACCGCCGGGTTGAGCTGGATTACCAGGACCAACGAATGGTGAGCATCGATTAAGCCTGCCTGTTTCGGGGCCGGGTACGTTCAACAATCTCCTGTCCTCCACCCACAGAACGTATCTGGCTCCACCTCTGTTCAATTTAACGGTTGCGCTAAAGGGCCGCAAAAACCGCGCAGCGGTTTCGCGGCCCCGACTTGAGCGAATTGTCATGTGTTTTATCGCTCATCTGGTGGTATATCCTTTATACCTGCAGCAAACTTTTTATGTGCCTCAGCATCGACAGGTCTGTATTTTATAACTTTTGATGCCGGGTCTTTACCAAGACAATTGTCATTTCTGAGATTTCTTTTCGGCCTTATAGGTCTGGGGCAAAAGCCTCCGCCACAGTTCGGACAGACATTTTCAAGAATGTTTTCTACGCAATCTCTGCAAAATGTGCATTCATATGTACAAATCATTGCTTCCGTTGAGTCAGGCGGCAACTCCTTGTTGCAATTCTCACAGGTCGGCCTTAGTTCGAGCATTTAAATCCCTTTTAACAACAAAGCTGTGCGGCGCAAACGAAACGCAGCGTAGTTTGTGTCTGAAAAAGCGCCTTGTTATGCGTTTCGTTCCACAACATGAATATTAAACCCTTCACCTTGTTTAGGCTCTTGAAAATATTTGGTTACTTCATTGAACATTGACTCAGTGTCATATATAGCCCTTTCGGGATGCTCAAGACGCCTTTTCCTAATTTGTTTTAAACAAACATCATTACTCACATTGAGATAGATAAGTTCGTTTTGCGCATTTGCTTCAGAAATAAGTTCTTTAAACCATTTTCGTTGATTTACAGTGTTTGCAGGAAAATCCATTACAACATCGATACCCGTTTTTAATATATTCACAACATGTGTCTTAACCAGTGGTTTCAATAAAGAAGAATAATGGAGATAATCTTCAAATGAAGTGATTTGATTAGGGTAAAGCGTTGACAACCACTCGTCCTCAGAGATTAAAACAGCATTGCGATCCTGAGATACTTGCTTTGATTTCGTTGATTTTCCTGCCCCCATCTTTCCAGAGAACAATATCAATGTTCCTATTTGCACTTTTTGTCCTATTACGCATAACAGTGATTTAGACAGAGACCCATATAGTACTCATATCTAGTCACATGTATAAATATATACATTATTGTCGCTTTGTATACATTTTATATCAATATGTCAGCAATTGACTGACGATCACAAATCTTAGCCGGCAACATTACAGGTATTTCTGGCCGAACAGCCATTCCAGCCGGAATAACACCGACACTTCGTCATCCCAATCATTGATCTTGCGCCACCATACCTGGGGACGGATTTCGAAGAACAGC
>JBECLA010000012.1:0-13802 GCA_040235565.1 Thiohalomonadales bacterium | reverse complement strand
CAAAAACCCCGTCATAAAGACGGGGTTTGGTGAGTCCGTTGGCCGCGCCAGTCTCAGGCAGGAATCACGCTCACCTGGGTGCGCTTTTTCGGGCCCTTGACTTCAAACACCACGGTGCCGTCGATCTTGGCAAACAGGGTGTCATCCCCACCCTTGGCCACGTTGACACCAGGATGAATGCGGGTACCACGCTGCCGTACCAGAATGCTCCCGGCGCTGACTGCCTGACCGCCGAAACGCTTCACACCCAGACGTTTAGACTGGGAATCACGACCGTTGCGAGTACTACCACCTGCTTTTTTATGAGCCATTGTCTTACCTCTTTAACCTGTTGCCTTAACCGGCCTTGATACCGGTGATTTCCAGTTCCGTGTAGGCCTGGCGGTGGCCCTGGGTGTTGCGAGAGTGCTTGCGACGACGGAATTTGATGATCCGGATTTTCTTGCCACGCCCGTGACTGGCCACGGTCGCGGTCACTTTGCCGCCGGCCAGATAGGGGGCACCCACCTTGATGTCGTCACCATCGGCAACCAGCAGTACCTTGTCCAGATCCACCTTCGCACCTTCATCAGCGTTGAGTTTCTCAACCTTGATGCGCTGGCCCTGTTCCACTCGGTACTGTTTACCGCCCGTTTCGATTACCGCGTACATGTCTGTTTCTCCAAGCATTTTTCCTGTCGTCCCGACAGGCATTCTGTGGCGTCAAAGGCCGGCAATTTTAGCGCCTCACCCCGCCCCGGTCAAAGGCTTTTTACCTAAAATTGAGTCACTTAAGCCGGTTTTCTTGACAGGGCTGAACCAGCCCCCTAGCATGCACTGCCTTTGCCGTCACGGCCCGATCCTGATGAATATTGACGCCATTTACAAGCTGATCGCCCCTGATATGGAGCAGGTGAACACCTGTATCCAGACCCGCCTGCGGTCAGAGGTTGTGCTCATCAACCAGATTGGCACTTATATTATAAATAGTGGCGGTAAACGCCTGCGCCCGGTCATCCACTTGCTGTGCGCTCGCGCCTTTGGTTACCAGGGCAGCCAACATATTGATTTGGCTGCAATTATTGAATTTATTCATACCGCCACCCTGCTGCACGATGATGTGGTGGACAGCTCCCAAATGCGTCGGGGCGAAGCCACGGCCAACAATCTGTGGGGCAATGAGGCAAGCGTGCTGGTGGGGGATTTCCTCTACTCGCGTTCTTTCCAGATGATGGTGGAAATCGGCAGTATGCAGGTGATGGACATTCTGGCCGATGCCACCAATACCATTGCCGAAGGCGAGGTGCTGCAACTGCTCAACTGCCATGATCCGGATACCACCGAAGCCCGTTATCTGGAAGTCATTCACAACAAAACCGCCAAGTTGTTCGAATCCGCGGCCCGGCTCGGGGCGGTGATCAGCAACCGGCCTGACGCCGAGCAACAGGCCATGGCGGCCTATGGTATGCACCTGGGCTGCGCCTTTCAGCTCATCGATGATGTCCTGGACTATACCTCCGACAGTGATGCCACGGGCAAGAACATTGGCGATGATCTGGCCGAAGGCAAGCCCACCCTCCCGCTGATTTATGCCATGCGGGAAGGCAGCCCGGAACAGGCAAAGATCATTCGCCAGGCCATCGAACAGGGTGGCTTGCAGGTCATCGACCAGATCCTGGAAACCATTGAATCCACTGGAGCCATCGACTACACTGCGCGCTGCGCACAGACCGAGGCCGACAAGGCCATTGAGGCACTGAGTGGTATCCCGGCGTCTGACTACAAAGACGCACTCATTGCTCTCGCCGCGTTCGCCGTTAACCGCAATTACTAAGCGGCGCGCGGGAAAGTTCAGGTCATAGCGTTCAGCTGAACAGGCGGGCGTGATGTCACCGCCGGAATTCCGTCCGGGATTCCATTCAGTCACAGAATGTCGGGGCGTAGCGCAGCCTGGTAGCGCACTTCGTTCGGGACGAAGGGGTCGGAGGTTCAAATCCTCTCGCCCCGACCAATTTTTTTCGACGCCTGTCCTTGCAGGCGTTTTTTATGTGGGCGAGCGGATTCCCGGCCCTCCGGGCACCTTCCAATGGTAGTGTGTATTCATCACTTCGTAAGAATTACCACTTCGCCATCCCTGGCGCTACATCGGCAATTTAAAATCACCCCTGCCCGGCCCTCCATGGCCGGTCGCTCAGCGGGAAAGAGTGACATTAAGTCACTCTTTCTATTTCCGCTTCACCCTCTCGCCCCGACCAAATGATAACTAAAAAGGCCGGTCTCTCACCGAACAGGGAGATCGGCTTTTTTATTTTTGAACGTCGAAAAAGCGGGTTCTTTTCGAACTCCCCACCGCCGGGTTCGCAGTAGCCACAAACACGGTATACTTTAACGATGCGTGTCGATTAAACACCCATTCACTGACGAATCGCTCATTCCAAGCCGAGGCATACTATGAAGCGACATATTCAACAATTAACCTTGCTACTTGCATTGGCCAGTCTGATCATGGCATGTGCCACCAGTCCAACCGGCCGCTCTCAACTCATGCTGGTGTCCGAACAGCAGGCGATCACGGCTTCCAAACAGGCCTATGTTGAAATGCTGCAACCCCTGGCGAAACAGGGCAAAGTTGATAATGATCCGGTCGTCACCAAACGAGTACAAACCATTACCGACCGCCTCATTGTCGAGGCCGTCAAGATGCGCCCCGATACACGCCAATGGGAATGGAGCGTCAAAGTAATCGATGACCCGGAGGTGGTGAATGCCTGGTGCATGGCCGGCGGCAAAATGGCCATCTATACGGGCCTGATCAAGAAACTCAAGCCGACCGACGATGAACTGGCACAGGTCATGGCGCATGAGATCTCGCATGCCTTGGCCAACCACACGGCCGAGCGCATGTCAGTAGCCATGGCGACCTCCCTGGGTGTGCTGGCGGTGGGTGCGGCATCAGACGATAATCGGGGTGCGGCCATGGCAGGTGCGGCGGTGGCCGCCAAGCTGGCGATAGAACTACCCAACAGTCGTACCTCGGAAGCCGAAGCGGACCGAATCGGCATTGAACTGGCCGCCAAGGCCGGTTATGACCCTCATGCCGCGGTCACTCTGTGGCAAAAAATGAACAAACTGGGTGAGAACCGTGCACCGGAATTCCTCAGTACCCACCCGGCACCGGCAAACCGCGAAAAGACCCTGCAAGCCTTGATCCCGCAAATGATGCCTTATTACGAACAGGCCAGGTCACGCTATCAATAAACAACAGCGGGCAGGTACCAACCTGCCCCCATTCAATCAGTGTTGCTTGCTCATAAGCTTGCGGTGTGACTTGTAATAATTGATCAGCCCATTGGTGGAGCTGTCGTGCGTGGTGACGGCGTCATCATCTTCCAGTTCAGCAAGAATGTACGATGCGAGCTGCTTGCCCAGTTCAACGCCCCATTGATCGAAGGAATTGATATTCCAGATGACGCCTTGCACAAAAATCTTGTGTTCATACATGGCAATCAACGATCCAAGCGTTTTGGGATCAAGCGTATCGAACAGGATGGTGTTGGTCGGTTTGTTACCCTGAAAGACTTTATAGGGCAGTAATTGCTTGAGTTGTTCGGCATTCATCCCTGCCTGTTCGAGTTCTTTGCGTGCTTCCTCTTCACTCTTGCCCTTCATCAGGGCTTCCGCCTGGGCGAACACATTCGACATCAAGGCGCGATGATGGTCCTGAATACAATGATAGTCCGAGATGGGCGCAATAATATCAGCCGGTACCAGCTTGGTTCCCTGGTGGAGTAACTGATAAAACGCATGCTGGGCGGAGATCCCAATCTCACCGAAGATCACAGGACCGGTCGTATAGTCCACTTCCCTGCCTTGCCGGTCCACATACTTGCCGTTACTCTCCATATCAGCCTGTTGCAGATAAGCAGGCAACCGGTGCAGATGCTGATCGTAGGGCAGCACCACATGCGTCTGGGCATGGAAGAAGTTGTTATACCAGACCCCCAGTAATGCCAGTGTCACGGGCAGGTTCTGCGGAAAGGGCGTGGTGCGGAAATGCACATCCATTTCATAGGCGCCGAGCAACAAGGCCCGATAATTTTCCATACCTATATATATAGCGATCGACAGACCAATTGCCGACCACAGGGAGTAACGGCCTCCGACCCAGTCCCACATGGCAAAGACGTTCTCCTTGGCGATGCCAAATTTTTCAGCTGCTGCGATATTGGCACTGACGGCAACAAAGTGTTTTCTGAGTGCTGATTCATCATCGATCGCTTTGAGAAACCAGGAACGGGCGGTGTTGGCATTGAGCATGGTTTCCTGGGTGGTAAAGGTTTTGGACGCCACAATAAACAGCGTGGTCTCCGGCCGGACCTTTTCGAGCGTGTCAAGAATATGGTTCTCATCGACATTGGAAACAAAGTGAACCCGTAAATCATGTACCCCGTAAGGTCTCAGCGCTTCCGTAACCATCACCGGGCCGAGATCAGACCCGCCAATACCGATATTTACAATATCGGTAATAGGTTGGCCAGTCACTCCGCGCCACTTGCGGCTTCGGATCGCCTCACTCAGAGTCTCCATTTTTTCCAGCTCGGTCTTGATTTGCGGCATGACATCCTGGCCATCGACATACATCGGCTGATCTGACATGTTCCGCAATGCCACATGCAGTACCGCCCGGTGCTCGGTATGATTTATCGCTTCACCGGCGAACATCTTTTCAATCCAGCCAGGCAGATCTGCCTCCTCGACCAGGCGGTACAACACTTCCATAGTCTGTTCCGTAATCCGGTTCTTGGAATAATCGAGCAACATATCGTTGAATCGCAATGAAAACTTCTCGAAGCGACCGGGATCCGCAGTAAACATATCGCGCATATGTAATCCCGCCACCTCAGTATAATGTTCGGCTAATGCCTGCCAGCTTTTACCATTTTTCATCACAGTCATTGATAATTTCCTGCTTGAATCTTAATCTTCGAGGAGACCCTGCGAAGGTCTTGCTTAAAAGATACTGCCGTGTTTTTTGTTTTCTCCACCCAGGATGTATTACGCGGGACCGGGGTCGCTTCCGGCTAGCGTAAAACACTCACATGACCAATTCCAGAATAAATTTACGTCGCGCCTGCACCCTGGCTATGGATAATTGCTCGTTGCAGCATGACCCTGCATTTTAATATGGTATGTTTCTCTGTGTGTCCGGTTGAAAAAAAACGTGACCTCTCGACGCCGGATCGCAGATAATGATGGTCTGATCCACCCCGGTTTGCCCCAGATGCTCGACGCAAGACATATCCCACTTCGCACCGGCCAGACCTATCGTGTACATGCGCTCGGCGGGGATCAACGTATTGCGGATCGCCTGCTACAGATGGGGATATTACCCGGCGTGGAATTCACCATCATGCGCATTGGCCCCATGGGCAACCCCCTGGAACTGGCCATCGCCGGTGGCCAGTCAATCGCCCTGCGTAACACGGATGTTCTTGCCCTGGATTGTGAACTGTTGAGCCTGCCGCTCAGTGCCGCACCACCGGGCATGCAGCATTATCAAGTGCTTGTCTTGCCCGCTCATCCGCGCTCCCGACGTAAACTCGAAACCCTGGGTCTGCATCTCAAAAATCTTATCCGGATTGAAGCCACCCGGCCTTACCAGTTGCGGCTGCTCGAAGAGAATCGATCGATTCGACTCGGTCAAACCGAGGCCGAGTCCCTGATTCTGCAACCGATCGAAAACCATGACTGATTTTACGGTTGCCATTTGTGCTGCACCCAATACCGGTAAAACTACCCTGTTTAATCGACTCACGGGGGCAAACCAGACCGTGGGTAACTGGCCCGGGGTCACGGTGGCCAAAAAGAGTGGCCATTTCCAGCTGGATACCCACCAGGTACTGCTTGAGGACCTCCCCGGTGCCTATTCCCTCACCGCAACCACTCTGGAAGAACGGATTAGCCGTGATTACCTGCTGAATTCACCGCCGGATGCCATTATCAACATCGTCGATGGCGGTAATCTTTACCGCGGACTGGGGCTGACTTTGCAACTGGCAATGAGTGGTCTGCCCATGGTGGTGGTGGTGAATATGATGGATGAAGTGCGGGCCAAAGGGATCGATATCGATTTCGATGCCTTTTCCGAACATCTGGGGATCCCCGTTCTGCCGATGGTTGCCCGAACCAGTGAAGGCCTGACCAACCTGAAACACACCCTGCTGTCCGTGCTCGAGCAAGAAACCGTCGAACATCCACCACACATCTCCTTTCCACCGGTGCTGGAAGAAGCCATCAGTGATCTGGCGCGTAAAGTGGAACACCAGCTACCCGCCGATTCAGATCAGACCTTTATTGCTATCCGTCTGATGGAAGGCGGCGAATCAGCAACACGGGTAGTGGATCGTTTTCCCTCCCTGACGCCTCTGCTCGGGGAAGCAGTTGCCAGCCGCCAGCATGTGGAACAGCATTTGCCCTTTGACCTGCCAACGACCTGCGCCCAATGCCGGTTTAATGCAGTGCGTGGTCTGGTTCAGGAAGCCGTGCGAACGCCACCGCAACTGCCTAAAGATCTGACAGCGCGACTGGACCGGTTTCTGATGCATCGCTATCTCGGCTTGCCGCTGTTTCTGTTTATCATGTTAATCCTGTTCCAGGGTGTCTTCAGCATTGGGACACCGTTACAGGAAATCCTCGCGGGATTCTTCGAAACCATTGATAACGGCTTACGTGACACAGCATTCATTCAGGCGTTACCCCAACTGGCGCAAAGTTTTTTGCTGGACGGTCTGCTTGCCGGGCTGGGCGTAGTTCTGAGTTTTGTCCCCATCATTATGTTGTTTTTCCTGTTCCTGTCGATCATTGAAGACAGTGGCTATATGGCACGCGCCGCATTCCTGATGGACCGGCTCATGCATCTGTTGCGTCTCGATGGCAAAGCCTTTATCAGCTTGCTGCTGGGCTATGGCTGTAATGTCCCGGCCGTGATGGGGACCCGAATTTTGTCAAGCCGCCACAACCGCCTGCTTGCCATGCTGTTGGTCCCCTTTACCTTATGCAGCGCACGCCTGCAGGTGTTCCTGTTTCTGTCCGCGATTTTGTTCTCCGCGACGATCGCACCGTGGGTCGTTTTCAGTCTTTATCTGTTGAGTTTTTTCACCATCATTCTGATCGGACTGTTATTACGGCCGTTCCGGTTCGGCGCCGCCGAACCCTTCATTATGGAACTGCCACCCTACCGCCTTCCCCTGGCACGCACCGTGGTTCTACGTGCCTGGCAGGAAATACGTGGCTTCCTGTATCGTGCTGCAACCTTGATCGTCCTCGGCGTGATGGTCATCTGGTTTCTTACCCATACCCCGACGACGGTACAACCCGGCAGCATGGATACCCTGGCCGGCGGCATTGGTCTGTTTCTGGCGCCACTGTTTGAGCCACTGGGTATTCAATGGGCAGAAACCGTGGCCTTGTTTTTCGGCTTTATTGCCAAAGAGATCCTGATCGGTGCCCTGGCGGTGATTTATGGTAGCGCCAACCTGGCAGCAACCATCAATGCTCAACTCTCTCCCTTGCAGGGCCTGAGCTTTATGGTTTTCACCCTCATCTACAGCCCCTGTGTTGCCACGGTTGCGGCCATTCGCAGTGAATCCCGCTCCTGGCGAATTACTTTATTGTCGATGGGGATAGGTTTGGTACTGGCATGGCTTGCCAGTTTTGTGGTGTATCAGGTTGGCTCATTGCTTGGCTACTGACAAGCCATAAACCGGGTGATCTCAGAAAGATAGCTGTGGATCAGTACCACACCCGGCAAGCGGTTGTAAAACATACGTCTGTTGTGCCACTCGATTACCTGCAAGCCAGACAAGGATTTCCGCCCTGCCCTGTTCCGCGTCCCAGTAAGGTTCACTGCCTATGCAGGCACCATAACGCAGGAAGGCACGCAACATCCCCGGCAAAATGACATCATCCGCGTAAGCAACATCACCCCGACGCAACGGCACGCGGGGACGTGCCAGGGTCGAACACATATGGCTATTGCGTAAATAAAACATCAGTGACTGGACGTATTTATCACCTCCACCCAGCGGCAAACTGATTCGGCTAACCAGCGCCCGCGGTAGTGAACTCTGATTTAGTTCCGTGATGATTTCCAGACACTGACTCAAGACTTCATCCGGATTGTGCCCCGGTAACATCACCGGCCCATCCAGTTCCAGATAGTCCAGTCTATCCTGTATTAAATCCCGGAGGTCAAACTCACTCTCAACTTCACCACCGTGGTACGATGAATTAAACCCGACGGTAGCCACCGGCAAACCACTTCTTCGGTCCAACACCAATAATTGTTGTTCAAAATCAATGCCGGTTAAGGCCCGGCGGTGACGAATCCCTTCCTGTTCCTGTACCCGTCGACGTAAACCCGTACAGACGAGCTTTTGTTCTTCTGATTCAACCCGAATCGTCATTAAACGGCTTTCAATTTTATGCTCTGAATGCTCTGTGGCTTCCATCAATTTCTCTCTCATTCCTGGTCAATTTAGAGCAAGCCTAGTTTAACCAGATGAAATCTGGCTGAAATTTTTATGACAGTAATATGACATCCGGCCCGGGTTGCTTATCCTGTTGTTGTCGCGGATTCAACCATTGACCCTCCAGTGCACCCGGTGGCGGTTTCACCCAGTTCCTGATAAAGCCCTGCCAGTTTTTCCGCATACCGTGGCGCGGTCCATTGCTCAACATAGGCCTTACCCGCTCTTGCCAGTTGCTGCTGCAGAGCAGTATTCGATAGTACCGTAATGACTTTCTCGGCAAATCGGCTGACTTTTTCCGGGGCTACCAGACATCCAAGTTGGTCTGCCAGGACATCACGGGTACCCATTACCGCAGTCGAAACCACCGGCAACGCTTGCGCCATGGCTTCTAACAGCACCAGTCCCTGCGTTTCCGTTCTGGAAGCGAACACAAACACATTCGCCGCCCGATAGCAGTCCTGTAGTTGTGTGGCACGATCGAGATAACCAACAAACATAATCTGTCGCTGCAGTCCTTCACGCCTGACGCGCTTTTTCAGGTGCGGCATCATGGGACCTTCGCCGGCAATCACAAACAGGATGTTGGGAATGTGTTCACGAACTTTTTTGGCAACTTCCAGCAGGAAGCTGATGTTTTTCTCAAACGCCACTCGACCGACAGTTACCATGACAGGGCGATCCGGGGCAATGCCATATTGTTGTCGAAATCGCGCGCCATCTCCTGGCTGATGATCCCGTTCCGGTATTCCTGTTGGGATGATTTGTATTCCGGTCCTGACACCGTATCGCTGCAACACATCACGCATGGCGCTGGATGGTACGATCACTTTTTCAACCTGGTTGCATTGCCTGGTGGTATAGCGTTTGGCGATGTATCGCATCAGGCGCTTCGGTGCCAAGGGAAAGTAATGATATAAATATTCTTCAAAAAATGTATGGTAGCTCTCGACACATGGCGACCCGAGTTCTCGTGCCAGCCAGACACCAAGATAATGGGCCACGAATGGTGTTTGTATATGTATCACATCATATTGTTGTTGATGACAATAAGACAATAATTGTCGAATTGCCCTCCGACTCATGAAGCGATCTTCCGGATCAAACAAAACCCGACGTGACGGGATCCTGATAATACCAGTATCGGTATCAAAGACGGTTTGTTGTTGCGATTCGTATCCTGGAGCAATGAGTGTAATTTCGTGGTCTAGCTGACGTAATTCCTGAACAAAAGTCTGAATGGAAGTCGATACACCATTAATGCGGGGAAAATAGACATCCGAGATCATTAATATGCGCAATGTCACCTCCTCAGAATGACAGCACTACAACCGCGAGTATCACACCGATTATTACGCCCGCCAGAACATCCGTTGGGTAGTGGAGTCCCAACACGATACGTGACATGGCCACCAGAAACGCGAAAGGCGACACCACCCAGGCCAGTATGGGAAAATAGTAAACAACCACAATACTGAATGCCGTGGCATGCAGGGTATGGCCGGACGGAAAACTGTATTTGTCGAGAGGGGTGGTACCAAGCTGAATCTGGTCATCCACCATAAAAGGTCGCAATCGTTCCGTACCGGACTTGATTAGCTTGTATACCAGCAATCCGGCCAGCCCAACCAGTGCCATACGACCACTCACAGTTAATGCCGACGCGCCATAACACAGCGGCAGCACTAACATCAGGATATACCAGAACACCCCATCGCCAAGCCGGCTGATGACTGCAAAAAAACGTTTAACGGCGCTTTTGCGGCACGCCCGGTTACATGCGCGGCAGGCCGCAATATCCAGGGTAGAAAACAGCTCAGCCATTGTATGTATACTGATAATACTCATGACATCCCCGGGTCAGGCCGCCACCGGCCGTTGAATTTGCCCTGCCTCAGCGGCATATAATATTTGCCGCTTGTCACTCCAATGCAGTAATTCCATCCGACCTTCCCGATCTTCCACCAGCGCGGTACAGTGCTCGACCCAGTCACCATCATTGCAGTAAATCACGCCATTGACATCTCGCATTGCTGCATGATGAATATGACCGCAAATGACCCCATCGAAACCGAGTTTCTTCGTGTCAGCAGCAATAATCTCTTCGAATTTACGAATATGTGCCACAGCATCCCTGACACGACACTTGAGAAATGAAGCCAATGACCAATAAGGATAACCAAGCAGCTGGCGCAGTTTGTACACATGGCGATTCAGGAACATAATCAGGTCGTATGCTTTGTTGCCAATAAAATTCTTCAAACCGCTACATTTCATAAGCGCATCGTAGACATCACCATGTAAAATGCGATAGCGTTTTCCATTCTTCCCCACATGCACATACTCATCATGGATCTCGATATCACCGAATACCGAACCAATAAAATCCCGGATTTGTTCATCGTGATTTCCAGGAATGTATATGATCCTGGTACCATGCTTGGCTTTCCCCAGGATGGTGCGAATAACATTATTATGCGCTTGTGGCCAGTACATGGTGCGCTTCATTGACCACAAATCGATAATATCGCCGACCAGATACAATACGTCAGACTCGGTCGTCTTCAGAAAATCCAGGAGATATTCCGCTTTACAACCGCGATAACCGAGATGTATGTCCGATAACCAGATAGCCCGATAACGTAATGGTTTCATGGTGTGAACTGTCGTCATTGGCAACCTCTCCAAGAACAGTCTTTTACCAAGACTAGAAGGTAAATATGACATCCCAGGGTAATTGCCGTTACCATTTCATGACATCACTTGGTTGGGATTACAATTCTCACGCAGAATATTTTCAAAACGTTCAACTATCTGCAGCCAGTCAACTGATAGCGCATAACTGCGGGCGTTATTACGTATTTGCGTCAACTCTGTTTCCTCATCCATCATTGCCAGCGCCTGTTCAATAAACTGTTCTTCTGCCTGATAAGGCACTACAAAACCATTTTGTTTATTCGTGACATGTCGCCCCGCAGCCGCATAATCGTATGCCACTATCGCGAGACCACTGGCCATGGCTTCCAGTGTTACATTTCCGAATGTTTCTGTTTCGCTGGGGAACAGAAACATATCCGCCGAGGCATAGTGAGATGCTAATGATCGGCCTGTGTGCACCCCACAAAATATGATGTCAGGATTATCCTGCTGTAAACTTCGATACAACGGTCCATCACCAACAATGACACATCGCAGGTCAGCACGCTGTCGTTGCATGGCACGATAGGTGCGTACAAACAGATCCAGATTCTTTTCGGTCGCCAGTCGCCCTACATACAGCACGACATGTTGGTCATCCCTGACATTCCACATCTGCCGTAGCTTTGGGTCTCGTTTTTCCGGACTGAATAATCTGCAGTCAACGCCGCGTGACAGCATTTCAATATTATTGAACCCCCTCTGCTGTAACTGCTCCTGCAAGTCCTTGCTCGGTACCAGCGTTGCCCGCGTACGATTATGAAAATTACGCAGATGTGACAAGATCAGTTTGGAGAGAAAGCCAAGATGATAATGTTTGGTATAACTGTGAAAATTGGTGTGAAACCCGCTCACTACCGGAATGTTTAGCTTCTCCGCCTGCCGCAATGCCGCGATCCCGAGTGGCCCTTCGGTTGCCACATAGATGATATCCGGGCGCGCACCAGCCCATAGACGACGTAACCGCTGCCCCACAGGGAGCCCGAAACGCAGTCCCTGGTAACCCGGAATAGGTAAGCCTGGAATCAGTGTTTGTTCGGGGACACGGCTACAACCTGGGCGATCATGGACGGACTGGCGAGGGCGAACCAGCGATACCTGATGACCGCGTTCTATTATCCCTTTGACCAGACGGTGCAGGGTCATTGCCACACCGTTGATCTCGGGAGGATAGGTTTCAGTGACCAGACAAAAGTGGAACCTATTCTGGGTTTCTGAGACTTCCTGACACCTTGCATCCATGCCGACGCAGTCTCGATAAACATCATGAAGCTTTTATAACAATCCAGTGAAGTTTATATGACAAGCAGTCAACCCATTATGACCGGTCGCCCGGGACGTCAGAGAAAACCCTGACTGACTGGCCAACAACCAGCGGTGAAACAGTCCGCCGCTATTGCCACCACTGTGGTAAGGCGATACGCTTGGCACATTCCATCGTTGTTCCTGATTTCGGACTATAAATTATAGTAAATCAGGGGCTTATAAGTCAGTCCACGTATTCCGGTGCAAGAAAAAAACCATGGCCGATCAAAAACAGGTATATAAGCTCACGATCCATTTCATCAATGGCAATCAAAAATCCTTTGCTTTTCGCCAACAGGATGAGGATTTCAACCTGACCAAAAACATCGAATCCATGCGGGAAGCTAACCAGTTATTGATTATGCTGAAAGATCGCATGATATGGATACCCATCAATAATATCGAACGACTGGAAGTTTTCCCGGCACCCGATGCCTGGCCCAAAAACACCATCCATAATGCGGTTGAAGTCGAGTAAAGTTACAGAAATCGTCATGAAAGATTCATGCTACAAGGATAATAATATCATGCTGCATATACTTACCCGTTGCTACCAGTTTGGGAAATTCGCGAGTACTGTGGTGGTGCTGGCACTCGGTCTCAATGTAAATGCTGCTGCCGAAACTGGTGCGCTTAAAATCGCCGGCAGTGTCTGGCCTCCCTATATCATCGATCAGGGGGCAGACAAGGGTGCCGCCACCGCGCTGGTCAATGAAATCCTCAAACGTGCCGGCTATACAACGGAAATTTCGATCGAAACCTGGCCACGGACCCTGGAGGGTACCAGTGCCGGGATATATGATGTGATTATCTCGGCCTGGTACACCAAGGAACGAGATACCCATTTCCAGTTTACCGATCCCTATTTCGTCAACACCATCCAGTTTGTCAAACGCAAGGGTACGCCGATCAATTTCAGAAGTTACCAGGATCTGAAAGGACTGGTTATCGGGGTTGTCAATGGTTATGCCTATGGTGAGAAATTTGATGCCGCCCAGGGCATCCTCAAGCTGCCGAGCAATCACCTGATCCAGAACCTGCTCAAGCTACAGCAGGGTCGCATTGACCTCACCCTTGGTGACAAATGGGTAGTGCGGCACGAATTGACCGAGTATTTTCCCAATGCCATCAAGGAGTTCGAATTTCTGGGTAAGCCGGTTGCCACGCGTACCTTGCATGCTGCGGTGTCTCGTGCCCATCCTCAACATGCCAAAATCGTCAAGGATTTTAATAAAGCCCTCAAAGCCATGAAGGCCGACGGCAGTTATGATAAGATTCTTGACACGTATCGGA
>JBECLA010000004.1:0-16580 GCA_040235565.1 Thiohalomonadales bacterium | reverse complement strand
AGTGCCATGGGCACCACCGGCACGATTATGGGGACCTCCCGGTACCTCAAGGAGCAGAATCCCGATGTTACCATCGTCGGGGTGCAACCGGCGGAAGGCGCCAAGATCCCGGGCATTCGCCGCTGGCCGGAGGAATACTTGCCCAGTATTTTTGACGCGGCACAGGTAGATATCACCCTGGATGTCAGCCAGGAAGAAGCCGAGGAAACCACGCGAGAGCTGGCGGTGCGGGAAGGGATCTTCTGCGGCATTTCCTCCGGGGGCGCAGTGGCGGCCGCCCTGAAACTCAGTCAACAGGTGGAAAACGCGGTAATCGTGTCCATTATCTGCGACCGCGGTGATCGTTACCTGTCCACCAATGTGTTTCCCGCCTGATCCGTAGCCGAAGTTAGCCAATGAATATTTTTGTTTTCGATATCGAAACCATTCCGGATGTGGATGGCGGTCGCCGACTGTATCACCTGGATGGTCTGAGCGACCTGGAAGTTGCCAATATCATGTTTCATAAACGGCGCCAGGAAACCGGCACCGAGTTTCTGCGCCTGCACCTGCATCAGGTGGTGGCCATCTCGGTGGTGTTGCGCAGTCGGGATCGCCTGGCAGTGTGGTCACTGGGGGATGAAAGCGCGGATGAAAAGGAGATCATTGAGCGCTTTTTCGAAGGCATCGACAAATATGTGCCGACCATTGTGTCCTGGAACGGCAAGGGCTTCGACCTGCCGGTATTGCATTACCGTTCCCTGTTGCACGGCGTCCAGGCACCGCGTTACTGGGAAACCGGCGACAACGATCAGTGTTTCCGCTGGAACAACTATTTAAGTCGCTATCACCGTCGGCACACGGATCTGATGGATGTGCTGGCGGGCTATGAAATGCGTGCCAACGCGCCGCTGGATGAAGTCGCCAGTCTGCTCGGTTTTCCCGGCAAGATGGGCATGAGTGGTGCCAGGGTCTGGGACAACTTTCTGGATGGAAATCTTGCGGGGATACGTAACTATTGTGAAACCGATGTGCTGAACACCTATCTGGTATATCTGCGGTTTGAATTGATCAATGGCAATCTGACACCGGCGGAATATGAACAGGAGTGCCAACTGGTCCGGGATACCTTGCAGGCTGAAAATAAACCGCATTTCACTGAATTCCTGTCACACTGGCAGAACACCTGAGCCTGACCGGGTGTTGTGGAGCTGTCGTGTCGCGTCGTAAAAAGAAACTGCCCACCGAACCCCAGACCGCGAGGATCGCAAGCCTGACCCATGATGGCCGCGGTGTCGCCCGCGTTACAGACAAAACGGTCTTTATCGATGGTGCCTTACCCGGTGAAGAAGTCCTGTTTCGCTATACCCGGGTGCGCAGTAACTATGATGAGGGCGAGGTACTGGAGGTAACGAAAGCTTCGCCTCATCGCGTTACCCCGGCCTGCGAGTTCTTCCATAATTGTGGGGGTTGTAGCCTGCAACATCTGGAGCCGGCGGAGCAGATTCACGTCAAACAGACAATATTACAAGATAACCTGTCTCGCATTGGCAAAGTCCAGGCTGATACACTTCTCCCGCCACTGACCGGCCCGATCTGGGGCTATCGGCAAAAGGCCCGTCTGGGGGTGCGTTATGTCCACAAGAAGGAACGGGTGCTGGTGGGCTTTCGGGAGAAACACAGTGCCTTACTCGCGGACATGACGCAGTGCAAAATTCTCAATCCCCTGATCGGAGAACGACTGGAAGATCTGTCACAACTGGTTCGGCAACTCAGTTGTTATAAACAGATCGCCCAGATTGAGGTTGCGGCAGGTGATGAAGGCGTGGCCTTGATCTTCCGGCACCTGGTGGAACTGACCGAGGAGGACAAGCAGCGATTGATGGCATTCGGTCAGCAATATCATTTTCAGATTTATTTACAACCCGGGGGCCCGGACAGCGTCAGCTTGTTATGGCCTGAGAGCGCGAGTCTGAGTTACCGCTTGCCGGCGTATGATATTACCCTGGCTTTTCGGCCCAATGATTTTATCCAGGTCAATGGCGCCATCAATCAGACCATGGTGAGTCTTGCGTTAACGCTGCTCGAACCACAACCCACGGACCACGTGCTGGAGTTATTTTGTGGCCTGGGTAATTTTTCCTTACCGCTGGCCCGGCAGGTACAACAGGTCAGCGCCGTTGAGGGCGACGCCGGATTGATCGAACGGGCCCGTGAGAACGCTGACCGCAACGGCATCCAGAATATCGATTTTCATGTCGCCAATCTGATGGGTGAAGTCCATGGTTTACCCTGGCTTCGCCAAGGCCGCTATGACAAGATTTTGCTGGACCCGCCGCGTAGTGGCGCGCTGGAAATGTTACCCCATCTGGCAGCGCTACAGGCAAGTCACATTGTGTACGTTTCCTGTAATCCCGCGACCCTGGCGCGGGATGCCGGTATACTGGTGAATGAATATGGCTACCGACTGGTTAAAGCCGGAGTGATGGATATGTTTCCCCACACCGCACACGTCGAGTCCATTGCCTTGTTTAGCACTTCATGAGCGACAACCATGGGAATTGAAATCGAACGCAAATTTCTGGTCACCAATGAGAGTTGGCGCGACACGGCCGGCCCGGGTATGCCAATCAAGCAGGGCTACCTGGTTGGCGGTAAGGAAGCCTCGGTACGGGTGCGTCTGCAAGGTGACAAGGCTAATGTGAATATCAAAAGCGCAACCCTGGGGGTCAGGCGTCAGGAATTTGAATATGCAATTCCACCAGCTGATGCGGAAGTGTTGCTGGCGACGCTCTGCCATCGACCCATCATCGAAAAAGTGCGGTATCTTGTGCCGTATGACAGCAAACAGTGGGAAGTTGACGTCTTTGCAGGGGAGAATGCCGGTCTGGTGGTGGCGGAACTGGAATTACAGGATGAGGCAGAAAGCTATACCCGGCCGCCCTGGCTTGGAGAAGAAGTCTCACATGATCCCCGCTACTACAACACCAGTTTGAGTCAACATCCGTATAAAGACTGGGACTGAGGCCGCGGCGTGCATATCGAAGTTATTATTGGTTCCCAAACGCTGACCCTGTTCGATGATGAGCAGAAATTGATGTCGTTTCCAGTGGCAACGGCGCGCAAGGGTGTGGGGGAACAGTACGGCAGTGAACAAACCCCGCGGGGCTGGCATGTCGTTCGTGCCAAGATCGGCGCGGGACAACCGCTCAATACCGTGTTTGTTGCACGTCGCCCCACCGGTGAGATCTACACGCCCGCTTTGCGAGAACAAGCTCCCGATCGGGACTGGATCCTGACACGCATCCTCTGGTTGGGTGGACTGGAACCGGGGCGGAATCGCCTGGGGACAGTCGATACCATGCGTCGTTTCATCTATATCCATGGTTGCCCGGATGAGGAGCCCATGGGCATTCCCAGTTCTCACGGTTGTATTAAAATGCACAATCAGGATGTGATCCGCTTGTTTGATACCGTCGCGGTCGGCACGCGGGTACTGATCCAGGAATAAATTACAGCTAGTATTGCGCTTATGTCTCTTGGTCCGGTAATGCTTGATTTGGAAGGGGTGGAAATCACGCCGCAGGAGCGTGAGATCCTGGCTCATCCCCTGGTGGGTGGCGTTATTTTGTTTAGCCGCAATTTTACTTCGGTGGCGCAACTCGAGGCACTGGTAAAAAGCCTGCATGAAATACGCAGCCCGCGTTTGCTGATTGCCGTCGATCATGAAGGCGGACGGGTGCAACGCTTCAGAGACGGGTTTACCGTCCTGCCGGCGGCGGCGCATTTCGGCCAGGTTTATAATGAGGATCCCCAACTGGCACGGCATCTCGCCGAAGTGGCCGGTTGGTTGATGGCAGTGGAATTGCGTGCCGTCGGCATCGATTTCAGTTTTGCGCCGGTGCTGGATGTCGACCATGGGGTGAGTGAGGTCATTGGTGATCGGGCGTTTCATCAGGATCCGATCGTCGTCACAGAACTGGCACGCGCCTATATAAAAGGTATGCATGACGCCGGGATGGCGGCCACGGGCAAACACTTCCCGGGTCATGGGGGGGTGGAAGCGGATTCCCATACTGCTATCCCCGTCGACAAGCGTGAATACAACGATATTTATGCGCATGACATTCTGCCCTTCAAACGCCTGGCGCAACAGGGTCTGGCGGCGGTGATGCCGGCCCATGTGATTTATTCCAGGGTCGATAAATTACCCGCCGGTTTTTCAGCCTACTGGTTAAAGGAAATATTGCGCAAACGTCTGGGTTTTCAGGGTGTGATTTTCAGTGATGATCTTGATATGCAGGGGGCCAGTATCATGGGTGACAGTTATACCGAACGTGCCCGGGCTGCGCTGGCAGCCGGTTGTGACATGGTGTTGATCTGCAACAATCGTGCAGGTGCTCTCGAGGTACTGGACGAATTGAATGATTATAGCGACCCGGTAGCCCACTTACGCCTGGCACGGATGCATGGGCTGCATCCCATTACGCGCCAACAGTTACATCAGCTGCGTAAATGGAAAGACACCAAGATGGTACTGGAAAAGTATCAGGATGATCCCAGTCTGGCGTTTGATTTCTGATTGAGTAACGACACAAGCATAATAATGATGAGTATGGAAGAGATCTGGCAATATCTACAACAGTTCGATCGGGAACAGCTCTGGATCGTATATATCTTTGCCATCATCTTTATCGCCCTGCTGGTGGACATGGTGCAGAAGATTATATTGGGTCAGCTTCAGAAGCGTCTGACGGGAACAACCAATGTCTGGGATGATGCCCTGGTCCATGCGGTACGCCGGCCACTGAGTTTACTGATCTGGATCATCGGCCTGACCATGGCGCTGCAGGTCATGGAGTTTGAGCCTGCCAGCGTGGTGCGGGAAGTCGGAGTGATTCTGGTAGCGACCTGGGCGCTGATCCGCTTTATTACTTTTACCGAAAAAAATATTCTGCACAAGCACGCAATCGCCGGCAAGGAGCTGGACCGCACCACTGCTAATGCCATAACCCAGCTATTGCGCATCACGGTCTTGATCACGGCGGCACTGGTCTTGTTGCAGACGCTCGGCTTTAACATATCTGCGATCCTGGCCTTCGGTGGGATCGGCGGTATTGCCGTGGGTTTTGCTGCCAAGGATTTGTTGTCGAATTTTTTTGGCGGCATGATGATTTACCTGGATCGTCCCTTTGCCATCGGTGACTGGGTGCGTTCACCGGATAAGGAAATCGAAGGTACGGTGGAAAAGATCGGTTGGCGTCTGACGGTGATCCGTACTTTCGATAAACGTCCCCTGTATGTGCCGAATTCGGTATTTACCAGTATTGCCGTGGAAAATCCTTCACGTATGAGTCACCGGCGTATCTATGAGACTATTGGCGTGCGCTATGATGACGTCGACAAATTGCCGGCGATTGTCAAGGAAGTGAAGGAAATGTTGCTGGCGCATGAGGAAATCGATCCGGAACAGACCATGATCGTCAACTTTAATAGCTTCGCCCCGTCTTCACTGGATTTTTTCGTCTATACCTTCACCCGTACCACCCAATGGATCAAGTATCACGAAGTCAAACAGGATGTATTGTTTCGTATCAGCGAGATTATTACGCGCCATGGGGCGGAGATCGCCTATCCGACTTCCACCTTACACGTACCCGAGCCGGTACAACTTGCCGGTCTGAACCCGGGTGAACAGACCACAGGTTAAAGCGATGATGCAGCCCAATGAAGTGACCCAGGTTCTGGCCGAGGCCGATTGTCTGTATACCCAGACGCAAGTTGAACAACAACTGGATCGCATGGCGCAAGAGATCAGCGGGCGTTTTGCGCAGACCAATCCCATTTTTCTCTGTGTCATGACCGGGGCCATGGTGCCAGCCGGACACCTGTTAACACGCCTGAATTTTCCTCTCGAACTGGATTATATCCACGCCACCCGTTATGCCAATTCCACCACCGGTGGTGAACTGGCCTGGGAAACGGAAGCCACGATTTCGTTTCAGGACCGCAACATTATCATTTTCGATGACATTCTGGATGAAGGTGTGACCTTGGCGGCGATTGTGGACTATTGTCACCGGCAGGGCGCGCGTGAGGTTGCCACCGCGGTACTGGTTGAGAAGTTGCACGATCGTAAACACGGCATCCAGGCTGATTATGTTGGCCTGCAAATTGAGGATCGCTATGTGTTTGGCTATGGCATGGACTACCATGGCTATTTGCGTAACATACCTGGTATTTACGCGGTAAAAGGTTTATAGGAACCACGCATGTCGAAAATCGCAATCATTGGCGGCACAGGCCTGACTTCCTTGCAGGGCCTCGAGATTACCGGCCGGGAGATCATCCAGACACCCTATGGTGAACCCTCGGGCATTCTGGTGCGGGGTAATTATTGTGGTCAGGAAGTTATGTTTCTGCCGCGTCATGGACCGGGGCACACCATTCCACCACACAAAGTAAATTACCGTGCCAACATCTGGGTTTTGAAAGAAGTCGGCGTGAGCAACGTCATTGCGGTCAATGCAGTGGGGGGCATTCGCCTGGATATGGAGCCCGGTGCGGTGGTGATTCCGGATCAGATCATCGACTATACCTGGTCGCGGATTAACACGTATTTTGAAGACAGTCTGCAAAACGTGGTGCATGTGGATTTTACCGAGCCCTATTGCGCTTCTCTGCGTCAGCATCTTCTCGAAGGTGCCAGACAGGCCGGCCAGGAAGTGATTGACGGCGCGACCTATGGCGCGACTCAGGGGCCGCGGCTGGAAACCACGGCCGAGATCGATCGGCTGGAACGGGACGGGTGTCATATCGTCGGCATGACCGGTATGCCGGAAGCCGTGCTGGCGCGGGAACTGGAGCTGTGTTATGCCAGCATCTCTCTGGTCGTCAATCGGGCGGCCGGGCGGGGTGAGGGCGAAATCACCATGGCAGAGATCGACAAATGCCTGAAAAGCATGATCAAGAAAGTAAGAAATCTGCTGGAGTACGCCATCCCCCTGATTTGATGGCGTCGGCGGTATTGCCTGGTTACTGACCCGTAGCGGGCGTAATCAGGATCACCATTCCCAGAACCGGATTGTCGAGATAGTGCAGTTCACGGCTGCGCATCCGGCGCCGGGTTTGTTGCAGGCGGTACACCACGGGTCGGGTCGTGTCCTCCATCACTTCCAGGGTAAAGAAGCTTTGTGGTTCTTCCTCGGCTATCCGGGGACGGAAGACGATATCCGTATCAACGTGCAGATAACGTGACAGGATTACCTTGATCATGCCCTCGAGTTCACCGGCCTGGGCCGGTGCCAGCCGGCTGGTTGGCGTCGGTGTCAGCGGTGCCTCAATAACAGCAGGGTTGCTGACCGTGATGCCGGGGATCTGACGTTTGAAGTAAACGGTCAGGGCATTTTCCTGCGCCATACCGGGTTGGCGCCAACCGGTATACAGTAAAACGCGGCGTGAGTCGGATGCCTCGATTTTTTTGGCCTGTGCCTTTAGCTGGTAGTCTTTCTGCGCCAACGGCTTGAACGTCAGCTTGGGATCGTACTCTTTCGGCAGGGGACCGGGGTAGGGCTGGCCGATCTCGATACTGGTTTCCGGCCGTTCCAGCTCCACACTGGTGGGCCAGATTTCACCTTGTCGGGAAGCATTATCCAGATTTTCAAACAGGATGATTTCTACATCGTAGTAGCGTACGTCTTCAGCGTAACTGAGCTGGGAAAAACCGAAAAGCAGAAAGGTTAATAAGGCTTTATACAAAATGTCCATTCCGAGTGATGTATTGTTGAGTGATTATGTTACGATTCCTGCCGGAGTAATGTTATGGCCGTCATAGAAACGTTAAAAATGGGCCACCCGCTGTTGAACCAGGTGGCCCGACCCGTTGAGCATTTTAACACGCAGGAACTGGATGCGCTCATTCAGGATATGCTGGATACCATGGCGGCCCTGGACGGGGCCGGCCTGGCGGCACCCCAGATTGGCGTGAGTCTGCGGGTGGTGATATTCGGCGTGGAAGCCAATCCCCGTTATCCCCAGGTGGAAGCCGTCCCCATGACGGTGTTGATTAATCCGCAAATCAGCGTGCTGGATCAACAACAGGAGGAAGGCTGGGAAGGCTGTCTGAGCGTACCGGGTATGCGGGGTCTGGTGCCACGTTATGTGCGGATCCGATATCAGGGTTTTGATCAATATGGCAAGCCGATTGATCGCGAAGCCAGCGGCTTTCATGCACGGGTGGTACAACATGAGGTCGACCATCTGGATGGTATCCTGTATCCCCAGCGGATTGCCGATCTGCGTAACTTTGGTTACGAATCGGTCTTGTTTCCGGAGTTAACGCCAGAAACGGAACCGCCGGAAGCCCGCGAATAATTTTGCTCCAGCTGAATTTACGCTATGGCTGAACTGTTAGAGGAGATGTTGTGAAGGTAGTACGTTGGTTATTGGGCCGATTAATTTTATTGTTTGACGCACTGTTTACCCCCAAAGCTGCAATTCGACCAGGCGACGCCCAGTCTGACGTCGATGCGCAAACGACAAAGCTGAAGTTGTATCAGTACCTGGCCTGTCCCTTTTGTGTCAAAACCAGACGCGCCATCCGTCGCCTCGGGTTAAACATCGAGACCCGTGATGCGCTGCGTGATCCGATCCATCGTGAAGAACTGATTACCCAGGGCGGCAAGGCACAGGTACCCTGTCTGCAAATTGTTCATGAGGATGGCCGGGTGGAATGGTTGTATGAATCCGGTGAAATTATCAGCTACCTGCAATCCCGCTTTGCCTGAGCATGACATGCAAGGATCGTGGCTGGATTTGAATCAGTTGTTCAGGTTTTTATGAGTTACACTTTGCTTGTCCAGTTGCATGTCACCACGGCCATAATCAGTGTGCTGTTGTTTATGGGGCGGGGGATCTGGATCATGCGGCATCCGCAACAAGCCAGGCCACGCTGGATGCATTGGCTGCCGCATGTCAATGACAGTCTCCTGTTTATCCTGGGTATCGTCCTGATGCTGACGATTCAGCAGTATCCGCTCAGCCAGGGCTGGTTAACCGCCAAACTCACCGCGTTGCTGATTTACATTCTGTTAGGCATGGTGGTCATGAAGTGGGCAAAAAACCGCTATACCCGATTGTTTGCCTGGCTGGCTGCCCTGGGCGTGTTTGCTTATATGATCGGGGTGGCGATCAGCAAGCAGCCGCTGATATTTTTCTCATAGCTCCCTGCCACAAGCGATTGCGTCAGGCCGCCTGTTTTTCACTCAGCGTATCCAGCAGTTTTTCCACCAGTTCAATCCGCGCTTCGGCATCCGGCAGGCTCTGATTGACCCGGAGTTTGTCATTGCCGTCGAGCTTGTAGACTTTGGGCTGGCTCTGGATGAGCTGAATGATCTTCAAGGGATCGATGTCGGGTTTATCGGTGAAATTGAACCGCCCCCCTTGTGTGCCCATATCGATCTTCTCAATCCCCAGGGGTGAGGCCTTGAGTTTGAGTTCCGTCAACCGAAACAGGGTCTTGACGGGCTCGGGTAACAAACCGAACCGATCGATCATCTCCACCTGCAGGTCACGCAGTTCCTGACGGTCAGCGGCACTGGCAATGCGCTTGTACATGATCAGCCGCTCATGCACGTCTGGTAAGTAGTCTTCCGGTATCAGGGCCGGCACATGCAAGTCAATCTCGGTCGCATGATGCAGAGGCTTGTCGAGCTCCGGTTCCCGGCCTTCTTTCAGACTCTTCACCGCGCGTTCCAGTAATTCGGTATACATGCTGTAGCCGATCTCCATGATCTGACCGCTTTGTTCTTCACCCAGCAGTTCGCCGGCACCGCGAATTTCCAGGTCATGCGTCGCCAGGGTAAAGCCGGTACCCAAGGCTTCAATCGATTCAATCGCTTCCAGTCGCTTGCGGGCATCTTCGGTCAGGGTACGGCGCGAGGGGATGACCAGGTAGGCGTAGGCACGATGGTGCGAACGACCGACGCGGCCACGTAGTTGATATAATTGCGCCAGACCGAACTTGTCTGCGCGGTTCATGATAATGGTGTTGGCGCTGGGAATATCGATCCCGGTTTCAATGATGGTGGTGCATACCAGGATATTGAACCGTTGATGATAAAAGTCTGACATCACCCGTTCCAGTTCGCGCTCGCGCATCTGGCCATGGGCATAATGCACGGTCGCTTCCGGTACCAGTTCGGCAATCTTGCTGGCCTGTTTTTGAATGGTTTCCACTTCATTGTGGAGGAAATACACCTGGCCGCCGCGCTTGATTTCACGCAGGCAGGCTTCACGAATCAGGGAGGGCTTCCATTCTGTCACAAAGGTTTTGATTGCCAGGCGACGTGCCGGCGGGGTGGCAATGATCGACAGATCGCGCATGCCTGACATGGCCATATTGAGCGTGCGGGGAATGGGGGTGGCCGTCAGGGTCAGGACATCCACTTCGGCACGCAGGGATTTGAATTTTTCCTTCTGGCGGACTCCGAAACGATGTTCTTCATCGATGATGACCAGGCCGAGATTCTTGTACTTCACATCATCCTGCAGGAGTTTATGCGTGCCGATAATGATATCCACCTTGCCGGATTTCAGCTCCTGCAACACCTGCTGTTGTTCCTTGCGGGAGCTGAAACGGGACAGCGATTCAATCTGCACCGGCCAGTTGGCAAAGCGATCGCGGAAATTCTCCAGATGTTGCTGGGTCAGCAAGGTGGTCGGGGCCAGCAGTGCCACCTGCTTGCCGGCCTGAACCGCGACAAAGGCGGCACGCATCGCCACCTCGGTTTTGCCAAAGCCGACATCCCCGCATACCAGCATATCCATTGGCTTGTCATCCCGCATGCTCTGCAACACATTGTCAATCGCGGTTTGCTGGTCCGGCGTTTCCTCAAACGGAAATTCTGCGCTGAAGGCAAGGTATTGCATTTCATCCAGTGGATACCGAAAGCCGCTGCGGGCTTCACGCCTGGCATAGATGGCCAGCAGTTCCGCCGCCACGTCGCGGACGCGTTCATTGGCCTTGCGCCGGGCACGCTCCCACTGACCGCTGCCCAGTTTGTGTAAGGGGGCATTGTCCGGTGCGGCGCCGGTATAGCGACTGATTAAATGCAGTGAGCTGACAGGGACATACAGTTTATCGCCGTCGGCGTATTCCAGGGTCAGGAATTCCGTATCGGTCGCGCCCACATGGAGCGTCTGCAATCCGAGATAGCGGCCCACCCCGTAGTCTTCATGCACGACCGGTGCGTCAAGCGAGAGCTCCGCCAGATTACGAATGATGCTGTCGCTATCCCGTTGCGCACGTTTGCGTCGCCGACGTTGCAAGACCTGCATGCCGAACAGTTGCGGTTCGGCAATCACTGCCAGTGGCGGTTCGGTTAATAACAATCCCTGTTCCAGCGGCGCCACGGTGATCGCCAGTTTGTGCTCGCTGTCGAGGAAGGTATGCCAGTTGTCGACCGGCTGAGGGCGAATGGCGTGGCCACGTAACAGGTCCAGCAGGTATTCACGTCGACCGGTGGTTTCCGCGGCAAACAACACCCGCCCTTTGAAGTTGGCCAGAAAGGTTTCCAACGCGGCGGTAGGCTGGGCGGCGCGGACATCCAGGTTCAGATTGGGTGGTGCGGCGGTGGCAAAATTAATGCCCTGCGCGTCTTCCAGTTCGAAATGCTGGTAACTGATCCGGGGCCGGGATTTCAATCCGGCAAAGGTTTCCGGCACCGGTAAAAACACCTCGACCGGGGGTAACAGGGGGCGTTCCTGGTCATGTCGCAGTTGTTCATAACGTTCGCCGATGTCACGCCAGAACTGTTCGGCTTCCGCCTCGACCGTATCGGTCGTCAGAATCAGACTGTTGTCAGGTAAATAGTCAAACAGCGTCGCGGTCTGTTCATGGAACAGTGCCAGATAGTATTCAATCCCGGCGGGTGCAATCCCGTTACTCACATCCCGATACAGGTTCGATCGTTGCGGATCGCCTTCGAAGCGGGCACGGAAAGCCTGACGGAAATGTGATACCCCGGTCGGGTCAAGCGGAAATTCCCGTGCCGGTAACAAACGCACCCGGGTTACGGATTCGATTGAGCGCTGGGTTTCGGGATCAAAGGTACGGATGCTTTCGATCTCGTCGTCAAATAATTCGATCCGAAACGGTAACCGGCTGCCCATCGGGTAGATATCCAGCAAACTGCCACGGACGGCGAATTCTCCATGTTCCATGACCGCAGAGACACAGCTGTAGCCACTGGCTGTCAGACGTTCCCGCATCATTTCCAGGCCAAGTTGCTGGCCGGTGTCAAGCAGCAGGCTGTGGGCATCGAGATAATCCCGTGGCGCCAGGCGATGCATCAGGGTCTGGATCGGTAATACCAGAATGCCACGTTGCAGATCGGGTAACCGTGTCAGACAGGCCAGGCGTTCGGAAATGATGTCCTGATGTGGTGAAAACGCATCATAGGGCAGGGTTTCCCAGTCGGGAAAGTGCAGCACGGGATGCGACTGCGGCAGGGTGAAAAAGCGTAAGCCATATTCCAGTTGCTGCGCCTCGCTGGCGGTACCGGTAATCACCAGTAACGGTCCGGCATGCTCGGCGGCGGCACGACTGATGGCCAGCGCGGCGCTGGCGCCGTATAAATGGCCCCAGTGGTGTACGTCGCCACGTTTATGCGGTAATACCGGGTGAAGCGGGCTGATACGGGTGTCCGTCATGGGAATACAATCGACAAAGGCGAATAACAGGCTGCCAAAGAGCGCCTATTCTACCCGTTCACTGCCAGGATGTAAGCAGGGAAACGCCCCGGGTGCTAGCGAATTTCGTCGATGGTGTAGTGGCGGGGTAATATTATGGGTCGCACCACGGCGTAGCCCTGTTGTTGCCAATGGACCAGTTCGGTAAAGGCGGAGGGAACCACTTCAATGAAGTCCTGAAAGTCCTTGACCTGATAATCAAAATCCTCGGCAGCCAGTGCGCAGACCTTGAATTCCACCCCCAGGGCGGCGTAATAGCGCATGCGATCCACCGCGTCCTTGTATTTCTCATAATTCTTGTTTGCCACAGTGACGATCTCGGCACCGTGAATCACCACCTTGATGTCCATCATCTCCGGTGCGAAGCCGTAGGGTGGATCCATCAGGGGATTGATCAGGGAGCGGATCCAGAACAGCGCGGCATGAATCTTTTGGGGATCGTCGAGATAAAAATCATACACCACCCTGGGTTCCTCATAGGGTGGAGTGACATACCGTGCGCCTTCCGCCTGACTCAGGGTGGTCATACCCATTAACAGGGTGAAGATAAAAATGCGCATGTTGATGACCTTGTGAAGTGCCATATCATTAGCCGACATTTTCTTCTGAGTATAGTTCCTGCCATAGGGGCCGTATGTATGTACTACGAAGTGTAGGGACATAAAAAAACCGGACAGGGTCCGGTTCTTTTATTACATCGTATCGAACGTTTAGAATTTCAGATACGCACCAATGAATGGGCCTTCGAACTCCAGTTTACCGAAATAACCATCCACGTCATCCAGTTCATAGGACTGGCTGCGATAGCCGCCTTCGATGCCAAGCAAGAAGTCGGTGGTATAGGATACCTTGGCCGTCAGGTCGGTTAGGTTATTACCGTCATAACCGATCCAGTTGCCCTCGACACCCAGGAACAGTCCCGGTAGGGGAGAAGCGCCGACCAGGCCATACAGCATGGGTATGGTGGCGCTGAGGCTGTCACTGGTAGAGGCACCCGTGCTGGCAACACTGTAGGAGAAGTCCAGCAGTTTGACATTCAGGCCAAGATCGAGACTGACCACATTATCCAGCACTTCCCAGTAAGCAGTGATGTCGGTCTGGTCGAAACTGCCTGAACTGCTGACATCACCTGTGAAAGTTTGGCCATTCAATACAAAACTCGTGGTACCACTGCCGGAATGATCCAGGCTGGTGGTCATAATCCGGACATTGGGAATAATCGGGACGGGATGCTCCAGGGTGACAAACAAATAACCCTGGTCTTCTTCCGTCCAGAACAGATCATCGTTGACATCGACATTGGTGGGATCCGTGGCGTTACGAAAATAACCACTGGGGTCTTCCTGCCACATGCCGCCACCGATGGCAACGGACAGGGTATCGGCCAGGGAAAGAGATGGAACAGAGAGAACAGCCGCACAGGCCAGGGGTGCTAACTTCTTCATTAGATTTATCCCGCTTTGATTTTGTTTTGAACAGTTAAGCCAGTGTATCGGCAACAGTGGAGTGATTTTGAGTTTCTAATGCGACGTCGTTCACACTTCGTCGGCTTTATTGGCGCAAAGTCAGCGTGTTGCCTTTCTGACTGAATTCGAGGTGTTTCAGAAAACTCATGCCCAGCAGGACATCGTCGTGATCAACATTGGGATTGATGGAGGCAGGCAGGTTGTAAAGGGTGATGTTGCCGAGGCTGACCGAGTCCAGTTGGGTGGCATAATTGATCGCCGGGCCATTGGCCGTCTGATAGGTCAGGGGGCGACCGGCTTCCAGTCCCAGACGGTGGGCGACGTTGGCGGGGATGGAAATATCGGTAGCGCCGGTATCGAGCATAAACACCACGGGTTGCTGGTTGATCATGCCGGTGGCAACATAATGGCCGTATTTATTGCGCTCCAGCACAATTTCATCCCGGCCGTCGCGGTGTATGCTGGCAATTTGCTGGTTCGGATTGTATTGCGTCTCAAGCACGTCGTTAAAGAACAGGGTAAGTAAACCCAGCAAGAGCAGCCACATGGCACCCACCATGACTTTCCCCATCCGTCGTTGTTGCTCTTCCGCTTTACGCATCAGTCACTTTTCGATTGTTTCATCGCGGTAACGCAGGTTTAATTCATGGTAGGCATCGATGCGTCGATCGCGTAAGTAGGGCCAGATACGTCGGACGGCTTCACTGCGTTGCAGATCAATCTCTACCTGTAACACTTCGGCGGCATCCGTCGTTGCCTGGGCCAGTATCTCGCCTTGCGGCCCGGCCACGAAACTGGAACCCCAGAAATGAATCGTACTGTCGCCATCAAGTGCCTGTTCAATACCCACCCGGTTGCAACTCAATACCGGCAGGCCATTGGCCACGGCATGGGCGCGTTGGATGGTTTGCCAGGCCTCACGCTGGCGTTGTTGTTCCGCCTCGTCATCCTGTGGGTCCCAGCCAATGGCAGTGGGATAGAGCAGGACATCGGCACCGGCCAGGGCCATGAGTCGGGCCGCTTCCGGGAACCATTGATCCCAGCACACCAGCACCCCGAGTTTACCGACCGAGGTGGCGACAGGCTGAAAACCCAGATCCCCCGGGGTGAAATAGAACTTTTCGTAATAGCCCGGATCATCAGGAATGTGCATTTTGCGATACCGACCGGCCAGGCTGCCATCACGCTCAATCACCACGGCGGTATTGTGGTACAGGCCTGCAGCACGTTTTTCAAACAGTGAGGCCACAATCACCACCTGAAGTTCCCTGGCAAGTTCACCGAGTCGCTGTGTGGTGGGACCCGGAATGGTTTCCGCCAGATCGAAAAAGCGTGTGTTTTCCGTCTGGCAGAAATACACCGACGTATGCAGCTCCTGCAGCAGAATCAGTTGCGCGCCTTGCGCTGCTGCCTGTCGAATACCATCAATACTGCGCTGCAGATTCTCATCGCGTGACGTGTCGCAGCTATGCTGGACCAGGGCAATAGAAAGCGTTTGTGATGTCATGGATTCATACCCGCTGCGGACTCAATTCCCATTATATGATCTGTGGCAGGCATTCAGTATACTGCGAAACAGCTATAACCATATCACCACAAGGGGATGAATATGCGGCGTCTGGCATTGCTTGGTCTGATTGTTTTGCTTTCTGCCTGTGCGGAAATGAGCACCCGAAATACCCAGCTTGAGCTCACCTTGATCCAGTACGAAAAAACCCTGCGCTGGTCCGGCATCGAACAGACCAATACCTATCGCAAGCAACCGATCAACTTCAGCCCGCTACAACGAGAGCAGTTCAAAAAGATCAAAGTGTCGGGCTACGACACCGTCCAGACAAGTTATTCACATAGTGATCTCAAGCAATTGCAGGTGCACCAGTTAGTCGAAGTGCGTTTTGTCAATCAGGATACCCAGGTGGAACGGAAGTATACCGAACAGCAAACCTGGGAATGGGATGAGAACACCAAACGCTGGTGGCTGGTGTCACCGTTTCCCGAGATCAGCCTGCGCTAGGTCCCGTTCAATACCCCGGCCGGCAGCTGCATGGTCAGACAATGCAGACTGCCGAACTGTTCGATGACCGCGCGACAATTGATACCGATCACTTGCCGTTCGGGAAAGCAGCTTGTTAACCGCTGCAGTGCTATTTCGTCGGCCGGATCATCGTACTGGGGTAGCAACACGGCATCATTGATGATCAGAAAATTGGCGTAACTCGCGGGCAGGCGTTGTCCCGCCTGATTGAAGATCGCTCCGGGGATGGGCAAGGCCACCAGCGTATACGCCTCCCCGTTGGACCGGGTCAGTGCGGCCAGTTCCGCCTCCATGGCCGCCAACTCGGTAAAATGTTCATCCGCCGGATCAGTGCAGCTGGTGTAGGCGAT
>JBECLA010000089.1:0-22282 GCA_040235565.1 Thiohalomonadales bacterium | reverse complement strand
CAATATGAAAAAACAACAAGTTAAAGCATAATACAAGCAATCAGTTGAGATTTGACGCGACGTGTCCGAAATGAAACGGTATATTGTGAAACCTCACCGAGCGGGCAAGACGCTGGATTGTATAAGGAAAAATACCGAAAATGCCTGAAGATATCCCCAAGGCCGTGATGATTCTGATCTGGTTATTAAGTGGCCTGATCATTTTTGGCTGGTTGTTAATGGCCTATGCGGTGATGTATTCATTTATTTTTGCTCTGCTATTCTTCGGGTTACCCGTTCTGGTATACGCGCGGATGAACAAGACCAGGGTACCGGATTAATATCCTTGTTTATGCATAACGTCTGGGCAGGAATATGACCGAATTTGTCAGAAAGAAAGGCACGCGTGAGTCATTACAAGTCACTGCCGGCCATGGCACAACCATGCAGGTGCTGATCAGTGACGAGGAGGCGCCGAATTTTGCGTTTCGAAAATTCGTCATGGAACCAAATGGCGGCATGCCCAGGCACAAGAATCTTGTCGAGCATGAACAATTTGTGCTGCAGGGCTCCGGCATCATCGAAATAGACGGTCAGCCATTCGAGGTTGCAGCCGGTGATGCGGTTTTCATTCCGGGAAATGTTTCCCATTCGTACCAGGCGGGGAAAGACGGGCTGGAATTCATCTGTGTCGTTCCCAACCAGGAAGACAAAATAGAACTACTTGACTGAACATCATGGAGCAGGCAGAAGCATGAGTGATTTACCCAGGTGCCCGAAATGTGGCTCGGAATATACCTACGAAGACGGCACGATGTATATTTGTCCGGAATGTGCGCATGAATGGGCGATCGATACGGGGAATGAGAATGTCGAAGAGGGAATAGTTGTCAAGGATGCCTACGGGACACCACTTCAGGATGGTGACAGCATTACGGTGATCAAGGACCTGAAGGTTAAAGGCTCATCCTCTGTCGTCAAGGTGGGCACCAAGGTCAAGAATATCCGCCTTGTTGAAGGTGATCATGATATTGACTGTAAGATCGAAGGAATTGGTGCCATGCAATTGAAATCAGAATTTGTGAAAAAAGCATAACCGGCTGGCCACCGGTGCTTCAGATAAGCCCAGCCGGTATACAAAACGTGGGTAAGTACAATCACCTCCATGGAGGTCACCATGGATAAGGATCTTGCGATACTCATCGATCAGAACCGGATAATAGAAACGATCAACCAGCTTTTTATTGCGACCGATAACCGGGATTGGCTGCAGGTCAAGCGCTGCTTCGCACCGGAGGTGCTTTTTGATATGGCTTCCCTCGGGGCGGGTGAGCCGGCAAAGTTGACGTCTGATGAAATTGTTGCCATCTGGGAAGCCGGTCTCAAACCACTCAAAGCGATACATCATCAGGCGGGCAACCATATTGTTCGTGTCGCAGAAGATGAGGCGGAGGCTTTCTGTTACGCGATTGCCAGTCACTATCTGCCGAATGAAACCGGGGCGAATACCCGTACTTTTGTCGGAAGTTATGACTTTGGGCTCATGAGGGATGGTGAACACTGGAGAATTGCCCTGTTCAAGTTCAATCTGAAGTTCATCGAGGGCAATAAGGATCTGGAAGGTTCATGAAGATTTTTGCCGGTTTGCTGTGATTATCATTTGACCCTGTTGTAGGAAGAAAATATATTAAAACACGGTCCCAAAGTGTTACTGACATATAAATAGAAACAGGAGGTTATGATGCATAAAGGAATTATTGCAAGCGTACTTGGGATGATGATCGCCGGTTTTATCACACAAGCAAAGGCGGAAGAATATAATGTTAATCCTGGCATGTGGGAAACGACCTATAAACTGGAGATGAGCGGGGTGCCACCGCAGATGGCGGCAATGATGCAGCAACAGCCAAAGATTGAGCGCGAATGTGTCAAGGACAATAATATCAATTTCAGTCCGGATGACATGGCAAAAGAGTGCAACTTCAAGTCGACCCGCCACAGTGCCAGCAAGGTCATCTGGGATATCCAGTGTCAGGGACAGAACGGCAATTCAACCGGTCATGGCGAAGTGAATTTCAACGGCAATAGTGCGCGCGGCTGGTTTGAAATGAATATGCAAAGTCCCATGGGACCAATGAAATTCCGCAATAATTTCGAAGGTAAACGAACAGGACCTTGCTGAGATTAGATGCTTTTCACTGATATCATTTCTTATGCCGGTTACGCGATTGAAGCGGTCGGCGTATTCGTTGTCATTCTGGGTTCAGTATTTTCTTCTGTCGTGTTTATCCGCAATTTCCGGCAATTACCGGAAGGTGTTTCCTACCAGAATTTCCGGCGACAATTAGGCCGATCGATTATTCTCGGCCTGGAGTTTCTGATTGCCGGAGACATCATACGTACGGTAATCGTGGATGCAACTCTGGAGAATGTTGTCGTGCTGGGCATTATTGTGATAATACGAACATTCCTGAGTCTGACACTTCATCTTGAAGTTGAAGGTAGCTGGCCATGGCAAACCGAAAAGCACAAAGTAAAATAGTACTCATGAAATAATCCAGATTGATATCGATAACCGTTTGTTGCCGGTGTGTCGGGAAAATACAGACCATGAAAATACTGAAAGATATCACTAAAAACTCCCTGGATGTGGCACAGGATATTGGTCTGATATTCGTTGCAATCGCAACAGTGATCGCGTTCGGTGCGGAAATCAAGTTAATGGTGGAGCAGCGGGCGGTGACGCTGGCGGACTTGTTGTTGCTGTTTATCTATCTTGAAGTGCTTGCCATGGTGGCGATCTACCTGAAATCGGGCAAGCTGCCGATTCGCATTCCACTTTATATTGCCATTGTCGCTCTGGCACGGTACCTGATCCTGGACATGAAGGCCATGGATTCCTGGCGTATGCTGGCGGTTGCCGGGGCGGCACTGATCGTGGCGGTGACGATTCTGATAATTCGCTACGGCCACGTGCGCTATCCGTATGATTCAGGTTCCGGCGATTAGGCAATAAGCGACAAGGATTGGGATTACAGGATCAGATGGGAGGATGCGGGAATAACAATTATCAAATCCGCAAACGCCACGGAAGGCTATCTTTAAAATCGGCAAGAGGGGATGGAATGAAGAAAATTTCGCTGTGTGGTTATCCCTTGTTCCAGTCAGTGTGCCAGTTGTTTCTCAATCGGCGCAAATGGCTCCAGAGCAAGAAACGCATGCGGGTGTTAAAACGACTGGAGCATTTATCGGTTACGGCAAAGTAAACTGCCATGCCCGCTCATGAGGAAAAATGTTGTCCGCGTTGCCAGCGGACGTTTGAGTGCAAATCCGGCTCAATATTGTTATGCCAGTGCCAGACGGTGTTATTAACTCCGGAGCAACTGGAGTATATCGCCAGTCGATATCAGGACTGCTTATGCAGTCGGTGTCTGCGCGAGGCCCGTTCGGAGTACAACATTCAACGGCACGAAAAGCGTATCAAACAAATACTCTGTGACTGATTAACCGCTGTTCCAATTGCTTATCGGGAGAATATAGCGGCAAGGAACAGCAGGAACGAAAAACCATCCTGGTGGCCGTCCCTGGAAACAACAATGCGCCACACAGAGTGTGGCGCATTGTGTTCCCGACAAACTTTTATGACCAGTTCAGTGAGCCACATTATTCACAGCCATCATCTTCCACGACCTTTTCACCTGTGAACGGATCGATCCTGGGGTTCCCGTTTTCATCGGTGACCACCGTGCGGGTAAACATCATGTTCTGCATACGATCAAAGTTCTCATCAATGGCCTGTTTCACCGTGACATCGGTGAGGCCGTCGTAAATGATGACATCGCCGTTCTTCTCGGCTTTCCTGTCAGCTTGAGAAGGGTTGAACAGGCGATTGTATTGCCACTGCTCCATCGCCATGGCGATCTGATCCAGCTCATCCGCCTGCACCGGTACGAAGAAGGTATTAATCAAGAATAAAAGTGAACCACTCAACGCATAGATTTTGTCTTTAAGCTTCATGGCAGTATCTCCTTTATTGCTCGTGGTGATTGTTCTTTTTCTTACCCACTAAGGCGACACCGCCGGGCAAATCCCCTCACGGTTTTTCAAAAAATTGCGAAAAAAATGTGTAATCAATGGTCATTCAGGTCCTGTTTAGTGTGGTCATAAACGGGCAGGGAACACCTGTAACTCGTTTGTTCGTGACCAGTCATGGTCTGCTTGCTGGAGCCACACGGAGGGTGACGCCTTTGGCTACGGATAAACGGGTCGATCAGGTGTTCCCTTGATCCCGGTTTTAGCAGCCATCATCTTCCACAACCTTGTTACCTGTTTCCGGGTCGATCATCGGCTCGCCGTTTTCATCGGTGACCACCGTGCGGGTAAACATCATGTTCTGCATGCGATCAAAGTTCTCATCAATGGCCTGTTTCACCGTGACATCGGTGAGGCCGTCGTAAATGACCACGTCACCGCGCTTCTCGGCTTCCCGATCCGCCGGGGAGGGATTGAACAGGCGATTGGATTGCCATTGCTCCATCGCCAGCGCGACCTGATCCAGTTCGTCCGCCTGCACCGGTACGAAAAAGGTATGAAGCAAGAACAGGAGGGAACCACTCAACGCATAGATTTTGTGTGAATTTCGCATATCCTTTCTCCTCATCAGGTGGTGATTTTTGCCAGGCTTTGGCATCGCCTGGGGCATGTTGGAAAGCTAGTTCAGGCGCCCCCGTTCTTTGCGGCGGAAGAACAATGGTTGTGGGATGTTTTTCCGGCGAAAATCCTGCGAAGTTCTGGCGGGCCCCGTTTCATGCGGGTTCAGGCCCGAGGGATGGTCTATGGACACAGACGCAGCAGCGAACGGAAGGTGGCGACCGCAGTTTCGAGTCGCAGACTGGGAAGTGGATCCCGCCAGTGGCACAATCCGGCAGGGGGAAATCACCCACAAACTGGAGCCCCGGGTCATGGATTTGCTGGTGGTGCTGGCCCGGCAACCGGGGGAGGTGCTGCCGCGGGAAGAACTGGAGTCCCGGGTCTGGGCCGGGATGGTGGTGGGCTACGACGCCCTGTCCAGCGCCATGATCAAGTTGCGCAAGGCCCTCGGCGATGATCCTCACCAGCCACGCTATATCGAAACCCTGCCCAAGAAGGGTTACCGTCTGATTGCATCGGTACAGGCAATGGAAACGCCGGATGAAATCCCTGCCACGTCTGATGCCCAACCGGTTATTACCCCACATTCCCCGGTATTTTTACACCAGCCTTACTGGGGACTCATTGCGGGTTTGTTACTGGTCCTGGTTGGCGGGTTTGCAGGTTGGCAACTGTATCAACGCGGGCCGGAACCGGACGATATCGCGTTGTTGACTCAACATGCCGAACCCCCCTCCATCGCGGTGTTGCCATTCAGGAACCTCAGTGATGATCCGACCCAAGACTATTTCAGTGACGGCATCACCGAGGATCTGATCACCGACCTGTCGCGCTTGTCCGGCCTGACCGTCATTGCGCGCAATTCCGTGTTCAGTTTCAAGGGCTCGATGCCGGAACCGCAGGAAGTGGCCCACCATCTGGGTGCCCGTTACCTGTTGCAGGGCAGCGTACGGCGCATAGCCAACCAGGTGCGGATCAATGTGACCTTTATTGATGCCGAGACTGGCCTGAATATCTGGGCCGAACGCTTTGATGGCACGCTGGAGGATGTGTTCAGTTTGCAGGACCAGGTCCTGACGAAAGTGGTCGGGGAACTGCAACTCAAGTTAACCACGCAGGAACAGGCGAACCTGAAAAAGACCAAGGCGGCCAATGTCGAAGCCCTGGAAGAATATTTCTGGGGACGGGCTATTTATGGCAGTGTCAGCAAGCAGGAGAATGAGGCTGCCCGCAAACGTTATCGTCGAGCAATCGAACTGGATCCGAATTTTGCCGAGGCCTATGCGGCCTTGTCTCTGACATATCTGGATGACTGGCGACGGCGCTGGGGTGCCAGCCGTGAGGAATCGATTAACCAGGCCATTGATCTGGCTCAGCAGGCGATCCGGATCGATCCCAATGTGCCGCAGGCCCATTTTGCGCTTGGCTATATTTATCTGTATGTACATAAAGGCCACGAGCGGGCCATTGCGGAAGCTAAAAAGACCCTCGCCCTGGATCCCAACTATGCTGACGGCCTTGCTTTGTTATCTTCGGCGTATTTCTTTTCAGGTTATCCGGAAAAGGCATTACCCCTGGATCGCAAGGCCATGCGCCTGAATCCAGCCTCGAGTTTTATGTATCATGTTCATCTTGGCCGGTCTTATTATTTTCAGAAGCACTATCAACAGGCACTGGAAGCATTTCAAAATGCAGAGCAAAAGAATCATAACTATATAACCAATCATCTCTGGATGGCCGCCACCTATGCTCAACTGAACCAGCTCGATGAAGCTGCCTGGGAAGTGGATCAGATAATGACGCTGGATCCGGAATTCGACCTGAGTCACTGGATGGAAACACGACCCTTGAAGAAAAGTGAACACCGTCAGCATCTTCTGGCCGGCCTGCACAAGGCAGGCATTCAATAATATTTTTTACCGGGCAATCTGGTCAGCACAATATAAACATGGAGGTAGTAAATGCGCAGTGACAGATGGGCGGCTTTCATCCTTGCTTTGGCAACAGCCCTGTCAAGTTTGCCTGTTCTGGCTGAAAGCGACGTGATGGACAAATACCGGATCGGCGGTCACGGCCAGGCCAATGTGATTTATCCGGCCTGGTTCAAGCAGAGTTTTCTCGACCTGCGGGATGATCTGGATGATGCCAGAAAAGCGGGTAAACGCGGCGTGATCGTCTTCCTCAGCCAGAAGAACTGTAACCATTGCCAGGCCTTTATTGATACCACCCTGAGTGATCCCGATATTCTTGCCAGGGTGCGGAAAAACTATGATGTTATTGCGCTGGATATCTTCAATGATCTGGAACTGACTGACATCGATGGCACCGTCAATTCGATCAAGGTCTTCGCCGACAAACAACGCGCCCGGGTGACCCCGGCCCTGTTATTCTACGGAGTTGAGGATACACGTTTATTGAAAATTATCGGCTTCTATCCGCCGGAAAAATTCACACAGGTCCTGGATTATATCGATGGCGAATATTACCGGCAGGAAACACTCAGCCAGTATCTGCAGAAAGTCCGTGCAGTAAAGGCCGCCCAGCAAAGGGACATTAACCAGGACTTCACACTGTTTGCCCGCCCTCCCTACATGCTGGATCGCAGCCGCTTCAAGGGGCAACAGCCTCTTCTCGTGGTGTTCGAGACACCCGCATGTCCACCCTGCCAGCGATTTCATCAGGGGGTTCTGCAGGATCCAGATGTGCGCCGACTGCTACCGGAGTTCGAAGCCATCCAGTTGAACAGCATGGATCAAATGACCAGGGTGCTGGTTCCGGGCGGAAGATACCTGAGCCCCCGGCAATGGAGTGAGGAGTTGCAGCTTGCCTATGATATGTCCGTCGTGTTTTTTGACGAAGAGGGGAGAGAAGTGCACCGGCTTGATGCGGAAACCGGTCGGGATCGCATGAGCGGCTCCATGCAGTATGTGCTGGAAAAATCATATCTCCGGCACGAGCAATTCCTGCAGTGGCGCAAGGAAAATGCGCTGCAGCAATAAAACCCGGGGCACGGTGAGAGCCGTACAAGCAGGCTTACAGATCGCCGTTGGCCCCGGCTTGCATGATATCAATCAACGTATCGCGTACCTTCATGGCTTCGGCCTTGAGTTCGTCCGTCAAGGTGGCGCCATTTAGCATCATATCCAGGTTCATCATCACCAGCCAGCCCTGACCTGTTTCGTCTTCCACCACGGCAATCCGGCAGGGCAGGTACGCTGCAAAATGGATATTGGCTTCCACCATACGTTGTGCGGTAAGCGGATCACAAAACTGGTAAATTTCCATGCGCCGCGCTTTTTTCCCCATTGCTTCGATCTGTTTGGACAGCGGCAACTCGGCGACCAGCTTCATGTTGCGGATATTGGCGCGCAGTTTCATGGAAGAAACCGCATCATCAAAGCTGACCCCTTCCGCCAGGGGCATTTTCATCACGGTGTCTTCAATATTGATCTTTGGAGTTGCGGCCAAAACCGGATAACTCAGAAGAATCAGCAATCCCGTCAGCAGCAAGTGATACTTTTTCATCATCTTTTCCTTCTCGTTCTATACGCCAAGGCTGTGGCTACCCGATTCAGGAAGAGAACCTGTAACGCGACAGACAAGCGGGTGATAAGCTTCTCCTCCGCCACGCCGAATGTAAAGTGGCTAGCAGTTAATAATTGATAAATATACTAATAAAGAATGATAAATTTGAATACATTCTGATCCGTGTCACATTGAATGTATTTAGTCTAACCCTTGTGAAACATGGCCGGGAATTTCGGTGGCGTGCCATCTATACTTTTAATAAAACCATGACATTAGCAATGAAATTACATTTGCTAATGTTGTATTGATTCAGAGGGGGGAAGCGACATGAAAAAGGGTAATTCTCTACATGCCCTGCCAGGCGTCTTCGGTTCCCGACACTGCCGGGCGACGAATCTTTTCCTTGCGATTTTCGTATTGTTTGTCCTGTCGCCGGTGCACGCACAGGATGATCCGCGCAGCGGCAAAGAGGTAGTCGATACGATCTGCAGTGAATGCCATGCCACGGGTGTGGACGGCGCACCGAAGATCGGCGATGTAGACGCCTGGAGCAGTCGCAGCTCTCAGGGACTTTCCAGCCTGACCGTCCATGCGCTCGAGGGAATTCGCAAGATGCCCGCTCACGGTGGCCACCCGGAACTCAGCAATCTCGATATTGCCCGTGCCATAACCTACATGGTCAATCAGTCGGGCGGCAACTGGGTCGCGCCCGCAAGTGCGGCTGAGCTTGCCGTAGAACAAAGCGGGGAAGAAGTCGTCAAGGCGCAATGCATCAAGTGTCACGGCGAGGGTATCGACGGGGCACCAAAGGTCGGTGATACAAATGCCTGGGTGCAGCGTATACAACAAGGACTGCCTGAACTGGTGGGTTTGGCCATTCGGGGACACGGTGGCATGCCACCGCGCGGTGGCCAGGCTAATCTCACTGACAACGAACTGCGTGCAGCAATTCTCTATATGTACAATCCAACGGGGAAAGCTGAAGCAGGTATGGCGATGCCCGCGGCACAGCGCAGCGGAGAGGAAGTTGTCATGACGCAGTGTATCAAATGCCATGGTGAGGGTGTTGGCGGGGCGCCGAAAATCGGGGATAAAAATGCCTGGGTGCAGCGCCTGAAGCAGGGTTTGCCTTACCTGTTACGTTCCGCGATCCGTGGCCATGGTGGCATGCCACCACGCGGTGGCCAGGCCAATCTCACCGATTACGAGCTGCGTGCGGCAATTCTATATATGTATAATCCCGCCGCTGAGCCCGATAAACCGGCAACGGGTGCTATCAAAGGATCAAAGGCGGGACCACACGCCAATCACAAGATCGTGGACGGGATCGAAATCTATCTGGGCCTTATCGCAGCGGACAAGCTGCGCGCCTTGCCGAAAGAGACGCCGGAAAGATCCATGCACGGTGGCGTTCCGACAGGTTCAGGTTACTACCATATCAATGTCACGCTGTTTAATGAAAAGAGCGGGGCACCGATCGACGATGCGAAAATTGAAGCACAATTGAAATGGCCCGGGATAAGCAGCAGCACGACACAACTGGAACCCATGGTGATTGGCAAAGGTAGCTACGGAACCTACATAAAGCCGCAGCCGGGTGCGGCCTATCAGATCACCTTGCGGATCACACGACCCGCCAACGTACCAGTCGAATCGAAGTTCGAGCACACGTTCGACTAATGAAAAGGCGCCGTCTTGAGGACGGCGCCTTTTCAGTTACTTCGTTGTAGGAGAGTTACGGTCTATTGCTTCTGATCGCGTGAGCACATGTACCGTTCAGGATTTGGTGAGATTAAGATCGGGTCTTTGCTTGTTGTTGACTCATCACATACATGACTGCGACGAGTAGACCTATGGTTAACGAATAGGTCATCACCTGGATGCCCATCGGATGATCGACATAACCGATCAAAATGTGCAGCACATGGCCGGCAATACTCCGTTCGGAAATCAGGAAGGAGGAATCCCACACTGCATAACCCATGGCGGGTAGCAGGTCAGCCTGCACCAGATAACTGACAGCCTGGGAGGCCAGGCCGGCAGTGAGAAGCAGAATCAACCAGCCAGAAACCTGGAACAACTTGCCAACAGGAATGCGGGCGATGCCAAAATACAGGATACTGCCGGCAACGATTCCACCCAGAATTCCCATGCTGGCACCCAGTAACAATTCACTGGAATTGGAACCGGCAGCGGCGAGGCCATAAAGGAAAAGTACCGCTTCACTGCCTTCACGCAGAATCGCCAGTCCGATTATTAATGCCAGAATGATGGGTTCTTTATCGCCGCGGCTAACGGCTTGTCCCACCTGATTTACCTTTTGCGTGATTTCGGCGGCATGTTTACGCATCCATAGCAGATGCCAGCTAAGCATAATCACAGCGAAAAACAGGATCGTTGCGTTTATTATCTCTTGCCCCATGCCATCGGCCAGTGGCGAGATGGAATCGGCGACAAGTGCCAGCAATCCCGCACCCAGAATACCACCACCGATACCGATCCCGACCCAGCGCAGGCGTCCGTCAACACCGCGGGTGACTGCCAGCACCAGCCCGACAATGAGTGCGGCTTCAAGCACCTCGCGGAAAATAATAATTGCTGTACCCAGCATGCCGGTTTTCCTTATTGCACCACAATCCGGCCGCGAGCCGTGTCTTCATGAAACTCGCCGACAAATTCATATTCACCGGCCGGCAGCGGTCCGATATTAATGACGCCGCTCTGGTTGGGGCCGATGATCTTCTCGCGATGCAGGGTATGGCTTTCAAATTCTTCGGGACTGTTGTCACGATTGTGCACCACCAGTTTTACCCTGGTATTGGCGGGAATAATCAGTTCCGCAGGTTCAAACCGGTGGTTCGTTATGGACAACTCATAACTATCAGTGCTTGCTGCCATGACAAACGGACTGAGGCCCATGAGGGTCAGGACAAAAATGCTTCTATTTATCATAGGGTTATCCTGTGAATATGAATAAATGTGGATGTACAGAGTAATAACAGTAATACAAATCATTATCATTATCAATATATAATGAAAAATTTTTTCCCTTCCTGCTCAGGCAGAAGCAATTTCCGGCAGGCGGTTTTGCAGGTAGGCGAAGAATTCGACAGGCGGCACAGGTCGACTGAAAAGATAACCCTGTAATTCATCACAGCCCAGGTTAATCAGAAAATCACGATGGGCTTCTGTCTCCACGCCTTCTGCCACGGTCATCAAATTCAGACTCTGGGCCATGGCAAGTATGGTCCGGGTCAGGTTGGCATGATCCTCATTGGCAATCGCATCCTGAACGAAGGCCCGATCGATTTTCAGGCTGTCGATGGGGAAATGCATCAGATAGCTCAGTGATGAATAACCGGTGCCGAAATCGTCGATGGAAAGATGCACGCCGATGTCTTTCAATTCCTGCAGAATTCTGGCGGTATTGGCAGCGTCCTGCGCCAGCATGCTTTCGGTGAGTTCCAGTTCCAGGGAGGATGCCGTCAGGCCGGAATCCAGCAAGGCATTACGAATATCGGTGAGTAAACTTTCGGCGTGGAATTGTCGCATCGAAAGATTGACGGAGATACGGAACTCCGGGTAACCCTGCTCTTGCCAGGCCTTGCACTGCCGGCATGCCATTCGCAGCACCCACGCCCCTACCGGGACGATAAGCCCCATCTCTTCCAGCACCGGAATAAACAGCACGGGCATCATTATACTGTTGTCCTCACGTCGCCAGCGTAACAGGGCCTCCGCCCCCAACACCTGTTCTGTTTTGGCATCGATGCGAGGTTGATAATGCAGTTCAAACTCCTGGTTTGTCAGCGCCTTGTGCAGACCGTGTTCGAGCTCGAAGCGTTCAATAGCATGGGCATTGAGTTCTTCGGTAAAGAAGGCATACCGGTTGCGGCCCTGTTCCTTGGCCCGCAGCATGGCGGCCTCGGCATCCTTCAGCAGGTGTTCGGCATCATGATTGTCATCCGGGAACAGGGTTATGCCGATGGACACAGTGACCGTGACTTCGGCGTCACCAACCGAAAGCGGTTCGGAAAGTTGTTTGATAATGCGGGCCGCCAGGCTTTCGGCTCCCGCTGCGGACAGATTCTCGTGCACCAGCACCAGTTCGTCGCCACCGATGCGGCCAATGAGATTGCGCTCCCCGGCGACCCGGCTGATCCGGCTGATAATCTCCAGCAGAATCTGATTGCCGGCCTCATGCCCCAGGTTGTCATTGATCAGCTTGAAACGATCGATATCCAGATATAGTACGGCCAGCGATCGGTGAGTAAGGCGGACACGCTGTACTGCCTGATCCAGCAAGGTGAGTAACAGGATCCGGTTCGGCAAACCGGTGAGCTGATCATGTTGAGCCAGATAGCGTATTCGTTCCTGCTGAAGTTCTCTTTCTTCGTGTTCATGTTGCTTGATCAGACCATCGGCGCGGCGGATATAGATCAGCAGGAACAAATACAGTCCCAGCATGAGGCCGACCACCAGGGCCATAATTTTGTATTCGGTCTGGCGAACTTCACCTAACAGGGTGGTGATATCAGTATACAGTTCGAATACCCCGACAATCGATCCTCCTGGCTTGGTACGGACCGGGAGATAGGATGACAGGAGATCACGATCTTCAATGATCTGATCGAACGCGTTGAACTTGTCCCGGTAAACAATTTTACTGATGCCCTTGCCTTGCAGGGCACCCAGAAATCCGGGATTGTTCCCCTTCTGTTCGCCAATTTGTGCGACTTCGGTGGAAAACACGGTCAGGCCATTGCGGTCGTAGATTTTGATTTTCATAACCCGCATACCGTGCATCCGTTGCTTGATATCGTCCCGCATGACCGCAATCTCGGGGTGTGATGCCAGTTGATCCGGCGGCACACTGGATGCTTGTTCAATGAAGGTTGCGTACCTGTTCCAGATGGAATCGGCGAAGGCGCGTGTCAGGTCGGCGTTGGACTCGTCCTGGATCCGCATCAGGGCATCGACAGCCACGGCGCGATAAAAATAGGCCATGACCATCGCCACAATCAGGATACCGATCAGGCTGACCAGTGAATAGGCGCGGCTCAGGCGAAAAACGCGGCGGGCACGGGTGTTATCAGACATGTGACCTCATATCCTGCTGCTTGGGGAGCGGTCCGGCCAGTCGCACCAGAGCTCTTATTACGACATTGTATAAACCATACTAAAAGTATCGCCACCAGTGGGAAAAACTTGAATATACAAGAAGCGCTAAGTGCAGACTGGATTAGCTGACAGGTCGTCATGCCGTATCACAGTGCTGAAATAATCCCGCAATACAGTTTCTGACAAGTGGTTATATGGTTATTTTCTGATATGTCACAACGTGATGGTCAGTGCTGACCATACGATAACCTGCCCGGATGGGCGGGTGTTGGGTTACGCCGGGTCTGGTGATCCGCATGGCACGCCGGTGTTTTACCTTCATGGTTTCCCCGTTTTACACCTGGAGGCACAGGCGACGGATACCGTTAACACTATATATTTATTCAAACAGGATGTTGCCGCATTTTTCGCGCCCGTTGCCAGTCCCAGAAATACACGACAGTGAAGGCAAGCAGGCCAAGCCAGTGTAATAACGGATTATTTGGCCAGAGCAGCATAACGGCAATAATGCTGAGTAAAAGACGTAACGGCAGGTTGTGATCGGTTTCGAGGTGTCCCTGAAAAGCTGCAGCAAAGACGAAGAGGCCAATCATGCTGAAGAAAAAAATTTCCAGTGCAATGACCCAGTTGCCATAAAGGAAGGGGGTGTAGGCAAACAACAGGGGGATGATATAAAGTCCCTTGGCCAGTTTCCAGGCCGTAAAGCCGGTTCTGATTTGTGGCGTGCCGGCGATGGCCGCGGCCGCAAATGCGGTGAGACAGACGGGCGGTGTGACATTACTGTCCTGACTGAGCCAGAAGATGATCATGTGGGCGGTAAGCAGGATGCTGGTGATTAACAAAGGATCCAGCATCTGCTCATAGAGGCTGATAACCAGAGAGGGGTCCACCGCACGTAAACTTTCCAGTACGCTACGGGCTTCTTCCGTCGACATGGCCTGCCCGAGTCGACCAACCAGATCCGGTGCCGCCAGCATCACCATGGCCTGCATCGCTTCCGGTAGAGGTGCGCCGCTGGCAATCAACTCAACCACCTTGATGTCAGCTATCAGGTTATACAATGCCGGCGCCGACAAGGTTGCCAGCACGATATAGGCAGCGGTCACGGGCAGTCCCATCCCCAGGACCAGTGACGCGAGGGTGACCAGTATCAGGGCCAGAAATAAATTTCCCCCCGCCCATTGTTGAATCATCAACGACAGGGTATTGCCGATGCCGGTCATGGCAATCACGTTGACGATCAAGCCAACAGCCACCAGCAACAGGCCGGTGGTGACCATGTTGCGACTGCCCAGTGCCAGCGCATCGAGAACTGCGCGTGGCCCCATTTTGCGGGGCGTCAGCCAGCTGGCGCCCACCACAGTCAGGATTGCAATACCGGCGGCATACGTCGGGGTAAAGCCAAGCACCAGGAGGGTGATCAGCACACAGATGGGGACAACGAATACCACCCCGCCCTGTTTCATGATCTCGGCAAGGCGTGGTGCTTTCTCCGTGTCCTCTGTCTTGAAATGTAATCGCTTCGCCTCGAGCCGCACAAAAAAGGCGACCGAGAGGAAATACAGCAAAGCCGGCAGAAATGCCACCAGCACGATGTGGGTGTAGGAGATTTGCGTATAACTGGCCATGACAAAGGCACCGGCACCCATGATCGGCGGCATGAGCTGGCCACCGGTGCTGGCGGCTGATTCGACCCCTGCGGCGAAGCGGGCGGGAAAGCCGGCGCGTTTCATCAGCGGAATGGTCACCACGCCGGTGGAGACCGTGTTGGCAATAGCTGAACCTGAAATCGTGCCGGTGAGACCGGAGGCGATCACGGCCACCAGGCCCGGGCCACCCACAATGCGACCCGCCAGGGCGCGTGCCATGGCAATCACGAAGTCACCGGCACCGGAGCGTAGCAGAAAGGCGCCAAACAGGATAAACATGAAAACAAAGCTGACCGAGATTTGCGCGATATTGCCAAACAGGGCGTCGTCACCGAATACACTGCGGAACAGCAAGGTTTCCTGGCTCAGGCCACCAAAGCGAAAGATATTGTTCAGCCAGTCACCCCACCACACCACGTAGGTAAGCGAGATGACGATCAATGCGGGAATGATCCAGCCTGTGGTCCGGCGAGTGAATTCAATCGCACCAATGATGGTTAACAGGGCAAGCAGTTGTTCCACCCTTGTCAGACTCACGCCACGGGCAAAGATGGCGTCTTCCGAGGCAATCAACCACAATGTCGCTGTAATAATGATCAGGCCAAACACGATATCAACAGCCAGCCACACGCGTGACGCTGCCATCTGTTCCGAACGATGTAGTGGATAAAGCAGCACGCACAGCAGGCCAAGACCGACGAAATGTAAAGTGGCTTGCCATTGGGTCGAGAACAGATTGGTGAAGTTCATCACCAGATGCAGTGCCGCGACGCTGGCGCCAATCCAGTAGATAGCATGCCGAACGGCTGGTTGCTTGCGTAACCCGAATTCCAGCGTCTGGGTATCCGGAGTGGGTGACGTTGAGTGTGGTTTTGCTTCCGACACGGCAATCGCAAAACCGGCTGCCACTGGCAGCCGGTTTGTGATCTCAGTTAGCGATTAACTCCCTGGGTATCGTCAGACCGGCTTCCTTGTAATAGCGTGCCGCACCGGGATGTAATGGCATTGGCAGTCCGGCAATGGCTTTCTCCAGTGCCATGGCATTGGTGGCCTTGTGGATCGCCTGCAGGAAGCCCAGGTTCTCGTAGATGGTCTTGGTGATCATATACACATCATCTTCGGTGACGTCTGAGCGCACGGCAAGAAAGTTTGGCTGGGCGATGGTATCGACGTCCCTGGACTGGCCCGGATAGGTACCGGCCGGAATGAGGTAGGGTGTCCACAGTTTCAGGCCGCCATCAGCTTGCTTTGCCTGTGCCGGGGTAAAGTTCAGCAGGGTCACTTCATTACCCCGGGCAGCAAACAGTTTGGTCAGTGCGCCGACGGGTACACCGGCAGGCGTATTGATGATATCCACCTTGCCGTCTTGCAGGGCGCTGGCGGAAGGACCATAACCACCGTAAAACAGCTCGAAATCCTTGTCGAGATCGTATCCAAGATTGGAAAGAATTTTACGATTGGAACCAATGGTACCGGAGTTCTTCTTTCCAAAAGCGGCGGGTTTGCCTTTGAGCGGCTTCAGGTCATCGATGGTGCCGCTCTTAACGAACTCCGAATCAATTATAAAATGTTCGACGTTCTGCCACAGCATGGAAACGGCACGCAAATTTTTCTGGGGGCCATCATTTGCAACCGGACCGGTACCCTGCCAGGCATAGGAACCGAACAGTCCCTGCAGGATCGCGAATTGGGTTTCGTTTTCCCGCAGCAGTTTAACGTTCTCGGCGGAACCTGCGGAATTGATTGCGGACATGTTGATCTTGTGCTTGGGCTGTAATTTGACCTTGATCAGTGTCGATAGCGCCACCCCGACAGGATAGTATGTGCCGCCGGTGCTTGCGGTTGCCAACAGGTAGTCTCCTTCGGCCCGTACCTGCGGGACAGCACCGATGAAGGCTAAAATGCAAATTATAGTGAGCCATCTGGATAGTCGTCGTTTCATCTCCATTTCTCCGCATTATTTTTTAGTATTAAGTAAACATCGGATGAAGCAAATAACAAGCGCGAATCAGTCATCATGAGTATATAGTGTAGACCGTAATCGGAGTATTTTTCAGTTACTTACCGACCCGACAGGGATGACGGAATTGCTATGGTTACCGTAAAAGTGATTGACAGGATCGCGTGCCATGCCTGCGGGGGAATGACACGACAGTCATGACCTGTATTCAATATAAGCAGTAAGCTATATTCTTACGGAATATTAAAGTATGAACCTTCGCCCTGACAGGGGGGGCTATGAAACAGAGGTGATAAGCACTATGCAAATGGATAAGTCGCTGAATGTCTTCAACGAACCGCTGGTTGCCTGTGGCGACGACCCGGTGACGGGATTTTTTCGGGACAGCAAGTGTAATACCTGCCAGGAAGATGTGGGTTCGCATACGGTATGTGTCGAGGCGTCGCAAGCCTTCCTGGAATATTCCCGGTTCAAGGGAAATGATCTGTCCACGCCGATGCCGGAGTATGGTTTTGATGGCGTGAAACCGGGAAATAGCTGGTGCCTGTGTGCGGCAAGATGGCTGGAGGCGTATGAAGACAATATGGCGCCACGCGTTTTCCTGACCCGCACTCACAAGCGGGCACTGGAAATCGTGCCCTTTGAGCTGTTAAAAAAGTTTGCCGTGGACATGAACTGATTCACCGCGGTATCCCCGTTTATCCACAAGACAATGTTTGTTGCGGGCTAATGAATGTCTTTATCTTGAATACCGGTCGCTGTGGGTCCACGACCTTTATCAAGGCGTGCCAGCATATTTCCAATTACAGCAGCGCGCATGAGTCGCGTTGTCACCTGCTTGGTAAGGCGCGGTTTGCTTATCCTGTTGATCACATTGAAGCCGATAACCGGCTTGCCTGGTTTCTGGGCAAACTGGATCACTATTATGGCGATGCGGCGCTGTATGTGCACCTGAAACGAAATCGCGATGCTACGGCACACAGTTATACCGGGCGAATGTTTCCGGGTGGCATCATACCGGCCTACCGACAGGGTATCTTGCAATTTCTGCCGGAAGATGTGCCGCTTATGTCTGTCTGTCAGGACTACTACGATACGGTCAATAGCAACATCGAGTTATTCCTCAAGGACAAGAGCCGCAAGATGGAGTTTAAACTGGAAAATGCCAGACGGGATTTCCGTAAATTCTGGGAGTTGGTGCAGGCACAGGGGGACAGAGATGCGGCGCTGGCGGAATTCAACACGGCCTACAACGCATCAAACTAAACAGCAATCATGATCCATAGGCAGCTCATCCTTTTGCATGCTATACCTTGAGTCAGGCAATCGCTATGCCGCTTGTGCAATGCGTAGAGAATATCCGGACCTGTGCAGGCGAATTGGCGGGGAGTTCAGGATAAATTTATTTTTTCATGGTTAATATAACCGGGTTGGATGACCGGATTTTCCTGCCCGCGGTCGCTGTTGTGGCTTCCATCCTTGCTGGACAAAGCCATGCAAATTTCATTCAATAGCGGAAAATGCTGCTGATTCGGAGTTCCTTATGCTGCGTGTTGCTTTGCTACTCGTCACCGGTTTCATCGCCTTGCCGCTGTTGGCTGAAGCGCCGTCGGGCTACCCCTTCCAACCGTTTGATCAGGCCATGCAACAGGCACGCGCGCAGAACAAGCCCTTGTTTGTGTATTTCGGGCGTTATGGCTGTGGCTATTGCGAGAAGACCAATAAGGAAGCGTTTTCCGATAATGGCATACGTGAGACCTACACCCGAAACTACGTGCTGGCCTATGTGGATGCCGAAAGCGGGAAACGGTTACACCTGCCCAGTGGCGAACGGATTACTGAACGCGAGGTCGGGACCCGCTATAACGCCTTTGTCACCCCGGTATTTACCTTCATGACGCCCGCAGGCCAACCGTTGTTACGGCTGGTGGGGGTGCAACGCATTGAGGATCTGCGGGAAGCAGACATGAAAATCCAGCAAGCTCTGGCTGAGGCTAGCAAGCAGTGAGCTGGTACGCGAAATGCTGGACAGGGTGGCTGGTTATGGTGGTCGCCCCCGTTGCGCTGGCGCAGCCATGGGAATTCGGCAAACCGGTCACGGTCACCACGACTTCTGGCGCAGGCATTTTTCATCACCTTGAATCTTCCGGCCGAAGAAATATCGCCGTCTCGAGTGACACCGTGGCGGTTGTGTGGGAGGACAACCGCGACGCTACACCACGAATTTACCTGACCCGTAAGCCAGTGACAGCGGCAAGCTTTACCACCGAGATGCGAGTCAGTGATACGGGTGAGGCGTATGAGCCGACACTGCTGGCTCTGGCGGATAACCGCTTTGCGCTCGCCTGGGAAGAGGACAGCCGGATTTTTGTGCGTCTGGTGACTCCGGCGGGAGCGGGGCCGATCGTCAGGATTGGCAACAATGGCGCGTCGCACGCGAGCCTCACCAGCCAGGGCAATGAACTGCTGTTGGTGTATTCCCAGCGCGAAGAGCGCTTTGGTCGGATCTGGCTACAACGTTTTGTGGTTGATGACAGGAGTTTGCGGCCGAAACAACGCTGTCCCGTAGATGCGCTGGCACCGAAGGATGATCAACTCTATCCCACGGTTATCAGTGTTGCCGGGCGGGTGATTGTGGCGTGGGAGGATCGGCGCCCCGGACATACCATTATTATGGCAGCACAAAACAGCGATCAGACTGCCTGTACCTTTACGCCACCACAACGAATCAGTGAACGTCCCCCCGGTCCCGCTATGCCTTTTGGTAAGGGACACGGGGTGGCCCGGGTCGCGCTGGCGAGTTACGGTTCCGGGCAAGCATTGGCGGTGTGGGCCGACAAGCGAAATTTCCGTGAAGGCTATGATATCTATGCGGCCGACTATCAGAATCTGGCCGAAGCGCTATTCGGTCCGAACCGGAAAGTACAGGATTCGTTTGGCGGTTACGCGCAGCAGTGGCATGCCACCACGGCGGGGCATGCCTCCGGCCGCCTGGTGGTCGGCTGGGATGATAATCGGGATGGCAATGCCAATATCATGCTGAGCTGGTGGGAAGACGAGGACTGGAGCGATGACCTGACCGTGCCGGGCGCGGCCGGCCCGGGAGAACAACAGCATCCCTCACTCTATCTGGACCGCGACGGTAACCTGCATCTTGCCTGGATGGAACGGGACAGTATCGGGGGACCTACCCGGATACGTTACCTGTTTGGCAAGATGGTTGAGTAGGTCCAAGTAGTCACAACATGTGTTTGAATTATCATGACATCCACAAAGACGACCCGCAAAGCTGTCCTGTTCAGTGCCCTGCTCGGGTTTCTGTCAGGCAGCATCATCGTATTTATCGGGGTATCCGGTTATCTGGGTAAATATTCTGCCGATATTGCCGCACGCAAAGCAGCAAGCCAGTTAAACCGGGATGTCCGGGTGCTGGAGCACCTCGCCAACGGGCAGCAGGACAAGGCCATCGAGCTCGTGGAGTACAATGCCAGACAAAAGTATCGCTATCTCAGTAACTTGCGACATGACACCTCGGAGCTGACCCGAAGCGAGGTCAAGGCCGCCATGTCAAATGCCAGAAATTTTCTGGGCGATGCCCTGACAGCACCCGGGGATGCCGAGTAACGCCTGACGCCCCGCCACACTTTTCTCTTCCCACTCATCTTTAGAGGCTGCTATGCCGGTGTCAACCCGGGCAGGTACGCTGCGTTAAATACAACAAATGGCCAACTAGCCTCGGGTGTCGGTACGAAGCGACGCCACCGGCAAGCCATCCATAGCATGTAAAACAAGATTACTGATTTATAAGGAGATTTGGTATGAAAACAGTCATGACCTCAGGGATTCTTGCCGCGCTGATGCTGCCATCCGTCACCCTGCTGGCGGCGGAGGAAGCGCAAGCCAATCGTCAGATTGAGGCACTGCGCCTGATGGAACAAACACGTGCGTATGTCCAACAGGAAAACCGGTATCGCTACTATGCGGCCGCGGATAGCAGTCAACAGACAAGCCAGGACCAGACCCGCAGTATGGTCGGGGCAGATAATGAAACCGGTCAGGGTGAACTGAACCGGGAACGGATACGTCTTCGTGACGGAACGGGGACAGGCAACCAGCACAAATACGGTCGCAGCGGGAATGGCGATGGTCAATATGGTGTTGGCAATGGTGGCGGTAAAGGTGCCGGCGGGGGGGGTGGACGGCGGTAAATATTCTCCCTTCCCTTAGCTCGTCACCACCAGCAGGCCGGTATCCCCCTGAAATGTCAGGGACACCGGTCCTGTTTTTTTTAGCAGCCTTAGTGACCCTGATGAATTTCGCCTGCCGGGGTTGCCAAACCGCGCCCGTCCTCAGTTCCGTTCTGAAAATTGTCTTTGATCAATTCTCTTTCCCGCAAAAACGGGTATAGACGTATGCCTGATCATTTATCTAATTGGAGAGTGTGATGTGAGTCTGGCGCCACACCCGACTGCACACAAACTGGTGTTTCGCGATATTCGCCAGGCATTACGAGCCGGCTGGGAGGAATTTCACGCGATGCCCGGCGTCAGTCTGGCCTTCGGTGCGATATTCGCGTTGCTGGGGCTGGCGGTGCTGGTACTTGTGTATCAGATCGGTATCTCTGCCATGGCCCTGCCGTTTGCTGGTGGATTCATGTTGTTGGCGCCGATTTTTCTGGTGGGATTTTTTCATCTGTCCGAGTTACGTGCCCGTGGTATCACAGCCGGTTTCAAGGATGCCTTTGCGGGATTCAGGCGCGCGCCAACCGGGCTCTGGGTGGTAGCCCTGATCTGCACCTTCCTGTTCCTGGTCTGGATTACCGATGCTGGTGTGCTCTACAGCTTCATGATCGGTGAAGTGGACCCCGCGAACCAGCCTATCTGGTTAACCCAGTTCCAGACAGACGTTATCGCCTTCACCCTGTGGAGTACCCTGATGGGGTCAGTGCTGGCATTCATTGCCTTCGCAACGTCCGCCTTTTCAATACCATTGCTGTATCAGCGGCGGACGGCGACGGTGCAGGCAATATTTGCCAGCGTACATGCCGTACTGCGGTATTTCCTGATCAGTATTGTCTGGGGGCTGTTACTGACCGGCACCATCGTGGGGTCAATCCTGTTACTGCCTTTACTGGCAATCGTGTTACCGGTGATGTCCTATGCCAGTTTTGCGTTTTATCTGCGGGTGTTTCCCCTCGATGGAAAGTGATGATGATCAGTTTCTTGGTAACCACAGGATCATCAGGATACAAAATACAACCAGACCCAGGAAAACCAGCAGAAATTTGTTCCTGACCTTGGCGAGATTGGCATTCTGCTGCGCTGGCGTCGGTGTCAGACAATAGGGGCAATAATTCTGATCGTCGTCAAACGCTTTGCCACAATGGTTACAGACT
>JBECLA010000061.1:0-12756 GCA_040235565.1 Thiohalomonadales bacterium | reverse complement strand
ATCAAACACGGATTCTGGTGCAGCATAACCAGAACGATAATCTTCGCCCCAATGAAAAGATGTTGCGCAGTGTGTGCATGCAATGCCATGGACTGAAGTTTGCAATTGATGCCCTGGCGGATAATGGCCTGGTACAAAGTAATTTTACCGGCAAACCATCCATTCATATTGAAAGTATCGATATGGCAGAAAGACGTTCACTAGAAAAGACACCCGCGGCGGGTGAAGGAGGATAGTGGATGAAATGAAATCAGTTCACATGATGATCTAAATAATTTCGTTTACAACAACAGGAGATAATACAGTGAAATATAAAAACTTGATTGCGGTTATGGGTCTGACAACCACGGCACTGGTTCTGGGAGCATGTGGTGAAACCAAGACAACAGGTATTGAGCCTAAACAAATGGCCGATGCACTGCATATGGTAATGGAATCAGATCGGACGGTTTATACCCGTATGATCGTGAATCGACTGGCGGTGCAGGAGAAAGTCATCAAAGCCAGTGAACACTGGAAAGATGATAAGGCTCTGGTACTTCCGGCCCAGATGTTTCGTTATGGGGCGGAAATGGTGGCTGAGAAAGGTGCCGGTTTCAGTTATTCCTTATTGTCACTCTGGCCGGTGAACAAACAAAACAGTCCAAAAACAGACGTGGAAAAAACGGGACTGACATTTATTGCCGAGAACCCTGGTAAGAACTATTACGCCGAGGAAACACTGGGAGATGCCAAGTACTTCACCGCAATCTATCCGGATACGGCGGTCGCTACGGCTTGCATCTCATGCCATAACGATCACAAGGACAGTCCACGCAACGACTTCAAAATGGGCGAGGTCATGGGTGGTGTTGTGATTCGTATCCCGGTCGAGAGCTAGTCCATGGATTATCTGCGCGGCATCGTCGTCTCGGTATTGTTGCTGTTACTGGTTGCCTGTGATGAACCGACCAAGCAAGCAAGGACTGCACCTGCCGATACAAAACCAGCTTTCCCGGATTATTCCGATGCGGGTTTACAACAGGGAAAGGTTGTCTGGCTGGAAACTTGCAAGGTTTGTCATGCCACCGGTCTGGCCGGGGCTCCAATAATTGGTAACCGAAAAGCCTGGCAGACCCGTATTGCGCAGGGAAAGCCGACGCTTTACCAGCATGCCCTGAATGGCTTCATGGGACCGGCCGGAACCGAAATGCCTGCACGAGGTGGCAATGACGCGCTGAGTGATTCAGAAGTTAAAGCTGCTGTGGATTATATGGTAGCCGCAAGTCAGTAAATTTTAAAATTAACAGGAGAGAAAACATGACACCGATACAGATTGAACTAGTAAAGTCCAGTTGGGCCAAAGTTGCACCTATCGCGGAAGATGCCGCCGCCCTGTTTTATGGCAGATTGTTTGAGCTGGATCCCGAACTGAAGAGCTTGTTCAAATCCGATATGAAGGAGCAGGGCCGTAAGTTGATGGCGATACTCAATACAGCAGTAAACAGCCTGGACAAGGTTGAGACCATTGTACCGGCAGTCCAGGACATGGGGCGCCGCCATGTTGATTATGGGGTCAAGGATGAACACTATGATACCGTGGGGGCAGCACTGTTATGGACCCTGGAGCAGGGATTGGGTGAAGGCTTTACCGAGGAGGTAAAAGCAGCCTGGGTCGATACTTACACCCTGGTAGCGACTACGATGAAAACGGCCGCTTCACAGGCTGCATGAGTGGATGATATTGGCCAGGGAAGGCTCTCGTTGATCTATACTGATTTATTGCGGTCGGTTGCGGGTCTGTGACACTATTGGCTCAGCATGAGCTGAGCATGATTGAGAGTTAAAAATGGGTAAGACAAAACGAAGTGATACCCATGTGTGGCGCGAGGGTGATGGTCCGGAAAAATCCCGACTCAGACTTGGGTTTATTCCACTCACCGATTGTGCCCCGCTAGCGATTGCGTCTGAGAAAGGTTTTTTCAAACGGCATGGTCTTGATGTCACCCTGGTCCGGGAGGCCTCCTGGGCCAATATCCGTGACAAGGTGGCGCTAAATGCGCTCGATGGTGCACAGATGCTGGCTCCCATGCCGATCGCGGCAACGCTGGGTTCCTGTGTGGTGAAGCAGCCCACCATTACCGCCTTCAGTCTCGGTTTGAACGGCAATGCCATTACTGTTTCGAATTCACTTTACCAACGGTTATGTATGGCCGACCCGGAAGCCATGGCTGCTTCGCCACTCACGGCGCGCGCGCTGAAGAAAGTCATCGCCGAAAACAAGCAGGCCGGATTGCCACCCCTGACCTTTGCCATGGTCTTCCCGGTATCGAATCACAACTACCAGTTACGCTACTGGATGGCGTCTGCCGGGATCGATCCGGATCGGGATGTCCGCTTGATTGTCATCCCACCGCCGCACATGGTCGCGAACCTCGAGTGCGGCAAAATAGACGGTTATTGCGTGGGTGAACCCTGGAATGCCCGCGCCGTTCGCATGGGCATTGGTCGAATTCTGATCAGCGGCTATGAAATCTGGAACAATGGTCCGGAAAAAGTCCTGGGCGTCAAATTAAGTTGGGCAGAGAAATACCCGCATACGCATCGGGCCCTGATCATGGCACTGCTGGAAGCCTGTCAGTGGATCGATCAGTTTGAGAATCGCGAGGAGGCCATTCAGATCCTGGCCAGCGATCGTTATATCAATACGCCGGTTGACGATATTGCACCAGCCTTCAGCGGCACAATCCGCTACAGTCAGGATGAACAGCCGGTTGCCATGAGTGATTTCAGTGTGTTTCATCGCTATGCAGCGAATTTCCCCTGGCGATCCCATGCGGAATGGATCGTTACCCAGATGTATCGCTGGGGACAAATCGAACACCTCATTGATATCAAAAGCCTGGCAAGCCAGATATATCGGCCGGATATCTACCGTGAAGCGGCCGCGGCATTGGGAATGCCGGCGCCCACCATTGATCACAAGTCAGAGGGAACACATTCCGGAACCTGGTCATTGGATGAGGCAACCCGGCCGATAATAATGGGTGCGGATCTGTTTTTCGACGGCAGACAGTACGCGGCGGCGGATCCGCTGGGCTATTTGAAAAGTTTTTCAGTACGGCATCTGGCGGCCGAAGCGGCGGCAGAACTCAGCTGACTCACGGCTGCGGTTCTTCATTTACTGTGCGCCACACTGGTGCGGTTTTGGGTGCGGTGCCAGATGGTAGTGCACACGGATTGACTTCATCGCATCCTGTTGATGGATGACAGGTCTTAAAAACAATCACTTAGGCTTATTTAAAAACTGGCACGCAATCTGCTATTCATTTAGCTAACCATCCAATGACGGGTGGGCAAGCAGCAGCGTCCGGGCACAGGCGAATCGTGTCAGGACCGCAAGAATTTTCGGAGACATAGCGGTGTGTCCCGGGCCGGGGAACCGGCAAAATGGACAATGGCGTCCAAACCGATCATGCAAAGCGTGATCAGTTTGGGCGTTTTTTTTTGCAGCAAACTAGAGGGCATGTAATGAAACACAATAATACTGCAGAGAAAAGTCGACCAGGTATCTTGAAGCAAGCCACCCTGGCGATCGGTTTTACAATCAGTCTGGGATGGGGATTGCTATCTTCAACACTAACCTACGCTGAAGTTGGTGAACCGGAAAAGGAAGATCTCAAGTTCGGCTTTATCAAACTGACCGATATGGCGCCACTGGCGATCGCCTACGAGAAGCGCTTTTTTGAAGATGAAGGACTTTATGTCACGCTGGAGGCCCAGGCCAACTGGAAAGTATTACTGGATCGGGTTATCGATGGGGAGCTGGACGGTGCCCATATGTTGGCGGGTCAACCGCTCGGTGCGACCATTGGGTTTGGCACCAAGGCCCATGTGATAACCGCTTTCAGCATGGATCTCAATGGGAATGGTATTACGGTTTCCAACAAGATTTGGGACGAAATGAAAGAGCATGTCCCGATGCAGGACGGCAAACCGGTACATCCCATCAAGGCGGATTACCTGAAACCCGTGGTCAAGAAATACAAGTCAGAGGGTAAGCCGTTCAAGATGGGCATGGTGTTTCCGGTATCAACTCATAATTATGAATTGCGCTACTGGTTGGCAGCCGGCGGGATACATCCGGGATTCTACGCGCCGCACAAAGGAGACATCAGTGGCCAGCTCAAGGCTGACGCACTGCTTTCAGTAACGCCACCACCTCAAATGCCGGCAACCATGGAAGCCGGGACGATCTATGGATATTGCGTCGGTGAACCATGGAATCAGCAAGCCGTATTCAAGGGTATTGGCGTGCCGGTCATCACCGATTATGAAATCTGGAAAGATAATCCCGAAAAAGTGTTCGGAGTAAGCAAGGAATGGGCTGACAAGTATCCCAATACCCATATTCGTGTCGTCAAGGCTTTGATCCGTGCCGGTAAATGGCTGGATGATAATAACAATGCCAATCGTCCGGAAGCCGTGAAGATCCTTGCCAAGTCTCAATATGTGGGGGCGGACTATGAGGTTATCGCCAATTCCATGACTGGCACCTTTGAATACGAGAAGGGAGACAAGCGGGAGGTGCCCGATTTCAATGTCTTCTTCCGTTACAACGCGACTTATCCCTACTATTCGGACGCGATCTGGTATCTGACACAAATGCGACGCTGGGGACAAATCGCCGAATACAAGCCGGATAACTGGTATATGGACATCGCCAAGAAAGTCTACCGTCCGGATGTCTATGCGCTGGCGGCAAAAGAGTTGATAGCTGAAGGCAAAATGAAAGCAGAAGAATTTCCTGACTTTGCAAAGGAATCCGGCTTCCGTCCACCGCAGACACAGTTTATTGACGGGGTGACCTATGACGGCCGCAAACCGAATGAATATCTGAAAAAATTCAGCATCGGCTTAAAAGGTAAGGAAAAAATCTAACTGACCATTCCCTCCTTGTGTGAACAAGGAGGGAACCTCAATGGAGTCGTATCAGGTCAAGTTATGAGTAAAGGTGATGATATGAGTGTACGGGCAGAGAGCATCATAAATAGTATCGGCTGGAAACGATTGATACCAGCCGGACTCAAGATCAAGAAAATCAACTGGGCTGAACAGGCAAGACTGGTGATCACCCGGCTGGCCGTTCCTCTGGTGGCGATTGGGATTTTCCTGGCGTTATGGGGTGCAATAGCCTCACAAATCGAAACATCGCTGGGTCAATTACCAGGACCTGCCAAGGTCTGGGAACAGACGGTCGGGTTGTTTGATGAGCACAAAGAAGAGCGGCAGAAAGAAGCAGCATTTTATGAACGCCAGGAAAAGCGTAACGCCGCCAAACTGGCCAAAAACCCTGATGCTGAAGTCAAGCTACGGCCCTATACGGGAAAACCGACATTTTTCGACCAGATTCTGACAAGTGTTATCACAGTAGCAACCGGTTTCTTGCTGGCCTCGCTGATTGCGATCCCCATCGGCATAGTGTGTGGCCTGAGTACCACGCTATATACGGCATTCAACCCGCTGATTCAGGTATTCAAGCCGGTATCACCATTGGCCTGGCTGCCCATTGTGACAATCGTCGTCAGTGCTGTGTACATCAGTGATGATCCGATGTTTTCAAAATCCTATGTAAATTCGGCTATCACTGTCACATTGTGCTGCTTGTGGCCGACGATCATTAACACAACGGTGGGCGTTTCCACGATTGATAAAGATTTGATTAACGTCAGTCGGGTGTTGCGTCTCAGCTGGTTTACCAAGGTTATAAAAATTGTATTACCGGCCTCCATACCAATGATGTTTGCCGGGTTGCGCGTTTCACTCGGAATTGGATGGATGGTATTGATCGCGGCCGAAATGCTGGCTCAGAACCCTGGCCTCGGCAAATTTGTCTGGGATGAATTCCAGAATGGCAGTTCCAATTCAATGGCGCGAATTATGGTTGCGGTATTGGCTATTGGCCTGATTGGATTCCTGCTGGATAGAATTATGTTGATGCTGCAACGCGCAGTCTCATGGGATAAAAACGCCGTATTGCGTTAAGCCTTTCATATTAATTATTGATTGAGAGTGTTGATTATGCCAAAAGCACATCTTGAAATTTCACACGTATCGATTGAATTTCCAACACCAAATGGGCCTTTCAAGGCACTGGACGATATTGAACTCGTTATCAAGGAGGGCGAGTTTGTTTCTCTCATTGGCCATTCCGGTTGCGGTAAATCTACCGTACTGAATATTGTCGCCGGTTTGTACCAGGCAACGTCGGGTGGCGTAATTCTGGATGGTAAGGAAGTGAATGAACCGGGACCAGATCGGGCGGTTGTTTTCCAGAATCATTCGTTGCTGCCGTGGTTAACGGCCTACGAAAATGTCGAGCTGGCGGTCAATCAGGTATACAAGGGCAAGAAAAGTAAAACGGAAATCAGGGAATGGGTCGAACATAATCTGACACTGGTGCATATGGAACATGCCATGCACAAGCGGCCCGACGAGATTTCAGGTGGCATGAAACAACGGGTTGGAATTGCGCGGGCTTTATCGATGGAACCCAAGGTGTTACTGATGGATGAGCCTTTTGGCGCCCTGGATGCCCTGACCCGTGCCCATATGCAGGATTCCCTGATCGAAATTCAGGCACGACTGAATAATACCGTGATCATGATTACCCATGATGTGGATGAGGCAGTGCTGTTGTCAGATCGGATAGTGATGATGACCAATGGTCCGGCGGCATCTGTTGGCGACATTCTTGAGATTGATCTGCCACGACCCAGAGACAGAGTGGGGCTGGCTGATAATGAATATTACAATCATTATCGCGCTGAAGTCTTGAAGTTCTTGTATGAAAGGCAACGTAAACCGGAAGCAATGGTTGCCTGATGCAATTATTAAATGACGATCCTGAAAGTATTGTTGTGGAGACAGAAAAATGAAGGAAAAACTCGTTGTCATTGGTAATGGTATGGCTGGTATCCGTACCGTCGAGGAATTACTCAAGGTTTCGCCAGAAACGTACCGGATTACTGTGTTTGGTGCTGAACCTTACGGTAACTACAATCGTATTATGCTCTCACCGCTCCTGGCTGGCGACAAGACCATTGATGACATTATGCTGAATGATGAACAATGGTATGTTGATAACGGGATTACCTTGCACAAGGGCAAGGAAGTCATCGAGATTGATCGGGTTGGCCGCAAAGTAATCGCTGCCGATGGAACAACGGAAGAATATGATCGGCTATTGGTGGCGACCGGTTCTACACCCTTCATTATACCCGTCCCGGGTCATGATCTCGAAGGTGTCGTAAGTTTCCGTGATATCCATGATGTCGATCAAATGCTGGCTGCCGCGAAACAGCATACACATGCAGTGGTAATCGGTGGCGGGCTGTTAGGGCTGGAAGCTGCCAATGGTTTGATGCAACAGGGGATGAGTGTCACGGTGGTGCATATTATGGATACCCTGATGGAGCGGCAGCTTGATGTGCCCGCAGCACAAATGCTGCAAGCCTCTCTGGAGGCACGGGGGATGAATTTTCTGATGGGTGCCGAGACCGAGGCAATCATCGGTAAGGATCATGTTGAGAAATTACGCTTCAAGGATGGCACGGAGATCTATACCGATCTGGTGGTGATGGCGGTGGGAATCCGTCCCAATTTCGCCCTTGCAGAAAAGGCGGGGATCCATTGTGAACGGGGCATTGTCGTGAGTGACACCATGCAAACATTTGATCCCCGGATCTATGCGGTGGGTGAATGTGTCCAGCACCGTGGAGTGGCCTATGGTCTGGTCGCCCCGTTGTTTGAAATGGCACGGGTTTGTGCCAATCATCTGGGCCAGCATGGCATTGGCCGCTATGTGGGTACGGTAACATCAACCAAGTTGAAAGTGACAGGTATCGATCTGTTCTCTGCTGGAAATTTCAGTGGTGAGGAAGGTACCGAGGAACTGGTGTTTCAGGATGCCGCTCGTGGAGTCTACCGGAAACTGGTGGTGCAGGACAATCGTATCAAGGGTGCGGTCATGTACGGCGATACCATCGACGGTAGCTGGTATTTTGATTTAATGCGGGATGGTACCGATATTTCGGATTTTCGTGAGAACCTCCTCTTCGGGCAGGCCCATCTGGGTGATTCCGGTCATGGCGACGATAATCGCGTGGTTGCCATGGCGGACAGTGCCGAAATCTGCGGCTGTAACGGCGTCTGTAAGGGCGATATTGTCAAAGCCATCAGCGAAAAGAAACTGTTTACCCTGGAAGATGTACGAGCCCATACCAAGGCATCAAGTTCCTGTGGATCATGCACGGGACTGGTTGAGGCCTTGTTGTCGCACACTGTCGGGGGGGATTATTCCACCGCGCCACATCAAAAACCGCTGTGCGGCTGTACCGAACATACACATGATGAAGTGCGTACGGCTATCAAGGAGCAGGGCCTGAAATCCATACAAACGATCATGACTACACTGGGCTGGGACAATCCGGACGGGTGCAGCAAGTGTCGGCCGGCGTTGAATTACTATCTGGTTTGTCAATGGCCGGCAGAAGGGATTGATGATTACCAGTCACGCTTTATCAATGAGCGGGTACACGCCAACATTCAGAAGGATGGCACCTATTCTGTTATTCCACGCATGTGGGGTGGTGGAACGACGCCGAAAGAACTGCGGGCGATTGCCGATGTGGCAGAAAAATACAATGTCAAGACAGTGCATGTGACGGGTGGACAGCGCATTGCCCTGTATGGTTTGAAAAAAGAAGAATTACCGGGGATCTGGTACGAACTCAATCAGGCCGGGCTGGTCTCAGGCCATGCGTATGGCAAGGCGTTACGTACCGTAAAAACCTGTGTCGGCAAGGAATGGTGCCGCTTCGGTACACAGGATTCAACCCATCTGGGAATTGAACTGGAAAAAATGACCTGGGGTTCCTGGACACCACATAAATTTAAAATGGCGGTATCGGGTTGTCCACGAAACTGTGCTGAAGCCACGATCAAGGATTTTGGTGTGGTGTGTGTCGATTCCGGTTATGAATTGCATGTCGGTGGTAATGGCGGTATCAAGGTGCGGGCAACGGATTTGCTCTGCGCAGTGAAGAGCGAGAAGGAAGTCCTGGAGTACACCGCGGCGTTTATGCAACTGTACCGGGAAGAAGCCCATTATCTGGAACGCACTGCACCCTGGATCGAACGCGTTGGACTGACCTATGTGAAGGAAAGGATCGTTGAAGATGAAACCAACCGCAAGGCACTGGCGGAACGTTTTCGGTATTCCCAGAAATACATGCAGGCGGATCCCTGGCAAGCACGGGCCGAAGGTACAGATAAACATGAATTTGAACCGCTGAAAGTTGTTGCGGGTTAAGTACTGGCAGACAGGATAAAACGATGGTAGCAGCAATGAGAGAAAACTGGATTGATATTGGCAGCCTGAGCGAGATCCCCCGGCTGGGCGCCAGAGTCGTGCGAACCCGACAAGGTGATATCGCGGTATTCCGTGCCGCCGGGGATGAGATTTTTGCCTTGCGTGACAAGTGTCCGCATCGAGGCGGGCCCCTGTCGCAGGGAATCGTGCATGGCAAACGTGTTACCTGTCCATTGCATGACTGGAAAATTCATCTGGATTCCGGTGAAGCAGTGGCACCGGATGAAGGCTGTGCAGCGAGTTATCCAGTTAAGCTGGAAGGGGATAGAATCATGTTATCCCTGATACCGGAGGAAGGATGCCCTAACCAGTAAGGTATGCAGTATCAATACAGGTAATTACGAATGCCAAAGCCGATAAGAACAACCTGCCCTTATTGCGGGGTAGGTTGTGGAGTTCTGGCCTCGGTGGATCAAGCAGGCGGAATCACCATCAAAGGTGATCCGGATCATCCGGCAAATTATGGTCGGCTTTGTTCCAAAGGGGCTGCACTGGGCGAGACCCTGGGTACAGAAGGACGCCTGCTTTATCCGGAGATAGAGGGTACCGTCCATAGTTGGGATAACGCCCTCGACTATACTGCCCGCAAACTGCAAACCATCATTGCGGAACACGGGCCGGATGCTGTGGCCTTTTATGTTTCCGGCCAGTTGTTGACGGAAGATTATTATGTTGCCAATAAAATGATGAAAGGGTTTATCGGCAGCGCCAATATTGATACTAACTCCCGCCTTTGCATGTCATCAGCTGTCGCGGCACATAAACGCGCCTTTGGTGCCGATAGTGTACCCTGTGCCTACGAAGATCTGGAACAGGCGGAACTGATTACCCTCGTCGGCAGTAATACCGCCTGGTGTCATCCGGTGCTATATCAACGCATTGCGCAGGCACGGAAACAAAACTCCAACCTGAAAATTGTGGTGATCGATCCTCGCAAGACAGCAACCTGTGAAATTGCTGACCTGCATTTGCCGCTTGCCCCTGGCTCAGATAATTATCTGTTTAATGGCTTGCTGACATACCTGGACCAGCACCAGTATCGTGATCAGGGTTTCATCGATGCTTCCACGGAAGGTCTGGATGCCGCATTGGATACTGCCAGAAGCCAGGTGCCGGATGTGAAATCGGTGGCGAGGAAATGCGGGCTGAATCAGGAGCAGGTGGAACAGTTTTTCCAATTGTTTGCCAAACGAAAACGCAGCGTGACGGTGTTTTCGCAAGGAATAAACCAGTGGTCATACGGTACTGACAAGGGCAACAGTATTATTAACTGCCATTTGTTAACGGGCCGGATCGGTCGACCAGGCATGGGGCCGTTTTCCTTTACCGGTCAGCCCAATGCCATGGGCGGACGAGAAGTAGGTGGCCTGGCGAATCAGCTGGCGGCGCACATGAACCTGGACGATGCGCAACATCAGCAGATCGTGCAAACTTTCTGGGATGCTCCCGTCCTTGCCGAAAAGGAAGGGCTCAAGGCCATCGAGATGTTTGATGCCATGGCAACGGGAAGGATCAAGGCGGTGTGGATCATGGCCACCAATCCGGCGGTGAGCTTACCTGATGCCGATAAGGTGCGGGCCGCGCTGGCGAAGTGTGAACTGGTGATTGTTTCTGATTGCATGCGCGAGACGGATACCAGTCGCTATGCCCATGTCCTGTTTCCGGCGCGCGCCTGGGGTGAACGCGATGGCACAGTGACAAACTCGGAACGACGTATTTCACGCCAGCGTGCTTTTCTTCCCACGATGGGAGCGGCGCAACCGGACTGGTGGATTATCACGCAATTGGCGCAACGCATGGGTTTTGATGATGCCTTTGCATATGAAAACGCAGCTGAAATTTTCAAGGAACATGCGGCCCTGTCAGGATTTCATAATGGAGGCCAACGGGATTTCAGCCTTGCCGGTCTCAGTCAACTCAGCCTGACCGACTATGAACGGCTAGCGCCAGTACAATGGCCAGTGAGGGAACAAGGGCAGGAGACAGCGCGCTTGTTTGCGGATGGCAAGTTCTTTACAGCTTCCGGCAAGGCCCGGTTCATCGTTGTGACCGACCATCAACCTGCCAATGCCGTCAATGACACTTATCCGCTGGTGTTGAACACCGGGCGGATTCGGGATCAATGGCATACCATGACCCGCACCGGTAAATCCGCACGACTCTCCGGCCATATTCACGAGCCGTATATCAACCTGCATCCGCGAGATGCCTCGCGCTCAGATATTCAGGATGGATCCCTGGCAAAGGTCACCAGCCGCAGGGGTGAAATCCTCGTACGGGTGCGGCTCTCGGAGGAACAACGGATCGGGAGTGTCTTTGTGCCGATGCACTGGAATGATCAATTTGCCAGTAAAAGTTACGTCGATGCCCTGGTCAATCCGGTCGTTGACCCTATCTCGGGCCAACCTGAATTCAAGCATACGCCGGTGCAGGTTAAACCCTATCAGGCCAATTGGTATGGTTTTCTGTTGAGCCGACGGCGCTTGTCATTAAACGCTGCGAGTTACTGGTCCTGCTCACGCGGTAATCAGCTGTGGCGCTATGAAATTGCCGGTGAAGCGATCCCTGACAACTGGGCCGATACCGCTCGACAGTTGTTGTGTCGGGCAGCTGATAAGGTGGAATGGATTGAATACCATGATCGCGGGCTGAATCGATATCGTGCCGCACGTATCGAAAATGGCCGGCTTGAGAGCTGCATTTTTATCGGACCGGACTACCGGTTACCGGAACGCGACTGGTTGGCGGGTTTGTTTGCGGAAGCGAGGTTGCTGGATCACGATCGCAAAAGCATTCTCAGTGGTAAACCCGTCAATCAACAGCATGATGTTGGCCGAACCATCTGTGCCTGTTTTGGCGTGGGCCGAAACGTGATCGTGGATAAAATTCGTGAGGGTGGGCTCGCGACTGCAGAGTCGGTGGGTGAGATATTGCAGGCAGGGACCAATTGTGGTTCCTGTATTCCCGAGATCAAGGCGCTGATAGCGGAAACACAGGCTGGCTCAGGCCAGACAACTGACGTAAAGGGATGCTGCTGTAATTGCCCGGATGGGTAAGTAAACAAGGCTGATTGCGCATAGAAAGAAGCGAAACCGGCTACACTGTATAGCTACGCCTCACGGATGAACTTTTACAGCCAGGTCAGGATGTAGTTGAAAGGCTTCTCTGCCTTACATGCCGGTTCATAGCGGGGTTTCCGTTAAATTCACCAGCCGTTTCCGATACGTGTCAAGAATCTTATCATAACTGCCGTCGGCCTTCATGGCTTTGAGGGCTTTATTAAAATCCTTGACGATTTTGGCATGTTGAGGATGGGCACGAGACACCGCAGCATGCAAGGTACG
>JBECLA010000127.1:0-12549 GCA_040235565.1 Thiohalomonadales bacterium | reverse complement strand
AGGACTACACCACCGCGATTGACGTTAACCCGAACTACATCACTCCGAAGATGCTGCAGTTCCGTCTGCAGAAGATCATGGACGAGTATGTAGCCGGTGTTGCCACTTACTACACCACCAACAACGTCATGTTGCAGGTGGCGGAAGAAAAGCTGACAATGCTGAAGGAAGACGCCATGAAGATGCGTGCCAAGGACCTGCATGAACTGCTGCGGGCCTGGGAAAACTATCACCGCATCCTCACCGCGGAAGCCCACATGAAGCACATCGAGTTCCGTGAAGAATCCCGTTACCCGGGCTTCTACTATCGTACGGACAAGAACTTCGTCGATGAAGAAAACTGGAAGTGCTTCGTTAACTCCATTTACGACAAGAACACCCACACCTGGACCTGCTTCAAGCGGGCCCACGTGGACCTGGTGGACAAGTCGAAACTGTTCAAGTAAGCACCCGAACAGTGGAGTCAAGAATCCGGGGCTTCGGCCCCGGATTTTTTTTCCCTGCAAAACCCCGGCAAAACGTTAGCAAATAACCTATGAAATACGCGGCTTTCGCGCCGGTTTGACTGCCACTGAATGACGTGTGTGGTCAAATTTTGAGCTATAATAGCTGCCCGTTTTGCCGCAACCATTCCCGAGAGACTGATTCCATGAGTAATGACGCGTTTAAAGATGTCCCGTTCGACAGCCCGGTCCAACCGCGCCAACTGGAGCTGGAGAGCAAGATCTGTTTTAACTGCTACCCGGGGATTTCCTGTTTCAATGCCTGCTGCAAACAGGCAGACATTACCCTGGCGCCCTACGACATCATTCGGCTCAAGAACCGCCTGGGGATGACTTCCAGCGAGTTTCTGAAAAAGCATACCGTACCGTTTGAGATGGATGCGCACGGCACCCCCGGCGTCAAGATGCGCACCACCGACAATGATCCGGTGTGCCTGTTCATGGATGAAGCAAAGGGCTGTACCGTGTATGAAGATCGGCCTTCTGCCTGTCGCTATTATCCGGTCGCCTTGCTGGCTTCACGCCGTTCCGATGAATACCATGATGAGCAACATTACGCCCTGGTGGAGGAATCCCATTGCATGGGGCATAAGGAACCGCGGGAAATTACCGTGGCGGATTACCGCAAGGAACAGAAGGTCGAACAATACGATGAACTGAACCGGGACTTTTACCGGATCATTCTGAAAAAGAAATCCGCCGGCCCGGCCATCGGCAAGCCCAGCCCGACCAGCTTCCAGTTTTTCTTTATGGTCTGTTATGACATTGACCGCTTCAAGGATTTCCTCGGTGCGCCCAATTTCCGTAGCGTGTACGACATCAGCGACGAGGAATACGAGCGCATCATGACTGATGATGTGGAACGGCTGAAATTCGGTTACCGCCTGCTGCTGCAGGTCCTGTTCGGGGAAGACAAAATTCCGCTGAAGGAAGATGCGTTTGAAAAGCGCATGGAAGAGCGTAAAGAGGTGCTGGAAGCCCGCCGCCAGGCGGAAATCGAGCATGCCCGCCGCCAGGCCCCGTTCGAGAAATACATCGAGGACTAGGCCTCAGTCCGCCGTTTCCTGACCAAAAAAAAGAGGCGCGTAAAGCGCCTCAAACTTTCCAGACAACCAAACAAGAGTGGAAATGGATTAAAATTTAACTTTGTTCGTGCCACATTAACGATACAAGCCTTTCTCAATCGCCGCTTCATATTGATCCAGCTGTTTCATCACCAGTGCCATGGCTTCGGCATAGGGGACGGTGCCCTGACGACGAATGATTTCCTGCCCCTCCCGGCTCACCGCGAAGCGAATGAAGTCACGACCTTTTTTGTCCCGCTTGCCCAGCTTGGTCACCAGATACAGCGGGCGATATAACACATAGTTGCCGGTTTTGATGTTCTCGTACGTCGGCGCATGGTCATCGAGTTCCAGGATCTTGACATCGCGGCGCTTGGCGCTGCTGATACCGGTGACGCCGATGCCATTGGCATTTTTCAGGATGCCTTTTTCCAGCGGCCCCGATGATTTCATGACGTAATCGGCCTTGAACTCCTGCTCGAAATTCGCAAACACCAGCTCGCGCAGGGTCCGGCCCACGCCGGAAAGTTTGCCGCGACGCACATACAGATCGATGGGCGCGTCATGACCACCCAGTTCTTTCCAGTTGGTGATCTCGCCCAGGTAGATCCCTTGCAACTGTTTGAACGTGACACCCTTGACCGGGTTGTCCTTGTTGACGATCACCACCAGCGCGTCCCAGGCCACCGGGATCTGGTGGGCCCTGCGTTCTTCCGGATCATTCCTCAGGGTGGTACGACAGGCACCGCCGATATCGATCTCACCTGCCGCGGCCTTGCGGATGCCCTTGGTGGCACCCCCGCCGGCCAGGTTGACCTTGATCCCGGTGCGCTTTTCGTATTCGCGCGCCAGTTCCTGCATGAAGGCCTTCTTGGTGATGCCGCAGCCGGCCCAGTTAATCTCGCCCTGTTTCCCGGGCGCGGCCCAGGCACCGGTCATGGCAAAGGCAGTGCCGGCGACGACGGCCAGGATCAATTGAATTATCTTCATGACTCGCTCCAGCTGGTTGTTATTTTGCAGCGCCCAATGGCAAAGCGTGCTTCCCAGCTTGTGTAAATATGTAAGACGCAGCGAGGGTGCAGATTATTCCATCGATCTCATACTTTAGTGTGAGTTTTTATTCTAATTTACTAATAAAATTCAGGGTATAGCCGCCCTTCAGATCCGGCGACGGCTCAGTTCATCATCCCCGTGGGAACCCCTGGCCTCGGCTTTGGCATTCGCCAAGTGGGGGAACTGGACCCCGGCATGCGCCGGGGTGACGAATACTGAAGACTCTGTTCTCTCTCCGTCATTCCGGCGAACGACTCCAGGGATGGAGGAGGTAGAGTGACGCAGGGATGCCAAAGCCGAGGCCGGAATCCATCACCTTGAATCTACTGGATCCTAGCATGTACCAGGGTGACGAATACTGAAGACTCCGTTCTCTCTCCGTCATTCCGGCGAAGGCCGGAATCCATGTACTTTGGGAGATCTGGACCCTGGCATTCGCCAGGGTGACGAATATTGGAGAGTCCGCTCTCTTCCCGTCACTCCGGGCTTCCCTGTACATCGTCCATGGCGGTCACGCCGGGGTAAAATAATGAAAAACCCCGGCATGGCCGGGGTTTCGTTTAAGACGTGGAGAGTGATACCAGGTTATTTCCCGGCGATTTTCTCCAGCGGCTTGGCCGGGATGATCTGTCCGTCCAGACCGGCTTCCTTCCCGGACTTGCCATAGGCCACGCTCATCAGGGTACTGTAGTACACCACCGGCATCTTGAACTTGGTCTTGTACTTGGCGTTGATCTGGTCCTGATACACCTCGACGTTCATCTGGCACACCGGGCAGGGCGTGACAATCAGATCGGCGCCACCATCATAGGCCGCTTCGATGATGTCCCTGATCAGGGCCTGGCTTTTTTCCGGTTCACTGAAGGCCAGGGCACCGCCACAGCAGGACACTTTCTTGTCGTAGTTGTCCACCGGTTCGGCGCCCAGCGTCTCCACCAGTTTGTCGAGGTATTTCGGATTTTCAAACGACTCCCCGTCGATGCCGAACGGCCGGTTGGTCTGGCAGCCGACATAACCGGCGATTTTCATGCCTTCCAGCGGGTTCTTGACGTGCTTGCCCAGTTCGTCATAACCGAAGTCTTCGATCAGCACTTCCACCATGTGCCGCACGTTCTGCTTGGCTTCCACTTTCAGGCCGGCCGCCGCCAGCGCCTCATTGGTTTCCGCCATCAGGCTGTCATCGTTCTGCAGACGTTCCTTGGTCTCGCGGGTCGCCAGCCAGCAGGCCGCACAGGTGGCCACCAGATCCTGATCCGGATTGGCCTGTTCGGACAACGCCATGTTACGGGCGGACAATGCCAGCCGTGGCAGTTCACCGCCGCCGGCATAACCGATCGAGGCGGCGCAACAGTTCCAGTCCGGAATATGATTCAGCTTGATATCCAGCACGTCGCACATTGCATCGACGGATACCTGGTAATTGGATGCCGAGGCGCCTTTCTGGGAAGAGCAGCCCGGATAAAAGGAATATTCTTTTTTCGCCATTGCTTGTCTCCTAACCCTTGAACTCAGCGGCTTTGGCTTCTTCGATTTCACGCGCTTTCTTCAAAATCGCGTGCAGCCCACCGGTATCTTTCACGCTATGACCGCCCACCATTTCCATGACGTTCATGCGCTTGGTCTTCACCATGTTGAGTCCCAGCTTCTGGTTCTTCAGCGCGGTCTTGATGCCTTCTACGAAGCCGTTCATGAAGTAGAGCGCCAGCCCCAGTTTCAGTTCATTCACCCGGCCTTTCTTGGCCAGGTTGTTCCAGAACTTGATGGCAAACTTGCGGGTCGGCTGGTTCTTGGGCGCCAGACCGAGGCGGTCCGCATAATGCGCCAGCCCGTGCATGATGTGGGTAATCGGCAGTTCCCGCGGACAACGCGCGATACAGTTGTAACAGGACGTACACATCCACATGGAATCGGATGTCAGCACTTCATCCCGCTTGCCGGCCCGGATCATCATAAAGATTTCCTGCGGCGGATGTTCCCAGTAGGGACCGAACGGACAGGAGCCGGAGCAAACGCCACACTGCATACACATCTGCACCCAGTCACCTTCTTCCACGTTGGCTTTGACTTCCTTGAGGAAGTCGTTGCGGTATTTTTCCACCATGACTTGGTTCACTGTACTCATCGCCAACTCCTAGAATTTGAATGGGCTCATGCCGATCTTCTCGATGGTCTCGGCCATCTCGTTGATCAACTGCGGGGCACGTTCGATATCGGTAATCGCAACTTCGTGAGTCGTGATACGTTCCGGTTCCAGGCTTAACGACTGCAGAGTGGCGTCCACCTTGCTCATGCGTTCATGTGCCATTTCCGAACCTTTCACGAAGTGACACTGGTAGTTTTCACCCTTCTGGCAACCCATCAGCACCACCCCGTCATAACCACTGTTGAGCGCATCGGTGATCCAGATCAGGTTGACCGAACCGAGACAGCGCACCGGAATGACGCGGACAAAAGCACTGTATTCCACCCGGTTCATGGCCGCCATGTCGAGGGCCGGGTAGGCATCGTTTTCACAGGCCAGCGCCAGGATGCGCGGTTTTTCCTCAAACTCATCCGGAATATCGACAATCTTCAATTGCTGACCGACGGTATCCACCGAATAGTTTTCAAACGAAATCACGCGCACCGGACAGGCGCCCATACAGGTGCCGCAACGACGACAGCGTTCTTCGTTGAATAACGGGTAACGTTCTTCGTCTTCATCGATCGCACCGAAGGGGCATTCCACGGTACAGCGTTTGCACTGGGTACAGCCTTCCCGCCGGAAACTCGGGAAGCTCAGGTCACCGGAACGCGGATGCGCGGCCCGGCCCTTGGCAGCGTTTTCCACCGCCTGGATGGCTTTCAGTGCCGCCCCGGTCGCATCCTCGATGGCCTGTTGCATGTCCATCGGGCGACGCACCGGTCCGGTGGTATAGATGCCGGTACGACGGGTTTCATACGGAAAACAGATGAAATGCGAATCGTTGAAGCCGTATTTCAATTGCGGCAGATCCGGGCCCTGGCGATAGTCCAGGCTGAGAATGGAGTCGACCGGAATTTCTACCTTGACTTCTTTCTCTTCGGTGGCTTCACCACCGCCTTCTTCGTCTTCCACTTCGATCTTGACGACGGCTTCGATGTCGACCCCGGAGTTGGCCACCTGGCCGGTCGCCAGCACCACCAGATCGGCCTTTTCCACCGCATCTTCGTTGAGGATCAGATCCTTGAACTTCACTTCCAGCCCGTCACCACCGGCCACCACTTCATTGACCTGGCCCTTGGTAAACGTCACACCCTTGCGTTGGCCGCTGCGATAGAAGTCCTCGCCGCCGGCACCCGGGGTGCGCAGATCGGAGTAAATCACATTGGTGTCGATGTCCGGATTCTGATCCTTGAAGTACATCGCCTGCTTGATCGAGGTCAGGCAGCAATGGCCGGAACAGTACGGCAGATGACCTTTCTGCTCGGAACGTTGCCCGGCGCACTGCACGAACACCACGCTGTTCACGTCCTTGCCGTCCTGGGTTTTCAACGGGCCACCGTTGGCTTCCTTCGCCATGGCATCCAGTTCGGCCTGGGTCACCACGTTGGGTGACTTGCCGTAACCGAGTTCCGGCAATTTGTTGGCATCGTATTCGGTGTAACCGGAGGCCTGAATAATGGCACCGAAGTTTTCCGTCGTGGTCGATCCGCTTTCCGTGGTGATGTCCGCGGAGAAGCGCCCCGGCGCACCGGAGGTCTTGGTCAGGGTTGCATTCAGGTGCACCGTGATCTTGTCACTCCCTTCCACCGCGGCAACCAGTTCCGCCACGCCGGTGTCTTCCGGATCCGCATACGGGGCATGCTGAGGAATACGTTTCCAGGCATTCGCAGCCGCGCCACCCAGGGCGCCGGTTTTTTCCACGATGCTGCACTGGTAGCCGGCCCTGGCGGCTTCCACCGCGGCGGTCATACCACTGACGCCCCCACCGACGATTAAAATATTGGGGGTGTACTGGGTGTTTTGATCACCCTGTGGCGGTTTCTGAAACTTGGCTTCGACCACGGCCATGCGCACATAGTCATCGGCCATGTCCTGTGTGGTTTCGCGGGCCTCGTCGGTATCCGGACGGACCCAGATGACCCCTTCGCGCAGGTTACCGCGGGTAATCGCCACATTCTCAAAATTAAAGGCATCGGTCTTGGCGCGACGGGAACAGGCACAGATTGCCACGCGGTTGACCCCTTCGTTGTCGATGTCGTCCTGAATCATTTTCACGCCTTCGGCCGAACACAGGAACTCATGTTCCTTCACCACATTCGCCTTGGCATCCCGCTGCGCAACCTGCGCCAGCTTGGCGGTATCCAGGCGATCACCGATACCACAGCCCTGACAGATATAGGCTCCGATTTTGATTTCGTCTGCCACCTTATTAACCCTCCGTTCCTGCAACTTGGTTTACCACCTGGATAGCGCGCAACGCGCTGGCGGTGGCATTTTGTACGGCCCGGTTCACGTCCAGGGCATCGGCAGAACACCCGGCCGCGAAAATCGCCCCGTTGGCTTCGTCCTGCTCAATGAAACCGTTTTCATTGACGCTCACCTTGATGGGGAAATCCCCGGCCGGCACACTCGGCTCCATGCCGATCGCCAGCACCACCAGATCATGCGGGGTGGCATAACGGTGATAGCCTTCGGTATTCACCCCGTGCAGTACCGGGTTACCGGTTTCCTTGTCTTCCTCGATCTTGGCGACCTTGGACTTGATGAAGGTGACGGTTTCATCCGCCTGCACCTTCTGATAAAAGTCATCGATACGATCGATGGCCCGAATATCAATGTAATACACCGACGACTTGCCTTCATCGCCATACTGTTCACGCACGTAAGTGGTTTGCTTCAGGGAAGCCATGCAGCAAATGCGGGAACAGTGCTTGAGGTAATTACGATCGCGCGAACCGGCGCACTGAATGAAAGCGATGTCTTTCGCTTCCTTGCCATCGGACGGCCGCAGTAACTTGCCGCCGGTCGGCCCATGCGGGTCCATCATGCGTTCAAATTCCACGCTGGTGATCACATTGGCAATGCGGTCATACCCGTACGGCTGGATCTTGTTGGCATCGTAGGGTTTCCAGCCGGTCGCCCAGACAATGGCGCCGACGGTAAGGGTATGGCTTTCTTCCTGCATGTCGAGATCAATCGCATCATACTTGCAGGCTTCCTTCGCCTTGGTCGCATCCGGCGTACCGATGATACGCGGGTCGAGCACGTAGCGTTGCGGGAAGGCCATCAGGTTCGGCAGGTAGGCACCCTTGCGTTTGCTCAGGCCGTAATTGTGTTCGCTGTCGAACTCGGCATCCACGACCTCGGCACAGGCGCCGCAGGCGGTACAGTTTTCATTGACGTAACGCGGCGCGGTCTTGAGGGTCACACTGTAATTGCCGGGTTCGCCACTGACTTCGGTAACTTCCGTCATGGTCAACAAACGGAGGTTCTTGTTGGCCTTCAGGCGACGCAGATTGATTTCCAGACCACAGCTCGGGTGACACAGCTTGGGGAAATACTTGTACAGTTGGCTGACGCGGCCGCCGACTGCCGGGTTTTTTTCGACCAGGATGACCTGCTTGCCGCATTCGGCCGCTTCGATTGCTGCCGTCATGCCACTGATCCCCCCGCCGACTACAAGGATGGTTTCATTGGTTGCGATGATGTCCGCCATCGACTTTACTCCTTAAATCACGGATGTAATGGATGTCGATTGTAGATTTGACATATTGTGAATTAGCTCAGGGTTAAACGCCGACCATAATATATAGGAAAGCGAGCCCGGTTGATCCAATTTCTCGGCCAGATCTGGACACCCATTGGGTGCAAGTTGGCAGAAGGCTTGGACGAGCCGGGTCGTTACTGTGACGCTTTAAAAAGGTAAATACAATTCAGATTTATCTTGCGCTGTATAAATGGAATTTATTTTTTAAAAATCAGGATTTAACACCCAAGTTACCGTTTGTAGGCCATAATTCGGACAGGAATAGTCGGACAAGCTAAAGGGTTTTATAAACTGGTTTTATCGAATTCCCTGCCGCTTACCACGCACCATTGCCCCCGATATCCCACCCGTGTTTCCCGGCCGGCATGTTTCATCCCGGAAAAACAATGACTTGATCGGATCGGCCACGGAACGCATCCGGCATGGGGGGAGCTTCCCCGGATGGGATATGGCCCTAATCTGAGTATATTAATATATAATGATTTTATAATTGATTTAATAAACCTGATTAGGCAGGGCGGGAATAGACTCCGTATAATCGCCCCCCTCGTAATGCAAGTGAGCAAACCTTAACCATGACCGTTATCCACGATCCGATTCAGCAGCCCGAAGGGCGCATCGAAGTCAAGAACACCACCTGCTATATGTGTGCCTGCCGTTGCGGTATCCGGGTCACCCTGCGCGATGGCGAAGTCCGTTACATCCAGGGCAACCCTGACCACCCGTTGAACAAGGGCATCATCTGCGCCAAGGGTTCCTCGGGCATTATGAAACAATACTCACCCGCGCGCCTGACCAGGCCGCTGCGCCGTATAGCCGGTGCGGATCGGGGCGATGCCCGGTTCGAGGAAATCAGCTGGGATGAGGCGTTCCAGATCCTGGAAGAACGCCTGGCGAACCTGCGCGCCACCGATCCCAAGAAGTTCGCCCTGTTCACCGGGCGGGATCAGATGCAGGCCCTGACCGGGCTGTTCGCCAAGCAGTTCGGCACCCCCAACTATGCCGCCCACGGGGGCTTCTGCTCGGTCAACATGGCCGCGGGCCTGATTTACACCATCGGCGGATCGTTCTGGGAATTCGGCGGGCCGGATCTGGATCGGGCCAAGCTGTTCGTGATGATTGGCACCGCGGAGGATCATCACTCCAACCCGCTGAAAATGAGTCTCTCCAAGTTCAAGCGCAACGGCGGCCGCTTCATTTCCATCAACCCGGTGCGCACCGGCTATTCAGCGATTGCCGACGAGTGGGTGCCGATCAAACCCGGCACCGATGGCGCGCTGTTCCTCGCCCTGATCCACGAGATCATCAAGCAGGGCCTGTATGACCGCGACTTCCTGGTGCAGTACACCAATTCGGCGGAACTGGTGAACATGGATGAAGCCAGCACCGAATACGGCATGTTCCTGCGCTTCGAGGTACCGAAGGAGGAAGGCTGCTTCGAACCGCAGAACAAGCTGTGGTGGGACCGGGAACTGAACAAGCCGATCTCCACCCACACCCCGGGCGCGGATCCGTTCCTCATGGGCGACTTCAAACTGGCCGACGGCACCCCGGTCAAACCCGCCTTCCAGTTGCTCAAGGAGCGGGTGGAAGAATACACCCCGGAATGGGCCGAAGACATCACCGGCATTCCGGCCGATACCATCAAGCGCCTGGCGCATGAAATGGGCATCACCGCCCGCGACGAGAAAATCGAACTGCCCATCGCCTGGACCGACGTGTGGGACAACGAACACCAGAGTGTCACCGGCAACCCGGTGGCATTCCATGCCATGCGCGGCCTGGCGGCCCACTCCAACGGCTTCCAGACCATTCGCGCCATGGGGATTCTGATGTCGATCCTCGGCACCATCGATCGCCCGGGCGGCTTCCGCCACAAGGCGCCGTTCCCGCGGCCGATTCCGCCCTGCCCGAAAAACCCGACCGGACCGGAAGACGTGCAGCCCAACACGCCGCTCAACGGCATGCCCCTGGGCTGGCCGGCGGATCCGGATGACCTGTTCGTCGACGACCAGGGCGAACCGGTGCGCATCGACAAGGCTTTTTCCTGGGAACATCCGTTATCCGTCCACGGCCTGATGCACAACGTCATCACCAATGCCCATCGCGGCGATCCCTATCGCATCGATACCCTGTTGCTGTTCATGGCCAACATGGCCTGGAACTCCAGCATGAACACCGACCAGGTGCGCCAGATGCTGAACGACAAGGACGAAGACGGTGAATACAAGATTCCCTTCATCGTCGTGGCTGATGCCTTCCAGTCGGAAACCGTCGCCTTTGCGGATCTGGTGCTGCCGGACACCACCTACCTGGAACGTCATGACTGCATGAGCATGCTGGACCGGCCGATCTCTGAATACGACGGCCCGGTCGACTCGGTCCGCATCCCGGTGGTGCCGCCGAGCGGCGAATGTAAACCGTTCCAGGAAGTGCTGATCGAACTCGGCTCACGGCTGAAGCTGCCGGCCTTCGTCACCGAAGACGGCAGCCGCAAGTTCCGCGACTACCCGGATTTCGTCACCAACTTTGAAACCGCCCCCGGTTCCGGCATCGGTTTCCTCGCCGGCTGGCGCGGCAAGGGTGGCGAGAAGCACATGCGCGGCGAGCCCAACCCGAACCAGTGGAAGATGTACGAGAAGAACAACTGCGTGTTCCACTATGAACTGCCCAAGTCCTACCAGTACATGCGCAACTGGAACCAGGGTTACCTGCAATGGGCCCAGGGCAATGGCCTGACGCGTTACGATGAGCCGATCAACTGCCACATCTACTCGGAAGTGCTGCAGAAATTCCGTCTCGCCGCGCAGGACAAGAATCCCGGTGGCCGGGTGCCGCCGCAACACCTGCGTAAACGCATCGAAACCCATTTCGATCCGTTACCGTTCTATTCCGAGCCCATCGAGTCACAGCTGACCGACAAGCACACCTATCCGCTGAATGCGATCACCCAGCGACCGATGGCGATGTATCACAGCTGGGATTCGCAGAACGCGTGGCTGCGGCAGATCCATACCTACAACTATTTATACCTCCATCCGCAAACCGCCAGGGCGGCGGGCATCGAGGACGAGTCCTGGATGTGGGTCGAATCCATGCACGGCAAGGTCCGCTGCCTGAGCCGCTACTCCGAAGCCGTAGAACCCGGCACGGTCTGGACCTGGAATGCCATCGGCAAGGCCAGCGGTGCCTGGAACCTGGATGGCAAGGCCAATGAATCCAAACAGGGCTTCCTGCTCAACCATGTGATCGGCGAAGAATTGCCGCCGCATGACGCCGGTGAGCATCTGTCCAACTCGGATCCCGTCACGGGTCAGGCGGGCTGGTATGACGTGCGCGTGCGCATCTACCCGGCCGGCAAGGATGAAGACGCGGTGACCTTCCCGCAGTACGAGGAAATGCCAGCCGTACCCGGCACGCCGGGACGCCGCAAGTGGCAGCAATATTTCGCTGGCATGTTCACCAGAGGAGCCAAATCATGACCCAGTTAGCGTTAGTGATCGATCTTAACGTCTGCGTCGGCTGCCATGCCTGTGTGACCAGCTGTAAACAGTGGAACACCTCCGGTGCGGCCGGCCCGCTGTTCGATGACAATCCGTTTACCAGGGATCCGACCGGCACCTTCTTCAACCGGGTGCAGACCTTTGAAGTGGGCCAGTTCCCCAATACGGAAACCCTGCACTTCCCCAAGAGCTGCCTGCACTGTGAGGACGCACCCTGTGTGCCGGTCTGCCCGACGGGTGCCAGTTACAAGCGCGAGCAGGATGGCATCGTACTGGTCGATTACGACAAGTGTATTGGCTGCAAGTACTGCTCCTGGGCCTGCCCCTATGGCGCGCGTGAACTGGATGAACAACAGCAGGTGATGAAGAAGTGCACCCTGTGTGTGGATCGGATTTACGACGAATCCCTGCCGGAGTCCGAACGCAAACCGGCCTGTGTGCTGGCCTGCCCGACCAATGCGCGGCTGTTTGGTGACGTGCATGATCCGGAGTCGGAAGTCTCGGTGGCGATCCGCGAAGAGGGCGGCTATCAGCTCATGCCCGAGTGGGGGACCAAGCCGGCCAACCACTACCTGCCGCGGCGCAAGACCAAGCTGCGCATCCATGAGGATGAACTGGTGCGCGTGGACAACCCGCTCAAGAAAGAAGATATCCGCCATGAAACCAGTACTGACATCACGCTTGATGACTGGCT
>JBECLA010000034.1:0-47958 GCA_040235565.1 Thiohalomonadales bacterium | reverse complement strand
ATATTCAGCCCCCATACTTACTCCCGAAGCCAAGATTCAACCTGACTGAAAGGAGGAGATGGCGATGACCAAGACAATGAGTTTCGCAGTCGTGCATTTCACGGTGGCATTTTCCGTGGGTTACCTGATGTCAGGGAGTGTGCTCGTCGGCGGTGCGATTGCCCTGGTCGAGCCAGCGGTAAACACTGTCGCCTATCACTTCCATGAACAGGTATGGAATCGCATGCAAAAGGTAGGGGCAGCCAGTGACAGCCGCTATGCCCATCCGATGTAACCCAAAAGTTTTTAACCAATAAACTTACTTAACTGAAAGGAAACGAAACAATGTTTGAGAATCGAGAAGGTAAAACTGTACCCCAGGTGAATTTCCACACCCGCCGTGATCATGACTGGGTCGATGTCACTACCGATGACATCTTCAAGGGCAAGACAGTGGTGGTTTTTTCCCTGCCAGGCGCCTTTACCCCGACCTGTTCGTCCACCCATGTACCGCGATACAACCAGCTGACACCGGCCTTCAAGCAACAGGGTGTGGACGAAGTGATTTGTGTCTCGGTTAATGATGCCTTTGTCATGAACGAATGGCGCAATGAGCAGAAGGCTTACAACGTCACCTTCCTGCCCGATGGTAATGGTGACTTTAGCCGCGGCATGGGCATGCTGGTGCCGAAAAACGATCTTGGTTTCGGTGAACGCTCCTGGCGCTACTCCATGCTGGTCAAGGACGGTGTGATTGAAAAGATGTTCATTGAGCCGGATGTCCCGGGTGATCCGTTTGAAGTTTCAGACGCCGATACCATGCTGGCGTATATCGCACCGGAGGCGCCCAAACCGATGGATGTAACGGTATTCAGCCGTGATGGGTGCCCTTTCTGCGCCCGCGCCAAGGGTATGCTGCACGATGCCGGCATCCAGTTTGAAGAGCTGGTACTGAACCGTGACTACACCGAAGCGACAATCCGCGCGGTATCCGGACGGACCACGGTCCCCCAGGTGTTCATCAACGGCGCACATATCGGCGGCTCGGAAGACCTGGAGGCTTACCTTGACATGGCGGACAAAAAAGTCGCCTAGGTTAAGTTTGCAACAGCCGAACTCTTCCCCGGCGGTAGTCGGGGAAGAGTAATTTTTCCTCTTGATAAAAGGAAATAATATGAACGCGCAGCATTATGATTTGATTGCAATCGGAGGAGGCAGTGGCGGTCTTGCCGTCGTCGAGAAAGCTGCCCTGTATGGCAAGAAAGTGGCCGTCATCGAAGCCAGCCGCATGGGCGGCACCTGTGTGAACAATGGCTGTGTTCCCAAAAAAGTCATGTGGTACGCCGCCCATCTGGCGCATGCCGTGGATGATGCGAATGCCTTTGGTATTCCCGCTTTGCGCGGCAAAACGGATTGGAGCCAGTTGTCAACCGCACGCGAACAATACATTGAAAATATTAACCGATACTGGAACGGTTACGTGGATGATTCCGGTATTGATCGCATTCACGGTTATGCGCAGTTTGTTGATGCCCATACCCTTGAAGTGGCTGGTTCACATTATCATGCGGATCACATCGTGATCGCCACCGGCGGACAACCGATCGTACCAACTGTACCTGGCGCCGAATACGGCATTACTTCGGATGGCTTTTTTGCCTTGCAGGAGCAACCACAACGGGTGGCCGTCATCGGTGGCGGCTACATCGGCGTGGAACTCAGCGGCGTGCTGAATGCACTGGATTCCAACGTCACGATTATCGCCCTGGAAGATCGCCTGATGGAGCGCTTCGACCCGATGATCAGTTCCGTTCTGGAGAAGGAAATGCGCGCACAGGGTATTCAGGTGCGTACCGGTTTTCAGGTCACCGCATTGACCAAATCGGCCGAGGGACTGGTCGTGCATGCCGCCGATGACCGACACCTATCTGCCTTTGATACGGTAATCTGGGCCGTCGGACGACGTCCCAATACTGCCGGCCTTGGCCTTGAGTTGGCCGGTGTTAACGTTCTGCCAAACGGCATCATTCCGGTGGATGAATATGAAAACACCAACGTTTCCGGCATTTATGCCATTGGCGATGTCACTGGCAAGGTGCCATTAACCCCCGTCGCCATTGCTGCCGGTCGCAAACTGGCCAATCGTTTGTTTAATAACCAGCCGGATAGCAAGGTCGACTACGATAATGTACCAAGTGTGGTGTTTGCCCACCCGCCGATTGGCACTGTCGGGATCACCGAAGACGAGGCACGCCAGCGTTATGGCAACACTGTCACCATTTATAAAAGTGAATTTACCCCCATGCGCCATGCCTTGTCAGCGGATGGCATCACTACCGCGATGAAACTGGTCTGCGCCGGCGAAGACGAGAAGGTCGTCGGGATTCACATGATTGGTGATTACGTGGATGAAATGTTGCAGGGTTTTGCAGTTGCCGTAAAGATGGGGGCACGCAAGACCGATTTTGACAGTACGATTGCGATCCATCCAAGCAGTGCCGAGGAACTGGTAACCATGAAGCATCCGGTTGAAACGTCAGTAGCAGAATGCGAGTTAATTGATATTGATGCCGGGAATGAATGGAAAGAGGCCAGCTAAAAGACGAGACTCTCCTGCATTACACAGGAGAGTCTTTTTCACTTCGCAAATATAATCCGCTATTTCCAGCCAGACAAGCCTCAGGTTAATAACTTACACGTTTATGTAAACTTTCTGCCAGCCGCCGCATCGCAGGTGAAGTATCGTCTGGTTGCAAGTGAACATTAAGCAGGCTGGGCATAGATGTTTCCTTGATAGCGCTTTGCAAGGCAGCTTCAAATTCTTCTTCATTATGTACATCATGACCATGCAGCGGACCAAACACCTCGCCGAACTTTTCGAATCGCCAGTCCGCGATGTCATTAAATGGTCCTTCCAGAATAAATCGCTCGGTTGAATAACCACGATTATTGAAAAGAATAATAATCGGGTTCAGCCGATGACGCGCAATGGTTGAGACTTCCGTTCCGGTCATCTGAAAGGCACCATCACCAACCAGTATTACCGGACGTCGATCCGGACAGGCGATCTGGGCACCAAGTGCTGCCGGTACAGCAAATCCCATGGTAGTGTAAAAAGCAGAGGCCAGAAAAGCGGTTCGCTCGTGGACCCGTAGTTCACTTGCTGCAAACAGACAATCGCCCGTATCCGCAACCACGGTCATATCCGGAGTAAGAAAATGATTTAACCGCGCCACCAATCGCTTCACCGTGATGGCATTGCTGACTAGCGGAAAGTCGCCGAGTTCCGGGAAGGCCGGCACCTCTGGCCAGTGGGTTGAACGTTCCGGGATCAATGCGGTCAGTCTGCGGATAAAATCCGCCAGCGTAACCTGTGTATAACGGTGATGGTGGATAAAAATCTGGTTTTCCGCTGCCCGAACAATATAAGAGGGCTCAAGCCTGGCGGTATCAATACCCAGGTCGACGTCGTTCAAGTTGACCCCGAGCATCAGAATGAAGTCAGCATTTTCCACGTAGTCACGGGCAAAAGGTGAACCCAGGGCACCTTCATATATCCCCAGATAGGCGGGGTGACGCTCACCGACTACGGACTTACCCGTTAATGTAGCAGCAATGGGGAATCTCGCCCTGGTTACCAGTTTGACCAGTTCGTCTTGCATACCGCGCCGATGGGTCTCCACTCCCGCTACCACCACTGGCGATCTTGCCTGCTCAAACAAGCCGAGGGTCTCCTCCAGCGCCTCTTCCAGGTTGGCTTGATCACTCCCAGATAATTGTCCCTCCTGCTGTGGAATGACAAAACCTTCCCGCCGTGGCATATCGCGCGGCAACTCGATATAGACGGGGGCGCTGTGATGTTGTGCGGCATAAAGTGTACGGTCAATGTCGCGTAATGCGGTATAGGGATCATCAAGCACTGCAATGGCACAGGTGATACGTCTGAATATTTCGCGTTGAAAATGATAGGGCCCGAAACGATGATGCATCATCGGGTTTTGAAGTTGTTCCTGGGTACCTGGCGCACCACTGATAACAACCACCGGTGACGATTCAGCGTAGGCGCCGGCAACAGGGTTGACCACACTTAAAGCGCCTACGCCATACGTTACCGCCAACGCCCCGATGCCGCTGCATCGTGCATACCCGTCTGCGGCGAAGGCCGCAGTGTCCTCCCGTGTGGTGCCGACATGGTCAAGCGGGCTTTTTACGATTTCATCATAAAATCCCAGGATATAATCACCCGGCACGCCAAAGATGTGTCGCACACCCATACTGTGCAGACGCTGTAATAGATACCGGGCGATGGTCGGCTGATCGGGCATTGTGCAACTCCCTGTTACGAAGCCGTCCTGAGAAAAAAGCAAATCAGTGACTAAGTATTACTTAGTATAGATTGGTAATGACGTCAGCCTTGGCAGGCCCTGAATTTTTCTGAATCCTAACCCCGCAGCCGGGACACCATCAGCAATGCCTCACCTTCGGAGTGAATCAGGGGATGCGGGATGATCGGTGCCTTATCAACAATTTCATAACCAAGCCTTTGATAAAGCCGTATCGAGCCTTTATTTTGTGCGAAGGCGACCAACGACACTTTTTCGAATCCATTTTGTCTTGCCTGGTCATTTGCCAGCTGCATCAGGCGGGTCCCCAGACCCTGGCCACGATGTTCCGGATAAAGCGCGACACCACAGACATACCAGCTATCCGGTTCCTCCAGATACATGTAGGGTGCGAAGATATTGGCATCATCGATACTCGGCCGCTGCCGTGGATCTCGGGCTTCGCCCGCCGGCATGCCGAATGCGAGTAACATGCCGGCGACCTTGCCATCCTTTTCAACCATCGTGCAATTCCGCCAGGAATAATCACCATCGGGGTTGCGGTAGGTGCGCTCCCCGATATCGAGTGGCTCCAGGCCTTCCGCCACGGCTTCCTCCACCCATTCAATCATCGCAATACCATCGGAAGATATCGCAATCAGGCTGGCAATATCCCTGGCATCAGCAACCGTAGCAGGACGAATGGTGTATCCCGTGTGCATCAGCTATCTCCACCGTGCGCAGTGTTGCCTACTTTTGAATAACATAATAGTCATTCTGAAAGTCGTGTTCGAGCTGATGGATGCTGATTTGGCTGAATCCCGCCTGATGCAAAAACTCGGTCGCCTTCTCGCGCCCCCACATGGTACCCAGGCCTTCCCCGCCCTGCGCCAGGGACACGGTCATACAATGCGTAGTGGATACCGCGTAAAGTAAAGGCGCAACAGGGATATCCAGATTGTTCTGCACCTCGCTGGAGCTATGGATATCCTGCATCAGATAGACCCCATCCACTTTCAACGCCTTATGTATGCCTTTCAACACATTCAACGGTTTTGCCTGATCATGGACTGCGTCAAATGTAGTAATCAGATCGAACTTTTCAGCTTCGGCTGATTGATCAAAATCCGTTACATCCCGGGCAATAAAGGTGATATTGGCATGGCCCAGCTGGCTGGCTTCCCGGCGGGCATATTCGATTGCTTCAGGCGATAGATCCACGCCGACAAACTCACTGTTGGGAAACAACCCGGCCAGCATATTCAGTGCCCGGCCTCGACCACACCCCACATCCAGGACCCGGATGCCCTGTTGCAGCTTTTCCTCCAAGCCGTCAATCAGCGGTAATATATGCTCCCGCAGTGAAGACAATACCGTCTGGCCACTGTCTTCCGCCATGACCTCATGGAAACGGGGAAATTTTTCATACGGCACACCGCCGCCATGTTTAAAACAATCCACGATATCATCTTCCACCGTGCCCATAATCGGAATGTACTGGGCAAATACCGCAATGTTGTCGGGGCTGCTGCGACGGGTGAGAAAAGCGGCATGCTCATGCGGCAGATAGTAACGTTTTGTCCCGGCATCATACTCAATGACTTTGCTGACTGTCATGGCATTGAGCCATTCCCGCACATAGCGCTCATTCAGCCCAGCCTGTTTCGCAATGCGCTCACTGGTCATGGGCGGCTGACCATCAAGATGATCAAACAGACCACTGCGGTGGCCAATTGACAACATCACACACAATGCTCCTTCATTCAGGGTATTCACCAGGCGCTCGGCGAAGCCGTCGGCCTTGAGTGAATCAAACTGTGATAGTTGGTGATTAAGACACATAACATTAACTCCTTCGAATTAATTGATCGGATTATGATTCACCGATGTAACCCAGTTCGGTACCGATGGCTGAAAATCCACTGCCTGTTTGTTATCTGTAGCATCAGCCCGGGACACATCACGGCCAATCAGCATGGCTGGAATGCGATTTGATGCACCTTTGTAGAAACCCGTCTCGATCGGCACTTCATCACGAACCGGGTTACGAAATGTTCCGAACACTATGTCCCATAGTGGCAGGTCGGAGTAGTTGTAACGGTGTACCCCTTTACCATGATGAATCCCGTGACTCTCTGGTCGCTGGATCACATATCCCAACCAACGGGGCGTGATGATATTGGCATGCTGGAACATCGCGTTGAAGCTTAAAAACAGCGCACCGATAACCCCGGCTTCCGGCAGTAACCCCAGGAATGGATAAAACACCAGGCTGCTCAAAGTGGTAAACAGAAAGGCATCAAACGGATGCAGATAGTTAGCCCCGAAGGCATCCAGACTTTCAGCGCTATGGTGTAACTGGTGACCGGCAAGCCAGAGCCAGTCACATTCGTGTGCCAGGCGGTGATACCAGTAATGCAACAACTCATACACGACAATACCGGTGATCGCTCCGCCCCAGATACCCAGACCACCGCCATCAATAAGATGAAAATCCCCCAGCAGGCTCCCCCACAACAGTGCAACTTCGCCGCTGAATAACACAATGCCCGCCGTTACCAGCAAACCGCGCAGACGCCAGTGGCGGGTTTTGTCATAGCGGCGCGCCTGCCAGAGGAAATCCAGCAACAGAAAACCCGGGATCATGGCCAGGGTAATAACTCCCAATATTTCGAACATCACTCCCTCCAACTTCTAAGCATACCGACTGGTTGGTATGCTTAGATTAGGATCCTATCCCTATCATGTCAAGACCAAATGGTCTGTTTTCTGCAAACTTACCTAATATGCTGATTATTATTAGTATTATTTAGAGGTATGGGCTAACCATAGTAGCTTAGAAAATTCATATGTGTACTATTTAGTCTGTTTCCATTATGCTTCTCGTATCTGAGTTAAATGCAGGAGTCGTAGCAATGCCCCGTGATGGTGCAGCAACCAAGGCGAAAATTCTGGAAGTGGCCCATGAACTGGTGCTGGAATACGGTTTCGGCGGGATGTCGGTGGATCAGGTGCTCACCGCTGCCGGGATTACCAAGGGGGCCTTCTTTCACCACTTCAAATCCAAAATTGACCTGGCCAATGCCCTGCTGGCGCGCTATGTCCAGATGGACGACCAGTTATTGCACGAACAGATGGCGCGGGCGGAAAGCCTCAGCCGCGATCCACTGCAACAATATCTGATTTTCGTTGGCCTGCTGGAGGAAATGTCACGCGGCCAGTCCGAACCTCCACCGGGTTGCCTGATTGCCAGTTACATCTATCAACTCGAACTTTTTTCGGCAGAAACCAAAACGGCGGTTATCAGCGGGTTTAAGGAATGGGAGCGGGTACTGGGAGAAAAACTGGCGGCGGTGTTCGAGAAATACCCTCCGCGGTTGCCGGTTTCGGCCAAGCAAATCTATGATAACCTGCTGGCCCTGTTTGAAGGTGGGGTCATCCTGGCCAAACTGTACGACAAGGGTGACGCGCTGGCTGAACAGCTAGGGCAACATAAAAATTATATTGAGCTCTTGTTTCAGGAACGAGACTGAAACTCGGCTTAATAAATCAATGGGCTTTTCCCGTGACTCTTCCACATAACGGCAGCCTGCTTTCTCCTTTGCGAATATAATGGCCAGGAGATACTCCCAGTGATCGTCGAAACATTGCGATAAAAGCACTGGAGCTTTTATAACCCAGATCCAGTGCCACCGCACTCACCGACTTGCCTTGACCCAGTCGCTCAACCGCCTCGAGTAAAAGATGTTGCTTGCGCCAGTCCGCATAAGTAAAGCCGGTCTCTTTTATGAAAAGCCGTGCCACCGTACGTTCGCTCGCCCCCGCCTCCCGACTCATTTCTGACAAACTGCGATTATCTGCAAGGTTACCAAGTAATTTGTCGACGATGGTAAGAAGGCGTTTGTCCCTTGGCATGGGTAACTTTAATAGCGCGGGCTGCATTTCATTCAATTCATCCAGCAGAACCGAAAAGAAGCGACTTTTCTTGTCGCCAGGCGAATAGTCATTGCCGAACTCAACTGCCTTCCAGAACAATTCATATAATAATGAGCTTACATTGATCACAATACATTCATGCGGCAAAGTTTCGGTAAAGGCCTCATCGACAAACATAATCAAGGAATTCATTGAGGTATTCGAGAGCACTTCATGGTGAACAAAGGGTGGTATCCAGATGGCCTGCGTGGGTGGCACTACCCAGTTATTGATCGGTGTGTTGACCCGATAGACGCCATCGACCGGGAAAAGGATTTGGGCACGAGGATGAGCATGCCCGGCTATCCGGTGGGGGCCTTTGGCATAATAATGCAGGGACAGTATCGGCCGCGCGGGATCAGCCCAGAAACCAAAATCCTCTGGCTGCAAATTTGTCAGATTCTCTACATTCATTGTCAGATTGTAGCCAGTCAGCCGGAAACAGCCAGCTAATACTTACTTCACTGGCACTCAATACCAGGGTGCTTCTGGAGCTAATGTCATATTCCCGATAAATACAAAAATATGAGGTTTCATTATGAAACAATTAACAAGTTTGTTGGTTCTAACGATGGGGATCGCCAGCATTCTCAGCGGTCATGCTGCGGCATCCCCGGCAACAGAAATGCAACTCATCGAACGCGGCCGTTATCTTGTCAAGGTATCCGGCTGCAACGACTGCCACACCCCCGGTTATTTACCTAACAATGGCAATGTCCCTGTATCCCAATGGTTAACCGGTGATAGCTTTGGCTGGAACGGGCCATGGGGAACAACCTATGGTTCAAATCTGCGATTGTTCATGAAAGACATGACCGAACAGCAGTGGATAGAAGTGGCGAAAACCTTGCAACGCAGACCACCCATGCCGTGGTTTAACCTCAACGCCATGCATGAGGATGATCTGCGGGCAATTTACCAGTTTGTGCGCTCATTGGGAGAGGCAGGCAAGCCCGCACCGGCCTATGTGCCCGTGGGACAAACACCAAACCCGCCTTACGCGACATTCCCGGCACCGCCACAGAAGCTCGGAAAGAAATAACCACATCACAGGAGACCCGGCTCAATGTTGCCGGATCAGCAGCACAATATGTGCTCTGATCTGGCTTCTATGCAGTTAAAGTATTTTAGTTATTTGTGAAACCCTTACATTCCGGTTTCTTGCCTTTGATCTTGTTCAAGACGGAATCAAAAGAAGCAAATATCTGGTTCGTGACAGATTATTACTGGTGAATTGCCAGACTGCGATTGCTGAGTTGCGCGACAAGCGGCAGGTGATCTGACGCCTGGCTGGCCATGACACTCTTGTGCGCCTGTAGCCGCTCCAACGCAGATAAAGGTTGTATCCACACGCGGTCCAAAGCAAACCACGGCCAGCGTACCGGAAAGGTCGGCGGTGCCGCGGTCCGCCCGAAGATGCGATACAGCCGGCGTAACGGCCGGCCCCACAGAAACCACTCATTCAGATCACCCAGCAGAACCTTGATGTTTGCCGTAGAAGCATTCAGCAATGGGATTAGCCTCTCGACCTGATATCGCCGCTCACCGGGTCGTAATCCGAGATGAGTCGCAATAATCTGCAACTCAATGCCATCGACCTGGAGTGCCAATTCAATCGCCCCACGTGGTTCACGCCTGGCCACACTGATGTCATGCCGGTGAAGGCTGGATACGGGCAGACGCGTCAGGATGGCGTTGCCATAGTTACCACGCTCATCCAGTAATGTCACACCTTCGATGACCCGAGCCTGGATCGAATCGCCCAGGTATTCCAGCACGTTGCCCGGCGTACCGGATTCGTAACCGACTTCCTGCAAGGCAACAATGTCAGCATCCAGTTCACGCAGGACCGCCGCAACCCGCTCGGGATCCTGTCTGCCGTCATGACCGATAGTCCGATGAATGTTGTATGTCGCAATTCGCATTGCCCAGGCCATCATCTTGCGTTCTGCATACGCCGACGAAGCAACCAGTAACGTAATCCAATAATGCCTATGACAATTAACGTAAACACCGCGATGAGTATTACAATACTTTCTATATCCGGCTCCCGCAATGAAGCGATGATCTGATCGGTAAGTAATGCAATCGCCAATACACCGGGAATCATGCCGATAAAACTACCTATAGCAAAGTCACGCATACCGATGTCGGAAACGCCGGCAATGATATTAATTACTGTAAATGGTGCCACCGGCACGATGCGTACTGTCACAATTGTCAACACACCACGCCTGGAAAGCAGACGACTGAGACGATTGACACGACTACCGGCAATGCGACTCACTGTATCACGCCCCAATATGTGCCCAACACCGAAAGCTACCAGTGCTGCCAGTTCGGTGCCGAGTAGTGCATAGCCCGCGCCTAACCAGGGACCGAAGACGCTTACCGTTGCAACGATCATCAAGGTCACCGGGACAACAGCCATGCTACCAATCACAAACGCGACCAAGACCAGCAGAGGGGTAAAATGACTATTCTGAATCCACTGTGCTGCAGCTTCGAGCCGATCGATCGCAAGCCAGGTGGATAATGGCGTCCAGCGCCATACTGCGGCCATTCCCAGTACAGCAACCAGCAGCAACGAGATACGGAGCATGTGGCGATAGGCGGGTTTGCGTTGCTCCGGGCTAACGATATAGTCGAGAAATTCATCGGGCTCAACGGGCTTTTCCGGATCCAGCAGAGCCGATTCCGGCACCCATTCATCCACATCTTCTGATATCACACCCGCCAGCGGTTCAAGGGTTCGTTCACCACCTCGTAACGATTCAATAACCCTGATCAGGGATTCATGCTTTTCTTCAGCCGCACCGATATCATCCGGCTCGACCCCGAGATGCTCCGCCAACAACCGGCGCCGAAACGTGATGATAGCCTCATTGCAGTTCTGGTTCTCATTCGACTCGAGCACCAGATCGCATTCTGAATCCAGTCCCATGGAGCGATTGCTGGTATTTGACGAGGCAACCCGCGCAAAACAGTCATCGATGATCATTACCTTCGCATGAACCATCAGTGACACATGAGGTTCTTCTGACAGGCGGACATAATAAACGCGTAACCGGTCATACTTGTCTGCCTCTCGCAGTTCCTGTAACAAACGCGCCCGTAATACATCCATGGTGTGCTGTTCCAGCCAGCCACCGGTCTTTTCAGGCATCACAACAATCACTTCGGGACCATGGTCTTGTTGCAAACGTTTAACAAGTGCCTGGCCAATGCGATGTGAACTGAGATACTGGTTTTCGATATAAATATACGTTTCGGCCGCTTCAATACTGTCGAGATAAAGACACTCTACTTCGCGTACTTCATCCCGATCCTGGTATGCGGGTAAGGTCCGTGCAATCCCAATATCAATCTTTTCAAAAGCGGCTGGCACATTTGACGGCCATGGGTCGGTTGTTTTATCGGTATTCAGTTCGACTGTATCGTTGTCGGCCGCAATTCGCCAGCGTTCACGTACCAGCTCACCCATCGCAACGGCAGCCTGCCCGTCTACCACTAGTTGCACATCATGAAAAGGTGGATAAGGCTTGCCGTCCGGACCAACGCGCCGTCTGTCATCAATCGCATGCGCTGACGTATCCCAGCGCCACTTGCTGAGATCCAGGCCGCCGCTAAACGCAATCCTGTCATCCACGACCACGATTTTCTGGTGCTGTGATGCGCCAACCGGATGGTTACCGTCAAGGCAGAAATGTACCCGCTTGTGCGATTTCCAATGCAGACGGTAGGAAGGAAAAAACTCACGCTCCATCGCATAAATCATCGCGAAATCCCAATTCAGGATATAGATGTGGAGCTTATGATGACGCTTGGCCAGGCTATCAAGCAGTGGGCCGAGCCTTTGCGGATAGTCGTCATCTTCACCGTCTCGAACCAGCTTTAGTTCACTGTGAATATCCCAACCTATAATAAAAATAGAATGGCGAGCATTGCACATTGCCCCACGCACCGCGCGAAAGTAGTCTTCGCCATCGATGAGAAATGCCACACGTTCAGTGGACGCAACACGCCAACAGTTGGAACCCTTTTCCAGTACTGGTTGCATATGGTATCTGCTAACTTACACCAACCAAAGTTCAAATTTATCGCACCTGACAAACCGTTTATCGAATTATGCGGCACGACTTACATCTTTTCTGGTACTTATGACTCATCGTGATATTCAAAATGTGGTCCCTGTCGATACTTCTCCACGCAATATAAACTGACCATACAAAGTTTTATTTGGCAAACAATCGCTCAGTGATATTTTTGAATGCCTTGATCTCTACCGCATTACCACTGGGATCATAAAAAAACATCGTTGCATGTTCACCAACCTCTCCCTTGAATCGAATATAAGGCTCGATCTCAAATTTCATGTTCTGTTTTTTCAATCGATCGGCCAGGCTTTGCCAGGCATCCATCTCCAATACCACCCCGAAATGGGGGACAGGCACGCCATGACCATCCACCGGGTTTTTGATTGCTGCGGCTTTCTGCTCCTGACTCAAGGCAGGGTTGAGATGACACACAAGTTGGTGTCCATAGAAATTGAAATCGATCCAGTTCGCATCACTGCGACCTTGCGTGCATCCCATGACATTAAGATAAAAGTCACGGGCTTCATCCAGATCATGGACGGGTATCGCCAGATGAAAGGGGTTCATAAAAAACAGGAGGAAAATCTCGATTTCACGTCTGATTACCGATTCAGAATAAAATCAAAATGTTTCCTCTCCTTTGGGTAGTCATAGATGACTTAAAAGATAGCACGACTTATTCTTTCTCTTCTCCCCGCCACTTTTCATAGCAGTCGATGCCACAAAAATACAACACGTAGTCACTGGCCTCATCCACTTTCGATTCTGATTTTGGCACCTCTTTCAAACACACTTCACACGCAACTTGCTCTACTTCTACTTGCGTTCGTTTTTCAGCCTCATTCATTATGCACCTCCTTTCTGTCACGCCCCGGGCGATTACCTACAGTGATCAAGGTCTTACACAGAATATGGATTATGGGCATATCAATACTATAGACTTTCGTAACACTATCTGTATGCTCGTCATAGCATTCCAATACAGAAATTTTATGGCTAAGCTTGTATATTAATGAATTTACCCACGGTCTATGGCCAATCGCGCCCCCATACCTGGATAACAATAACTATGGATAAATATATTCAATATGCTCTGATTGTCATCTGCACGGCATTTTTACTTGCCTGCTCGGAAAAGACTGCTCCCCCCAGGGCCCCGGCCATTACCGCCCAGGGCTTTGACATCAGTGAAAGACAAAGCGGGATGCTCAACAATTTTGGCGACCTCAAGTTGCGAATTGAGGCACCCGGTAGAATCAAGCGCCTCTATATTAAAGAACGCTCATACGAAATCGACCTGGCAACAACCCCTGAGTCTGCTCATTTCCCACTGTTTGGCCTCCCTCATCGGACTGAAAACCAGACCGATATCACTCTCAATTTTAAAAACTATCTCAATAAAAAGTTAACCGCTGAGGGGAATTACGAATTTCAAATTGAAGTTACCGATAAAAAGGGGGCGGCTGTCACCGAATTGCTCAAGATTGAACTCCTACCAGATACCAAGCAAGCAGCGATTCAACTCAAGCCAGTCAAGACTGATGACTTTCAAATGCAACGCATTGGATCGGGCCGCGTGGCGGGTTCCGAGTCCTTTGGGATCGACTGGCTAACCACGGATGAAATCCATGTCGGGATTGAAATCAGGAAAAGCCCGAACCAAACCGGTTATCTGCATCATTTATCCCGCGAGGATTACACCGCAATCAAAACCAAGGCGGATCTGTCCAGGCTGATTGCCAATCTGCAACAGTTAAATGTCATACATCTTGCGACGGCCAACAATGCCGCTGCAGGTTACTCGTTTGCAGTGAATGATGGTGAACAGCGATATGCCTTGCTTATCTTATCCAGTGCCACTTCCTTATCTGAAGCAGGTACCACAGTAACATTAACAGGCGAATATAAATTCTAATTCACTTCTTTTCTGGCCAGGCAGATCAGTTACAGTCAGTTATTTTTTTTCACTAACTTCCTTTAATTTCTCCCGTAATTTGATCTGTCGCTGGGCAGAAGTATCGGTATATTTATCCATATCCAGCTGCAGACTTCCGATAAACAGGCTTTCGAGCTCTTCAGGCATACCCTTGATCGACAAGCTGGCTCTCTCGCGAATGCCTTCAAATATTGCAATTTTTTCATCCAGAAACGACGTCGCGTCAAATCCCAGCCCGGCCACATAGTCACCATAGCGCTGTAGCTGGCTCTGTAATAAATGTACATATTCACCCAGCAGAAATTCCGTCGCCACAATAAAGGAATGCTGTGGTTTGGCCGCCAGGGTATTCAGGGCATTGATGATATCGAACAGGCTATTTGAAAAAATTAACAATTGTTCGCGGTATTCGGTATCTATCCGCTCGGCCTCACGGATTTTTTCATTATATCTCGAAAATGAAGACCACCAGACGGACAGAATAAAACCAAGACTCACAGCAAACAGGCTGGATATGGTGATCTTGGCTGCATACATCGGACCCGTGAGCACAGCCATGTTTTCAAATAGATAGAGTGACCCCCCGAAGAGAAACAGAAATACCACCAGTAACACGAACAGCGGATTACTGAATCGGCGCAGTTTGAGATGGGCGCGGGCGCTTTCTATCCAGACACCGTGTCGCAATTCCTTGTAACGTTCTTTATTTTCACCTTTGGGCTTCAAGGCACTTTGCGTCTCTTCTTCCGCGCGCTCACCCTTGCTAAGGCTTTTTTTTATGTATTCAGTCATTCTGGTTCTCCCGAAACACTCCCTGTTTAAAGCATAGGATAATAATAATTAAATGGCATCAGGGGCGGCTGACGGGTGCCGTCTCAACGTGACGGTGACGGGTCAAGCCCGCTTAATATTTATCCATCATCAAATATTTTTCAATATTAAACAGCCACTTGGAATAAATCAGCTGAAGCAACCTGGCCGCTTACAGAGCGCTTGATCCTGATCAATAAATTTCAACAATTCCATTCGATAAAATGCGTTAAAACCAAACCACCAGGTCGTCATGATAAATCTAAAACCGATGCTGTTTGCTTTTTTGCTGGTAGGACCATTCAGCGCCCACGCTGCTGACGCTTACCTTGGAGTTGGCATTGGTGACAGTTATGTTGATCAGGATATATTTGGAGAATCGGATACTGCCTACAAGTTTTATGGAGGACTACAGTTTAATCCCTACTTTGCCATTGAGGCCGCTTATATGGATCTGGGACAGCCAGTGCAGGATTTCTTTGGATTAAGAGAGGAATATGATGTCTGGGCGGTCGCACTCTGGGCCAAAGGAATCTGGCCGGTAACCAGGCGAATTGATCTGTTTGGCAAATTAGGATTGGCTCATTGGGAATATGATAAGACATACCAGGCTGGAAGTTTACCGCCGCAAACCACAACGGAAAACGCGAATGATTTTGCATGGGGAGTTGGTATCAGTTTTGATGTCGGAAAAAAATGGGTGATTCCGCTTGAATACGAACAAATCAACGGTGATCTCGACAAAGCAGGGCTGTTCAGTATCTCGGCCATGTATAAATTCTAGGATGCAGGTGGCACCGCAAAATCTCCCCGAAATGGGGAACACCGAAACATAAACCCGGGAAGTAAACCTTTCCCGGGGCCACTTACCAGGCTCATTTTCCAGTACCAGCTCATTTCTCCCATGCCTGGCCACATGCGGCCAGACGCTCGTCCCGCTACAACTTCTTGCCCATCCACAATCAGCCAACCGTTTTGGCCTCTCCCGATGCCAGGCAACAGCCTCATATCCCGTGCAATATTATTACTCCAAGTTATTAATATTATTAATAATATGGTTGCTCCGAGTAACCCTACACCTTGTGTCATTGAAATGCGGAACATGTGCTCCTAGTATAACCTAGTAAATTGCTCAGTTATTCAACCAAGGAGTGCTTTTCTTATGTCTGCGGCGCCAAACAGTGTCAACAAATTGATCCAGGGCGGTTATGAGCATGGCTTTGTCACCGCGATCGAGTCTGATACGGTCCCGCCCGGTCTGAACGAGAACGTCATCCGGCTGATTTCGGCCAAGAAGAACGAACCGGAATGGATGCGGGAGCGACGCCTGAAAGCCTACCATCACTGGCTGGAGATGGAAGATCCGGCATGGGCCCAGATCAAGCACCCGCCGATCGATTACCAGTCCATCTCCTATTATTCAGCCCCCAGAAAAAAGGGTGACGGACCGAAGAGCCTGGACGAGGTCGATCCGGAATTACTGGAGACCTATAACAAGCTCGGCATTCCCCTGGAAGAACAGAAGGCATTGGCCGGTGTCGCGGTGGACGCGGTGTTTGACAGCGTGTCGGTTGCCACCACCTTTAAAAAGGAACTGGCCGACGCCGGTGTCATCTTCTGTTCTATCTCCGAGGCCATCCGGGATTATCCGGAACTGGTGCAGCAATACCTCGGTTCCGTGGTGCCGTATGCCGACAACTATTTCGCCTGCCTGAACTCCGCCGTCTTCAGTGACGGGACCTTTGTATACGTACCCAAGGGAGTCCGTTGTCCGATGGAGTTGTCGACCTACTTCCGTATCAATGAAGCCAAAACCGGTCAGTTCGAACGGACCTTGATCATTGCCGATGAAGGCAGCTATGTGAGCTATCTGGAAGGCTGTACCGCGCCGATGCGGGATGAAAACCAGTTACATGCCGCGATTGTTGAACTGGTGGCGATGGATGATGCCACCATTAAATATTCCACTGTCCAGAACTGGTATCCCGGTGACGAACAGGGCCGGGGCGGGATTTATAACTTCGTGACCAAACGGGGTGATTGTCGCGGTGACCGGTCACACATTTCCTGGACCCAGGTCGAAACCGGTTCCGCCATTACCTGGAAGTACCCGAGCTGTATTCTGCGGGGGGATGATGCCGTGGGTGAGTTTTATTCCGTCGCCGTCACCAAGGGCAGGCAACAGGCCGATACCGGGACCAAGATGATTCATATCGGTAAAAATACGCGCAGCACCATTGTGTCGAAAGGGATCTCGGCCGGCGAAGGCCAGAATACCTATCGCGGCCTGGTCCGCATGACCCCGCGGGCCGAACACGCCCGCAACCATACCCAGTGTGATTCCTTATTACTGGGGGATCGCTGTGGTGCCCATACCTTTCCCTACATGGTAGTGCGCAACCCGACCGCGCGGGTCGAACATGAAGCCACCACCTCGAAAATCAGTGAAGACCAGTTGTTTTACTGTCAGCAACGCGGGCTGGCTGAAGAGGATGCTGTTTCCATGATCGTCAACGGCTTCTGCAAGGAAGTCTTCAATGAATTACCGATGGAGTTTGCCGTCGAGGCACAGAAACTTCTTAACATCACTCTCGAAGGGGCAGTGGGATAAGCAACGGAGGAACACTATGCTGTCGATTAAGAATCTCAGGGCCAATGTCGATGACAAGCCAATTCTGAACGGACTCAACCTGGAAATAAAACCCGGTGAGGTTCACGCCATAATGGGCCCGAACGGTTCCGGTAAAAGTACCCTGGCGCATATCCTTGCCGGACGTGATGGCTATGACGTCACCGACGGTGAAGTCGTTTATCAAGGTAAGGATCTGCTCGCGCTGAATACAGAACAGCGCGCCCATCAGGGGTTGTTCCTGGCGATGCAATATCCGGTTGAACTCCCCGGGGTCAATACCATGACTTTCCTGCGCGAATCACTCAATGCCATTCGTCGCGCTCGGGGTGAAGCCGAGCTTGATGCGGTCAATTTCATCAAGCTGGTACGGGAGAAAGCCAGGCTCGTGCACATGGACGATAGACTCCTGAAACGGAACGTCAACGCGGGTTTCTCCGGTGGGGAAAAGAAACGCAATGAAATTCTGCAAATGGCCTTGCTTGAGCCGCGCCTGGCGATCCTCGATGAAACGGATTCAGGACTGGATATCGATGCCCTGCGCATTGTCGCCGATGGCATCAATGCTCTACGCAGTCCCGAGCGGGCGATCGTCCTGGTAACACATTATCAGCGCTTGCTTGATTACATCGAACCGGATCAGGTACATGTACTGGCCAATGGTCGTATAGTCCGCTCCGGTGACAAAGAACTCGCGCAACTTCTCGAACAAAAAGGATATCGTTGGATCGAACAGGAGGCCGCGGCATGAAAACCGCTACCGATTCCCGCCAGTGGTTCACCCAACTTCTGCAACAGGAAGACAGCGCGGCAGCCGTGGAAACCCATGCCTGGCTGAACCGGGCGCGGGATGCTGCCCGTTCAGCGTTACACACCCTGCCCCTGCCGGAAAAGAAACAGGAGGCATGGCGCTATACCTCGATTGAAGGCTTGCTGGAACATGAGTTCGAACCGGTCAGCGCCGATTTCGATGCCCTGCAGGTTGAGGACATCGATACCTGGCTGTTGCCTGACACCCGGGCATATCGGCTGGTTTTTGCCAATGGTCGTTTCGTACCGGCACTGCGTAACTTTGATCAACTCCCCGATGGCGTGACAATCGGCAGCCTGCGTCACGCCCTGAGCCATGATCCGGTATCACTGGCCATCTGGTTCGGTCAAACCGCCGACCATGCTGAACATATTTTCACGGCGCTCAATACTGCGCTCATTAACGATGGTCTGTTTATTCATATCAAGCGTGACGTCATCCTGGAGCGGCCGATCGAAGTGGTACACCTGAACCTGGGACTGGAGACACCGCAGTTAATCCAGCCGCGGAATCTGCTGGTCCTGGAACGCGGCGCCAATGCCAGACTGATTGAACGTTATGAAAGCAGTGGCACTTCCGTTTACTTTCACAATGCGGTGAGTGAAATTTTGCTGGAAGACAATGCCGCCCTCACCCACTATCGCCTGCAGCAGGAAAGTCCCCGGGCCTATCACCTGCATCAAAGCTTTCTGGCACAGGCGGCCCACAGTCAGTATCGCAGTACCTCGCTGGCACTGGGTGGGAAGTGGGCCCGTCATGATCTGGAAATCTGTTTTCAGGCCGAAGGTGCCGACTGTGATACCAATGGGCTGTACCTGGCCGGTAACAAGCAGTTAGTCGATCAACATCTGAATATCAAACATAGCCGTCCCCGCAATGCCAGCCGACATAACTACAAAGGCATTCTGCATGGTAGTGGTCGCGCGGTGTTTGATGGCCGGATTCTGGTAGACAAGGATGCGCAAAAGACGGACGCCCATTTATTCAACAAGAACCTGCTGTTAAGCCGCAATGCCGAAGTGGACACCAAGCCACAACTGGAAATCTATGCGGATGATGTTAAGTGCTCTCATGGCACCACCGTCGGCCAACTCGAACCGGAACAACTGTTTTATTTGCGTAGCCGGGGTATCGAACCCACTCTGGCGATGAAAATGTTATGCCTGGGTTTTGCCGGCGAGATTCTCGACAACATTGACCTGCAACCGGTACGGGAACATGCCGAACAGCAAGTTCACGAACTTCTCGACCGGATTGCTGACAAACTAGGTGAGCGGCTTGATGACTAAACAACAGGTACAATTCGGCAGCCAGACAATTTCGTCCTGTGAGCCGGTCGAAATTCCACAGGATGCCTCCATCCGGGACAAGGTCATCGCTGCACTGCGCAATGTCTACGATCCGGAGATCCCGCTGAACCTGTACGATCTCGGCCTGATCTACGACATCAATATTGACCCGGATAATGCCGTGAGCATCAATATGACCCTCACCACTCCCCATTGTCCGGTGGCCGAATCGATGCCCGGTCAGGTGGAGTGTGCAATACGTGAAATCAACGAGGTCAGTAAGGTTGATGTCAGACTGGTATGGGATCCGCCCTGGGACAAGGAACGTATGAGTGACGAGGCAAAATTGACTTTAGGCTTGTTTTGAGCAGGCAGGAGTACACTATGAGCGTGTCATTAACCAAAACTGCGGCACAACGTGTGGAAACCATGCTGGCAAAGCGTGGGCAGGGTGTCGGTTTGCGTGTTGGGACGCGTAAAGCAGGCTGTAGTGGTTTTCTCTATGAAGTGGACTATGCCGATAACATCAAGGATGACGATGTTGTCTTTGAAAGTTACGGCGTCAAGGTTATTGTCGACAAACAGTCACTTCATCACCTCGATGGAACCCGGCTTGATTACGTCAAGACCAACGCTTTGCATGAAGGTTTCGAATTCAACAACCCCAATGTAAAAGATATGTGCGGTTGTGGAGAGTCTTTTTCCGTCTGACAAGCGAGCCCTGATATCATGACCACCCTGAATGACATCGTTGACGTTTTCGAATTACTGGAGGACTGGGAACAACGTTATCAGTACCTGATTGAGCTGGGAGAAAAACTGCCAGTCATGCCGGACGAACACAAAATTGAGGACAACAAGGTCAAGGGTTGTATGAGCCAGGTCTGGGTTCATGCCTATCCGGATGATGAGAATCCCGAAAGGTTGCATTATTTCGGTGATTGCGATACCACTATTATTAAAGGTGTGCTGGCGGTACTGATCCAGCTAGCGGATAACAAGACCGCGGCGGAGCTCAAGGCGCTCGATGTGGATGAAATGTTCAAACGTCTCAATCTGGACGAACACCTGTCACCCAATCGACATGTTGGCGTGTTTGCTATCGTGGAACTGATGAAGCAACAGGCAAGGGCGCTACAAAAAAAACAGGCAAGAGTAGCCTGAAATATCACGAGAATTAACTAACACGGAGACACCATGCCATACGCAGAGCAAACCGTTACTTCCGTTCGACGCTGGTCTGATCGCACCTTCAGTTTCATGACCACCCGCCCGACCGGTTTTGAGTTCAAGAATGGCGAATTCGTCATGCTCGGTTTGCGCCCGGAGGGCAAACTGATCCCCCGTGCCTACTCGATTGTGTCAACCAATCGCGATGATCACCTGGAGTTTCTCAGTATCCAGGTGCCCGATGGCCCCTTAACCAGCCGCCTGGCCAGGGTCGACAAGGGGAATCCCATCTGGATCAACACCAAAACCACCGGCTCTCTCACCCTGGATCACATCCAGCCAGGACGCCATCTCTACATGCTTGCCACCGGCACAGGACTGGCACCGTTTATGTCGCTGATCCGGGCCGAGGAAGTCTTCAGGGAATTTGAACGGGTGGTGCTGGTGCATACGGTGCGCAAGGAACAGGCGCTGGCGTATCGCGAGGAACTGACCTCACGCAGTGATAACCAGTTCCTGTATGTACCCACCGTCACACGCGAACCGTTCGAACCCAACGCACGTGGCGCGGATCTGTTTCGCAGCGGCGAACTGTCAAGCAACTTCAAATTGCCACCGCCCGAACCCGAACAGGATCGCGTCATGATTTGCGGCAACCCCAATATGAACAAGGAGATGACCGAGTTTCTGGAACAACACGGCTGGACCATGACCAATTACAAGGGTGCCGGCAACTTTACCGTCGAGCAAGCCTTTGTGATCCAGAACTAAGTTCCTGATTATGCCCTTAATAACCTTATGAATCGGAGTTGATTCCTGCCGGCCACAGACAAACCGAGGTATGACATACCTGGCGGCCAGTTGTTGAATAATTCTGCCAGGCGACTAACCTTAATATCAGCTCAACCCTCTTACCCCAAGATAACAACAACTACAGCGACACGCTGACCCCCTGGCGCTTGTAATAACGCCCTTAGCCGCTCATTCCCAACACCGCCGAACGCCGGCAACGGCACTGTGGTGGGTCAATTGCTGTTCTGCAATGGAGGCCAAAAAATGAAGACCAGATATTTTATGCCGCATAGCCTGTTGCTTATTTTTTTAATTGGTTTCGCACTACCCGCCTGGACGGCCGATGCAGCAAAGACTGGTGCCAAGGTGATATTTCATGTTGATGAAACCAGTAATGCACGCTGGGCCATGATGTTGGCCAGCTCTTATCTCGACGACAGCCCCCGGGCAAAAATCGTCTTCGTCACTTACGGACCAGGCATTGATTTCCTGCTGGAAGACACAAAAGATCGACGTGGCCAACCTTATGATCCTGCCGTGCTGAATCTGGTTGAAAAAGGGGTGGAATTTCGCGTCTGCGCCGAAACACTGGCTGCAAGAAACATTGCCAGAGAGGACGTGCTTGATGCTGCCATCATCATCCCTTCCGGCATCACCGAAATTGTGCGACTGCAGGGGCAGGAAGGTTATGCATATCTCAAACCTTAATATACTAGTACCCGCTCCTGAATCGCGTCTTTCGACAGAACATGATCAGTAGACGCCGCTTCAACCAATACCTTGCCAGCGGATTGATGGCTGGAACATTATCCGGGCTGTTACGTCGTATTGACGCGAAACCGAATGATCAGCAACGATTGCGCGTTGCCGCCATTCAGATGACACCCCGCCTCGGCGACGTCGCTGCAAACCTGGAACAGGCCGAACAACTAATCCGCCAGGCTCAAAAGCAAAAGGCGGAATGGATCGCCCTGCCGGAAATGTTTACCACCGCGGCGGCTTTTCATCCTGATATGCTTTCGGCCATTCGTCCTCTGGATGGTGCACCCGCCCAACTTCTTAAACGTCTGGCTCGACAGGGCAATACTGTGATTGGCGGTTCTTTCCTGGCGCTTCGGGCGGGGAACGCCTACAACAGTTTTCTCCTGGTGTTTCCCGATGGCAGCGTCATTAAACATGACAAGGATTTTCCCACCTACTGGGAAAATTGCATTTCTCTGGGCGGCAAAGATGATGGTGTCCTGACGACCCCGATTGGTAATGTGGGTTCAGCCTTGTGCTGGGAATTTATCCGATCCCAGACCGCCCGGCGCCTGCGCGACAAGGTCAGGTTGGTGATCGGGGGATCATGCTGGTGGACCTTGCCGGACGATGCCGATGCGGATAATCCTCTGCGGGCAACAAATCTCAAGATGTTACAACAAGCCCCGGTTCATTTCGCCCGCATGCTTGGCGTACCGGTGCTACACGGTTCGCATGCGGGTCCATTCAATGGGTTCTTTAGTCCGGACCTCCCTGATGTCGCTTATGATTCTAAATATCTCGGTGAGGCGGTAATTGTTGATGCCGGGGGCAACATACTGGGGCGAAGATCAATGGCAGAAGGTGCGGGGACTGTTATCGCCGAGATCAATCTGCCACACGAGCCCATACCGTCAGCACCGATTCCCGACACTTTCTGGATACCACGGGATATGCCCGAACCCTGGAAAGAGTCCTGGGAACGTTGGTTCGCTACAGGCTCACATTATTATCAGACAGTAACCAAGCCGTATCTCGACACCGGAATAATTAACGAATACATACCGAAATACATGCAGTAGGGAGACGCCAGCCATGTTACCCGTCAACAAAATTGTTGTGGGATTATTCATAAACTATATTCTCTTGTCGGGGAGTGTAATTGGCGAAGCTGCGGAATTACCGAAGGCCGCATCGGACATATTCTCTCCACGGCAATACTGCCGTAACACAATGGGAACGATTACCGAAACAAATCATGCAAATCAATATATCTGCTGTTACAAAACCAAATGTCTGTTCATCGATACAGCATTGGGGCAGAGCATCATACTGGATAAAATACTGGCACCGCCCCCCAATAGGCCAGCTCAGGCGCAATGATCCTCTTTCTGGTGGAATTGCTGAATATTGCCGTGGATTAATCAGCCCTGCTTGAGTTACCGCTATTGTCCGCCTGCAAGGGCAGACAGGTCATATCTATCTCAAGTCTGGCGGCTGACTTCCTTTTGTGTCCTCCAGCCAGGTCTTGATCCGCTCAGCGGCGGCGATCACATTGGGACAGTATTGTTGAAGAAATACTTCGTCCATCAAAATATTTTCTTCAGCCGCCTGCAAGGCAGTTGCACCGTCAAAGTCCACGTAGGCCAGACGGAGGGTAAATTCGGTGGCGGGACAGCCGAAGTCTGTACCGGGAAGGCAGGCAACACCGACATCGTTCAACAACTGCTCGCACAATTGACGCGAGGTAAGAATACCGCGGCTGTTGAGTGCCTCCCGATACCGGGATAAATCCGGAAACAAATAAAAACCACCCTCTGGTTCGGGCAGGCTGCAACCGGCTTCCCGCAAGCGAGACGTAACAGCCAGCCCCAGCGCTTTCAGGACGCGACGTGAGCGTGCCAGATAGTCGTCAATTTCCGGCCCGCCCTCGAACGCCCGAATTGCGGCATACTGAATCGGCGCACTGGTGGTGGTGAAAGTTTCACTTGCGACCACCGCAATGGCCTCCAGCAACCAGCGTAAGGACGGAGGAAACAGAAACGTCCCCAGACGCCAACCACCCGCACCGGCCCATTTGCTCAATCCACTGCTAATAACGGTACCTTCCTGGTAATAACGGGCAATGGAGTCATGCTCACCTGCAAAATTCAGTTCACCATAAATCTCGTCTGATAAAATGATCATGCCGTAGTGTCGCGCCACTTTGGCCAGGCCCTGCAACTCATCTTGTGTATAAGTTGTCCCTACCGGATTGTTAGGGTAGTTGAGAATCAGCAGCCGTGGCCGGGTGGGATCTTCCAGGCATAATGCCTCAAGCTCTTCCGGCTGCAGGCGCCAGCCATTCTCCACCCGGGTATCCACCCGGTGGATCTGACGGCCGATGATGGACGCCTGGGGTGAATAGGAAACCCAGCTCGGCGCCGGTATGACGAGATCACCGTAGAACACGAGCTGTAGAATGAACATCAGTTCTTTGGAACCGGGACCGATAATCACATCATCCGCAGAACGGCGGATGCCGTTAACGCGGCCATGATATTTCGCCACTGCCTCACGCAAGGCCGGCAGCCCCTTGACCGGCAAATAGTCCTTCTGATGTGCGTTACGTTGCAGTGCCTCCACCACCGGTGCCGGCACCGGAAAGGGAGATTGCCCCAGCCCGAGTCGGATCACATCCCGCCCCGCCAGTTGCAAGGCAGAGCTGCGCTCGTTGATCGCCAATGTTGCGGAAGGCGCCAGCCCCCGCACGTTAAGATTCAGTTGCGCTGCCCGAGGAGTGGCCCTGACTCTGGCACTCTCCAGCGGGACGACGCACTTATCGTAAACTTTGCTCACATTTGGCTACCTCAGACAAGGAACCTTTTTTTATTCAAGCAAACGGCATACCAATTAACAGGTATCAGAACCAACCGGAAATCGAGGTTATTTTTGAAATATCAGAAGGGTATTGCACTGAATCAAGGCATGACGGCATTCAGTGTGACGGTACTAGTGCAGTTTTCAAATGCTAGATACCACCGCGCCGCACCGTGGTAGGTAAAAATTCCTTATCATGCAAACACATATCGACATCACCCTGGTAATACTCCTTACCGACCAGATGCTGACATAACTTCAGTTTGTAGTGGTTCCTGTTCTCACAGGTATCCTGGATTTTATAGCCCTGCTGTTTTGCAAAACAGGCCTGCACCCTCGGTTCCTGGAAATCGTCTGTCTCAGCCTGATGCAGACAAAAATCCGCGATCCAGTGCATTGCATTGCCAGGGATTCCGCAATTCTCAACCTGGGCATTTGTAGTCGTAGAGATAACCAATGCAACCTGAATAAGTATCAGTTTCATCATGAGGCACGAGGTGAGTTGATCGCTACAGGCATTATCAAAGTATGCCTGGCATGACAACAGGTTTTAAAGTAGCCGTTTCTCAGTTTCAGCAAAAACAGGCCAATCCACTTCAAAACTGGAATAGTGCACTAAATCCACTAATGATGGTTGTTAACTCATATCAGTGCCGCAGACGCTACGAACCGCCCAGTCAAATCATTACAAACTCCCACGGCTGGCATAGTAATTCAGCAGCGCCTCAATCTCAGTTTTATCGAGTTTGTTAAACTTCGGTTTCATCTTTCGATCCAGTTTGCGTTTCTCGGAATAAAATGCGAAAAACTGTTGCTTCAGATAGGGAGTCCACTGCCCAGCCAGAATACCGGCGTCGTCACTGGGAACACTGCCGCCCTCGGAGTGACATTTCTCACAATCACGTTCGTGAATCAGCTGGCCCTTTCTGGCCAGTTCCAGGTCGAAATCCTGATTGGCACGCCGGAAGCGCTTGTTGGAATAAAATTTCGCCAATTTCTGTATTTCTTCTTTGCTCAGAACCTTGGCTATCTCACACATGTTGGTGCTTTCCACCTTCTTCTCATCGCTAATGTATTCAATGGTGGGACAGGACCGGGTCTTATCGTTGTATGCCAGCAGACTGCTGACAATATATGGCTTGGAATACCCACCAATGATCGGCATGTTTGGATCATCGCTGGCACCGTCCCTTCCATGACAGTGGCTACAGAGGGAATCAACCAATTTGGTTACATCAGACGATTCTTCTGCCCAGGCACCGGCGACCAGAGAAAGGCTTAACAGACCAACCCCTGTCAACAAGATAAATCCGGTGGTTTTTTGCGTCTTCATGTTAATCTCCTGATTACAATTCTGAACCGGGTTAGTACTATTTCCCTTGCCTCGCATTCAAAGTCTAGTCGAGTCTCACTGCTTTCTGAAATTCTGCTAAAAATGCAAAATCATCAATAGACTTGTGTTCAGTCGTTTAAAAGTTTCTAATGTTCTTATCAAGGCCATCGATCTCATTAATATGCTTAGTAACCTTCCGGTAACTCATGCGCAACACCCTTGTGGCAATCAATACAAGTCTCATCCCTTTCAAGCGCGCGCTCTGCAATATGTTTTTTTCGTGCGCTCCTGTGCTGCAATTCCAGTTCCATTGAGCCGAAGTCATGACAGTTACGACATTCCCTGGAATCGGTTTCCTTCATACGTTTCCAGACGTGCTTCGCGAGTTCGAGTCGCCTTGCTTCGAATTTTTCCGGGGTATCAATGGTGCCCATTATTTTCTTGGGAACTTCGTTGATGGTGGCCCTTAACTTGACAGCCATCATGGGCCCCCATTCCTTCGGCACATGACAGTCAGGACAGATTGCACGCACACCACTGGCATTCTTGTAGTGTGGGGTTTCCTTGTATTCCTGGTAGACGATATCCATTTCATGACAGGTGGCCGCGCAGAACTGGAGCGAATTTGTGGCGTGTATGACGGTGACCATACCGTTCCAGAAGATAATCCCCGCCAGGAACATCAGAAAACCACCGATTGGAATGCCGATCAACCACCACACGCGGGGCTGACGCCACAAGCGGTGAAAAATCGCCTTACGTTTCTTTTCAGTGGACTCGTCAGACATACGCTTACCCTCCCTTCAATGTATCAGGCAAACGCCTGGCATTTGTTCGGCATCCGGGCAAATGAATTAACCATTACTGGAAACTGGCAAAATAGTGAATCAAATTCTCCTTTTCCTCATCAGTGAGATTCTCATACTTCTTTTTCATTTTTTTCGTCATAGGGCGCGCGCCTGAGGAATAGTCCTTGAATTGTTTTCTGAGATAAGGGATCCATTGTCCCGCCAGAATACCTGCATCATCGTCTGGCGAGCTGCCACCATCCTCGTGGCACTTCTTGCACCTGCTATTTTGAAGCTTCTTGCCGGCTTTCGCTTTCTCCGCGTCGAATTCCTGCTTGGCACGGACGAATGGTTTACCAGCAAAATACTCGGCAATAAGCTCGGTATCTTCTTCTGACAAATTCTTGGCGATTGTGCACATATCAGCACGTTCGCCTTTCTTTGGCCCGGCAGGAATTTCGGTTTCTTCACACGGCCGTTCCTTACCCCTGAATGCCACCATCGTATCGATTATGTAGCCAGCCGAGTACCCACCAATAATTGGAATTTCCGGTTCGGTACTCGCACCATCCTCACCATGACATCCTGTGCACGGTTCGGCCAACTTTGCGACATCGGCAGCCAATACATTACTGCTAACAGTGACGGTCAGAGCGATGACCAGACACAGCGATGATATGACTTTGTTCTGGTTAGGAATCATGTTTACCCCCCCAAGGTGTAATGACTTTACAGAATTAATTTTGAATTACTGATATGAGCAGACAGAAATCTTCATTAACTACTGAAGATTGTAGATTCAATTAATAATTGTTTAATAATAGCTAAATTTGTCGGAAATATAGCCAACGGGCAGGAATTAAGACTGTTTCTAATAGTTTGCCGGTACTTCCACGCTGCGGCTATGGCTCAAAATCAGCATCCAGACCCTGTTAGCCGGCATTGCTGGTGATAAATTTTTACCTGGTCGTCTGGCGATAGAACTCGTTTCTCCCAAGTGGGCACCGACTAAATAAAGAGAGGGTAAATCGTACGCTTGGGCATATTTCTAGTGATTTATTCGTATAACTAAGCATTTCCCTCCTCACCAAAAATTTCTCAGCGCTCACAGCTTCCTCTACCCTGTATCAATGCCACAGGCAGGAATGAGGGAATCTCCTGGAGACGGCTTGCTTGCAATGCTCATCGGACTTCACAACGCCGCCGGTTTTATCATGATAAAACATGCCTGCTCTGGCGATGTTTGTATACAAGATGTCAGTGAATAACTATGCAAATAGTTGTGTATTACACCAGACCTTGCACTGCATCCTTTAACTGAAAGCTTTTCTTGACAACAAATCCTCGTCGATTACCGTCTTAATGAATGGCGTAATCCGGGATCGAAGAACTTGCGTTATCCGCTGTTTCCGTAGTGTCAATTTCCTCGATCGCTTCAATAAACTGCAGGTGTATCACCTCGTCCCTGATGTCCACTTGATAGCTTTCCGACCATGCCAGCCATGGCTGGATCTCCGCCCGACGCACTTCCGCATCGTCATCAAGCAGCAAAATGATGAGATAGGGTTTATGGCAACCGGTGAAATGCAACAATCGCACCCGCGAATCCGTCAGTTCCCGTACCCGCGCAGGCAGGCCGCCGACGGCGTAGACTTCCACCTGGGGACAGGCGACCAGCCTGAATTGCGACGGCAAATTGCCATAATTCCGCTGCCAACGCTCCAGTGCCTTGATGATGAAACCGGGCAGCCCAACAGCACTCCAGCTCCGGATATATGGCGGTACGTCGGTGATCTCCAGTTGTTGGAGGGTGGATTCCATGTGTCATCTCCTGTATCAAACCCGTCCTGAACGCATATAATCATAGAGTAAATTTCTCTATATATGGCAATATGTAAAAAATAATTATTTATTACCCGGGATAACTGCTATACATAGAGAAATATTTTCTGAATAACGTCATCTTTTAGGAAAATAATCCATGGATGCCACCGACAAGAAAATCCTCGATATCCTGCAGGCAGATGCCAGCCTGACCGTCAAAGAGATCGCCGCCCGGATTCCCCTGTCCGCCACCCCCTGCTGGAAACGGATCCAGCGGCTCGAGGAACAGGGCTTTATCCGTGCGCGGGTTGCCTTGCTGGACCCCCACAAGGTCAATGCTGCGGTGACGGTATTCGTGGCCATCAAGACTGATCATCACACGCGGGAATGGATCGCGCGATTTAACCAGGCGGTCGCTGATCTGCCGGAGGTAATGGAGATTTACCGCATGAGCGGCGAAGTGGATTATCTGCTACGGGTAGTGGTGAGCAGCATTGAGGCCTATGACCAATTTTATAAAAAGCTGATCGATCGGATTGAGCTGTCCAATGTCACATCCAGTTTTGCCATGGAACAGATCAAGTACACCACGGCGTTGCCGATTAATGCAGCGGGCTGAATGTGACCAGGGAGCATGATTCTGTCTGTCTGGCTCCGGGGCATCAAACAGCATGCCTGGCAATCATGCGCGCGATAAAGGACGCCCACACCTCATCGGGTTGCCAGATCGAGCGCATGGGTTCAAAAGCCTCGCTTTCCTCCATCCCCAGCCTGAGTACGCGGTAGAGTCCCAGAAACGCGGTCACCCGCATATTGGCCGCGCAATGCACCAGCCTTTTCCTGTGCTGGTGCTGCTGCATAGCCTCAAAGAATGCCAGGAGTTGTTCTTCCTGCGGGCTGTCGAACTCCACCGGGATATGAGCGTATTCCATCCCCAGTTCTTCCACCAGGCCGGTCTCGTCCGGCAGCGAGTAGTGCGGCTGATGATGCAGTGCGAGATTGATAACGACCTGATACCCCTCTGCCGCTACGGCCCGGAGCTGCGCTTCCGTCGGTTGCCCGGAAGTCGCCAATGTGGCATCAACAGGGTAAAAATGATAGATGTCAGATACCTTTACCATGCTCTCATCCAGGAATGGCATATTCACATTAACTATATAATACTTATGACTTGATACCCACCGATGCTTAATCACTGAATATACCCGGATCAAATATTCTAAAGAGAGGCAATCCCATGAACTACAGGCTTTGTAACTATTTACTACTGGCAGCTTTTATCTTTATCGGGGGTTGCGACAAGGGACAAAAATCTACCCAGACTTCACCATCTGAGGAATCCGGGAAGGCAGCGACAGTTACTCCACAGCAAAAACCCATCTTGAAAAATGAGACGCTGTTGACAATCGAAGCCACTGTGACTGCTATCAATCAGGCAACGCGGCAAGTGACTTTAGAGGATGCTGAAGGAGAAACTCTCACCATAGTCGCCGGCGAGCAGGTCAGGAACCTGGCACAGGTAGCGGTCGGCGACAAGTTAAAGGTTGACTACCTGCAAATTATCGAAATAAAAGTACTGGAGCCCGAAGCAGCAGAAGTTGGCGTGCGGCAAACTGTTGCAGGTGAAAGAGCCGAAGCAGGCGAGAAACCGGCGGGTGCGGCAGTCACTGAAACAACGATTGTTGCCAGCATCGAAGCCATTGACAAGGAAAAACAAACGGTATCGCTTAAAGGCCCCGAAGGTCATATCAGAACACTAAAAGTCCGCAAACCGGAAAACTTCGAAAACATCGCCGTTGACGACAAGGTCATGATCACGTTTGCCCAGCTGCTGGCCGTAAAAGTCACTGAAAAGTAAAATTAGCATTCGAGAACCGCAATCACTGTCTTGATGTTACCCGGCATGGCCCGGGCATTGTCCCGCATGACTTGCGTTGGCGGTTCCTGATAAACAGACTCATTACATCGGGAACAATCCGGCTGTAACCCCGATTATTATGTTGCTGGAGTTTGTCGAGCAGTAAATTAAACTGGCCGATCGTGTCGCTGCCTGAAGCCTGATAAATCATCAGCGGGACATTGGTGGCAGAAACAATCAGCAGATACTCTGGCACCTTACCAGGCGAATGCCCAGAAGACCGGTTGGGTTGTTCATACGAATTCTTGTGCGCCTGGATAATCCTGTATGCCTTAAGATGGTCGATCCCTGTTTGTAAAAACTCAAGCGGCACCGGGGTAAGCAATATCCTGTTTTCAATATATTTAATATTTCAACAACTTATGGGAGTCCACACCCACTGTGAGGCACCCGTAGCCAAGCGGGTAGCCCGTCACTCGAACGAAAACGCCGTTATCCTGTCTCACTATTGTCCCATAAGTCGATATGCTTGCATGAAATCTCTCTCTCACATGTCCTTTCGTGTGTTGTTTCGGCTCCTCCTGGGAGGATTGCTGGGTCTGTCAGGTTCATTCGCAACCGCGGCTGAGCATGACCAGATTATCCATGGCGAACAACAAATTATTATCGACTACCCGACATCATTGAGTGAAACTGAACGAATCACCCTTCACCGCTGGCTGCAGGATGTTTCAGCTGTGTTACTGACTGTCCACGGTGAATTTCCCCAGGATCACTTTCATATCACCATCCAGCGAAGCTCAAGTTCTACCAGCCCGGTGCCCTGGGGTCAGGTTATCAGATCCACCCCAACAACTGTGCTGCTTGTCGCCAACCCGGACCTCGGCTACGACGCCCTCATCAATGACTGGACTGCCTTTCATGAATTGAGTCATCTGCTGCTTCCCTACCGCGGCCATGGCAATGTCTGGTTTTCCGAGGGTCTGGCGACTTACTACCAGAATATCATCCAGGCCCGAAGCGGGTTATTCAATGAAAAAGTATTGTGGAGCAAGCTCACTTCCGGTTTCGAGCGCGGTCGCAAGCAACAAAACTGGAGTCATCTCAACCTGACTGATGTCAGCGACAACCTCGGTGAAACCCGTCAATTCATGCGCGTTCACTGGAGTGGGGTGTTGTACTGGCTCAGCGCCGACGTAGCCTTGCGAAGACTGAACAAGGGCAATTTAGATAGCGCACTCAGGCAATTGAAAGGCTGTTGCGAGTCGGACTTGATGTCGGCCAGGGCCATTGCCCGCAAGCTCGATGAAATCACCGCCATGCAACTCTTTGTGCCACTGTTCGACCAGTACAGTACAAGTTACCGCATTCCGGAATACCAACCTCTCCTTACCGACCTTGGCATTCGCCAGGATGACGGGGCTGGTGGGATAAGCCTGGATAACGCTGCACCATTGGCGGTTGTCAGGCAAAAGATATACCGGAGATAAAGCCAATTACGTAAATTTCTGACGTTTTTCCTTTATGGCCATGACTACCACAACTGATCTTGCCAAATAGACACACTACAACCAGTCGGTCAAGGCGATCCCGATTCCAATCCGGTTTACATACGCATTATAGTCAATCAGGCTTTCACCATACCCATTGAAGTATTGTACAAACCATTTAACCCGACGACTCATTGGAAAACTCCAGTCAATTTCAAAGGCGCCATAGTTCGGGTTTGAAAGATTATTTCGTAACATAATACTCACTGTGTGGTTATGGCTTGCGTACACTCCACGAATTTCACCGTGCCCCATATAGGTCTCGATATCCGGGTTGTCATCTTCACCTGATTCCCCAATGCGAATCCACGGCCTGAAACTGAGATAATAATTCCCTCTTTCGAAGATAAAATCCGCATAAACCCGATTCCAGCTTCGTGACAAGTCACCGGGTTGCCCATTTGACTGATGATCTAGCCCCAGTTGGATCAGCCGATTATCGAATCCCAACACCTTCCAGTCATTTTGGAATATCAGAAACAACTCGGGTTCATGCACTGTCTCACGAAACGGATGCGATGAACTATCGTTATAGGCCTGCCAGAATGACAGATTCGTGTAGGCAAATTGAACTGAGCCCTGCTCACCAAAAAGGTCACTCACAATCGGGAACTTGACGCTTAACTGGAATTTGATTTCATAGTTATCCAGCTCACCATCGACCGAGGTGTCAATCGGAGTATTATTCGGATGTTCATTATAGGTAAGAGGCAGGAGATAATTGGGTTTATGTGGTGTCAGAACAAATGGCTGATAACGCGTTTTACGCTCGGCTTCTATGCGGCGATCCAGCGCAGATTCAGATTCCTCGCCTTGCTTGCTTGCAGTCTCTTCTGCTATGGCACTGTTGGACATCGCCAGGGCGAGGAGACATCCCAGGACCACACGGTTAAATGATTCCTTGATGGAAATCATTATGTTTGTATCCCGATATTCATATGTCTTACTTGGACGGCAGGGTACTCACAAATTGCTCGCAGCGGGCTAGCCAGGCTGCCAGATCATCATCAGTGGTAAATCCATCAATTCCTATAAAGACAAATCCCTTCAACGGCTTGCCGGTAAAATCCATTTCACGGACACAAGGCTCCTGCAATGCCTTGGCATACGCTTCGGGTCCAACCCGGGCCATCAATTCTTCCCCGATCACCCCGCAACACATATTTCCGGATACCAGAAACGCGAGACCGCCGAACATTTTCTTTTCCACCACGTCACCTCGTCCCGCGAACAGTTCTCGCAATCGTTGCGCTACACCTTCGTCATAGGCCATGGTATTCGAGCTCCCTGGAGTAACTCCAACAATAGCAGATCAGAAGTTACGAGTGATCCCCGGCATCGTGCTTATGATATTTATGCACCACCGCATGGCCACGCCCCCGGGAAATTAACCAGCGAACAACCGGAAACGCCACCAGGCCGGCAATGACAAGTGCCAGGGCAAGGCTACCCCAGAAAAGTAATGTTCCCACGCCAGCATCCATGGCACCGGGAATTACAAGCATGATGACGTTATCCACGATTTCCATGATAACGATTGAGGCAGTATCCGACGCAAGGGCCAGACCCAACGCGGTGTGAAATGCGATCCCCCCACGCAACAGGGGCAACATGGTCAATGAGTAGCCAAACAGGAATGCCAGCACGACAGAAAGCGCCACCGTCGGCCAGTTGCCCAATTCCATGACACTGCCGATGACCATTCCTGTCACTTCCCCAATTGAACAACCGGTCAAGCAATGAACCGTGGCACTGAAGGCGAGACGATTCAGGGAATCGTGCCCGGAATGATCAGAGTTGTGATTCATCAGCAGGAATGCTCTCCCGTGTCTCGAAATGGATCCTGGTGATGCGCACTGATCAGGATTTCAATCGCCCTGCAAACCAGTAGACAAACACGGGAATACCACCCCTATCGATGATAAGCGGAATCCACGCCCATTTCCAACTTCCAGTGTCAGGCAAGAACAGGATACCTGTTGCTGCGATGTTGCCACCAGTCAATGGAGCGGTCGTGGAGCCTTCCACCTTGCGAATTACTGCACACCGGAAAATCATGGCATTATAGGCCGCGAAGGTTCTCCAGATTATCAGCAAGGAAGTTTGGCCAGAATGCGAAAATAACCAGCCAGTAAACCGTGGCCAGAAGCCGTACTTTTTCCCTGGTGTTAAAAGAATCATAGTTTGCCATGGTTCACTACCAACAGCATTTACATACTATTCAGTTTATCAGGCAAAATGAACCATTACGACTTTGAAACAATACTTGCTGCCTGTTGGCTTGCTTATCTCTGAATTTACATATAGGGAACTAATTAACTGTCACACCATTATTCATTTCAGTATTACCATCATGGTAAGCAGTCAGTCCGGGAAAACTACTAATGATCGCCATCACTACAGCAGCAAAATATGACAACGACTGAATCAACAATAACAGGAACCAGAAATAAAGATCGAGACCGCCGACTGGTTGGGCGATCAATACACCTGCGGCACACAGCCACAGAATAAGCATGATTAACAATTCCTGACTTGCACCTGATACCGCACGCAACAGCATATTATGCGACTCAAGTTTGGGGGTCCGGAAAAACGGTTTATTACTGGTAACCATCCCTTGCAGTATTGCCATGGCAATAGTATGAGACAACGCAAGACCTGCACATGCTGCCGATAAAGTGCGCCTGAATGAAACATTCAACGTAGCGCGATATAAATATATAATTTTTGCAATCTTGAAGCAAAACAAGGATATTGGCAGGATTGCAAAAATTATCAACGGCGGATCAATTCTTGTTGGATTAACAATCATCCCCACAGACCAGATAATTGCCGCCAAGGTGAACAGAAAATTAAACCCGTCTGTGATCCATGGTAGCCAGCCAGCAAAGAAATGATAACGTTGCCCCGGTGTCAGGCCGGATTTTTTACGACCTGTCAGCTCTGAAAAATGTCGCTTTAAAATCTGCACTGCACCATAAGCCCAGCGAAAACGTTGTTTTTTATAATTGTTGAAGGTATCCGGCATCAAGCCACGACCATAACTTTTCGATATGTAAATCGCCTCATGACCGGTTTCAAAGATACGTAACCCTAATTCTGCATCTTCTGTAATACACCACTCACCCCAGCCACCAATCTCCGCTAACACCGACTTGCGAATCATGGTCATCGTGCCATGTTGTATGATCGCATTGCGTTCATTGCGAGTTACCATACCAATGAAAAAGAAACCGCGATATTCCGAATAACACATTGCCTTAAAGGCACTTTGATGCTGATCCCGATAATCCTGGGGTGCCTGTACAATGGCGATTTCGTCCTGCTTGAATTGCGGTGCCAGATCGCGCAACCAGGAAGGGTCAACAACATAATCACTATCTATCACGGCAACAATCGACGCTTCTGGTGATGTCTGCTCCAATGCGAAATTCAAAGCTCCTGCCTTGAAACCGTCAAGTGGGTCAACATGGAAAAACCGGAAACGATCTCCAAGTTCCTTACAGTAAGCCTCCACCGGTTGCCAGACCATCGGCTCCCTGGTGTTGTTGTCAACGACGATGACTTCGAAATCCGGATAATCCAGCTCTGCAAGTGCCTGTAACGTCTGTTTCAACATCTCCGGAGGTTCATTGTAGGCCGGTACATGAATTGATATTTTCGGCAACGCCTCATCCGCAACATAGCAAGGAACAAATGCCCGACGTCTTGTCTTAAACCACAGCGCCTCGGCCCATTCATGTGCCTCCGCCAGGAGTACAGCAAGAATACCGACCATCCCCAGTATCATCAGAACTCCGATAATAATGGTGCTCAGTGTCAGATAAAGACTGGTATATTCATACACGATCCAGACGACAGCGGTAGCCGCAAAATAACTCACAAAAGCCAGAAAACTACGACCATGACCCCGCATGGACCTGCTGTCTATCAATAACAGGCCGAAGGTAATTATCGCCAGCACGATCGACACCGCAGCCAGTATCTGCCAGTCAGGTATCGGTACAATTGGTTGAGTAAATTCAAATTTTGGACGCCGCTCAACATCATAGACACCCCAGTAAGCACCGACTGCACCTTCTATATCGTCCTTCCAGGGTTGATCAAAGGCTTCCATGATGTAATATACATGCCCCTCGGCTGGTACGCGGGAGAGAAAATGGCGTAAAAACATCGCCTGGTTGGCAGCCGAAGCCACTGCTTGCTGACGCGTACGCCCGTGACTGGGCCAGCCAACTTCCGATATGATAACCGGCTTGCCCGGGTATCTTTGTTTTAGCCCTTTCACTTCACTAAAAACATACTCAACTGCCTCGTTCACTTCTTTACCTTCCCAGTAAGGCAATATCTGGACAGCGATAAAGTCCACGTGCTTTACAAGCTCAGGATTTTCGTGCCACACATAGGCAGGTTCTGCTGTACTGACCGGGATGCTTAATGTCTTACGTGCCCTGTCCAGATAGGTGATCAATTCATCCTGTTTGATCAGAGAATGATGTTGAGTTTCATTGCCGACGATGGCACGGACAACGTTGGGATTCTCACGTGCCGTCTTCAGAAACAGGGGAAATTCCCAATCATTACGATCCTTGTCGTAACTGATATACGCGCCCAGGCAGACATTGAGATTATGTTTGCGCGCCAGTGCCGGAATCCTGGCGAGGTTATCCTCTACACTATATGTCCTTACCGCCACGGCCTTGCCGGACAACAGCGCCAGGTCCGCCTCGATCTGTTGCAGGCTGGGATAGGTTTTTTCGCGCGGATCCTGATCGGCATGATAGGGTGAAAATGAGAACCCCATCACTTTTTTGGGCCATTCGGGAGGCGTCTGGGGACGATTGATATACGCCCACAAGCTGAGACTGATGATTGCCACGGCAATACCAATCACGATATTGGTCAGTCGAAACACGTTTGCGGAACACCTCAAATAGTTAAATCAATGTAAACGCCCGACAACCGACCTGGCCTAACCAGCGGCAGCCCAAAACACGTAAGCATAGCCTAAATTTGACAAATATTGCAGTTTTATGACATTGGCTGCAAAATCGCAGACTTACTTTTCGACAATACTGTGACCCGGTTCGCACCTATTCCTGACATGAAATCCTGCTACATTCCGCTCATACACGTCATCGGCTTTGTCACAGGACTGTATGCCTATACCTTGATGGTGGAAGCCATTGGAGGATTCAGCACATCGAACCTGTACCAGCAGTGGATCGAATTGCTGCTCGTGGTCTACCTTTATGGTCTGTTATACCTTCTCCTCAAACCGGCTTACTGGCGCGCCCTTCTGGCAGCGGTACCCATTCTGCTTATCTATCTGGTACACGATGTCTTCTATCTGATCTATGGCAAGGTATTTCGTTTAATCGACATCTCCGAATTACCCGAACTGCTACAGGTGTTACCCCTGGGTTATGCCCTGATGCTTGCGCTGCTACTGTTTCTGCCTCTCGGTCTGTTTGTTATCAACGTTAACTATCACCCATCGAAACGGCTGGCCATCGCTTTGCTGCCACTCGCCCTGCTGCTGTTATTGATGAAGAACACACCGGATGTCTATGCGCATGGCTTCCGGCAAGTTACAGCCGGCATTGTGAAATATTCCGATGCCAAAAGTGTCGAAAACAACGGCCGACTCGCCATGTTGTTTTATCGTGAAGCCCAACGCACCAGTACACTGGCGGAACTCGAACCGTATCGTAACCGACAGAGCTATGATCAACGTACACAAAATCTGATCGATGCAATCAAACCGCATCAGAACCGACGCAATGTTCACCTGATCGTCCTGGAAAGTTTTCTGGATCCACGCCTGTTCAGTGACCTGCGCTTTTCGCGCTCACCGGTACACCCGGCATTCGAAAAACTCTTTGGTGACAAACTTGGCTTGTCGCGCTCACCTGTATTTGGCGGGGCCACGGCACAGGCCGAGTTTGAATTGCTCTGTGGCGTTCCCGCGTTTGAAATGGTCTCCAGTGTAGAATTCAATGCCTTTAGTGGCGCGCCGGCGAATTGTCTACCACACATACTCAGCCAGCTGGGTTACCGGAGTGTCGCGAGCAATGCCTACAAACCGAATTTCTTCAATGCCTTGCCGGGCTACAAAGGCACCGGGTTTACTGAAAGTTTCTTTCCCCAGGAATTTTATTCCGCTGGGAAAACTTATTTGCGTTTCGGTGACCCCGCAGACGAGGAATATCTATTTGACGCTTCACTTTTCGAACAGAACCTGGCCTTTATCGACAGGCACCTTCAGGACAAGCCGGATTTACCGTTATTCAACTATGTCATGACCATTTATGGTCATACACCACATTTGCTCGCCACTGACAAGCGCCCGGAAATCATTCAGTTGCAATCCGACTTCCAGGATGACCACCTGCAGCGTGCCACCAACCAATTCTACTATCGCACCCAGGCAATTGCTGACTATGTCAACCGGCTGCTTGCGATTGATGAACATAGCCTGATTATACTGGTATCGGATCATGTTCCACCCCTACGCCATGGACCAAACACATATCGGGCGCTGGGTTATCTGGACAACATTGAACAAAGTTTTTATTACAACCGGCTGGCAATCATCGAGGACCGTGTGGTTAAACAATATTCACCCATGAGTCACTACGAATTATTACCACTTATCCTCAATTATCTCAGCAGCGGTGAATACTGCCGCATTAACCGCTGTGCCTTTTTGAAGAACGAGCAACATCAGGTACGTGACACCTACCTCGAAGACTACCTCGCTCTCATGGCGCATGCTTCCGAGTAACATCATTACAGCCAATCCTGTCTGTTATTTATCACGAGTTTGATCAATTTCTTCCGGGTTTGCCACGGGCAACAGCCAGACTGTCACTCTACATTGCCAGCCTGATCCAGATAAGAGATCCGCAGCTTCGTTTTTTTACTCCGCTTTAACAGGCCTTACTTCACGGCACACAATTTCATAAACCGGACTAGTCAACCTATGTGCCACTAATTCCAACGACTGCTTCGACGATCTTCTTCTCACCCAATTCGGCCATGGCCCTCCGCAAATTTGCACGAAAACATGTTCTCAATACCCGGCCTCATTCTGAAATGAATATTTCACTTTGAAAATCTATCGAAACTGCTATATTCATATCACGACGAAAAACAATAAAGAGTAATTAATATGACCAATGCAGAGCGTGCGCTTTCCTTTTCCATCCGAGAAGAAAATCGGGAAACACAGTTTGACCAGGTCTGGCGTGAAGATCTGAACGATGTCTTTGCGGATGTCGCCAGTTATTATGACACTGCCAACCGTATTGCCAGCCTCGGCATGTGGGACTGGCTCTGCCGGCGTTTTATCACCACCATCGAGGTACAGAGCGGACAGAAAGTTCTGGATGTCTGTGCCGGCACCAACGCTGTCGGGATTGCGCTGCTCAAAAAACAACCGGATTTGCAAGTCCACGCCATCGATCGCAGCAAACACATGCAGGAGGCCGGACGGCAGACTGCCGAGAAACTGGGTATGCATATCGACAGCACCATCGGTGATGTTCGCAAACTACCCTTTCCGGATAACCATTTCGATGTGGTAACCCTGCAGTATGCCTCCCGCCATCTGCCTGTCATGGCAGTGTTTCGGGAGATTGAACGGGTACTCAAACCAGGTGGCTATTTCTATCATGCCGATATGCTGCGACCGGCCAACAAGATCGTCGAACAGGGCTATTACCTCTACCTGCGTTTTTTTCTGCACTTTACTGCGGTACTGCTGGGCAGCTCGGAATCATCCCATCGCTGCAAAACTTATTTTATCGATGCCTTGCGCATGTTCTATTCCGTCGATGAAATCTCCGACATGCTGCGAACGGTGGGCTTTGAGCAGGTATCAAGCCTGCCATTACTGGCCGGGACCATAGGCTATCACCGGGCGATGAAAGCCACCACATGAAATAAGCCGCCGGCACCGAAAACATCACTACCGGGGCGGATCTGATAGATACATATCTGCCCCAATTTGTATGGAAATGAATAAATCCAGATTATCAATGAGTTAGATAAATACTCGCACCCTGCCATTTCCGTCACTCTGGATTTCCGTTGCTATACTAAATTTTACGGCTTTGCGCCGAATTTAAAATAACTGTTAAAAAACAGGCTGCGGTCATATCCGGTGGATATCTTTGTCACTCTATTGTTGCTTGGTAGTGGAACATGCCTGTTTGCTGGTATGCAGTTCTCTCTGTTTGGTTTAATACGACGCGAAGAACAGGTATTTCTCGCTTTTGGGGTTTTATCACTCTTGCTTGGCATCTACATGCTGCTTTCGGCGCAATGGTACCACGCTGATGATATTGAGGCTGTTTCTGATATTGCCCGTACCCAGATGGCTATTGTTTGTCTGGTCTATCCGGTATTTATCTGGTTTCTCGCATTATTTTTCAGTCTGCAGACCTTTCAAAAATTCCTGCTTACACTCAGTATCATTTTTGGCGCGTTATTCTTCATCAATATCTGGTCACCATATAGCTTTTTATACGAAAAAATTTCTCCTGCCACTCCAATCATCTTGCCCTGGGGCGAAGTTTTAAATAATTTCGAGACTGAAATTGCACCAATCGCATGGGTTTATTATGCGGCCACCTATACCATTTTTGGTTGGTCATTTTACCAAAGCGTATCGATATGGAAAAAAGTCAAAAACCCGCGGGTCATATCAATAACCATATACCTGGTACTACAATTTCTATTCATACTCCATGCCGAGCTGATTGACAACCTCAATCTGCAATCTATCTATCTGGGTGAATTTGCCTTTCTGCTGCTAGTGATCCTCGTCAGTATCGCTTTTGCTCAAGAATTACGTTCCCGCTCCAGAGCACTTGAAGAGAAAGTACTCGCGTTACGTGCAGAAACAGCTCGCAGAGAGGACTATGAAGACAAACTCAAGTATATGGCGCTCCACGATTATCTGACTGATCTGCCAAACCGACGTGCCATTCCACAAAAACTGGATAAGATGTTAAAAATCTGTACCCAAACCAACTCATATGGCGCCATGTTACTGCTGGATCTGGATCAATTTAAACTTATTAATGATTCCCTCGGCCATGACATCGGCGATCGGTTGTTACAAATGGTCTCCCAACGATTGAGGAACTTTCTGCCAGAGGATCATCTTCCTGTGCGCCTTGGGGGTGATGAATTTGCGATATTATTCGGCGGACTATCCGAGCAGGAAGAAGAAGCCGAAACAGCGGCAAAATCAATTGCCCAAGACATTTGCGACGAGATGATCAAGCCCTACCGGATCTTCGAACATGAACTGGTGATCGGTGCGAGTATAGGGATAGCGATATTCAAATATGAAGCACAACGATTATCTGACATCCTGAAGCAGGCCGACATGGCATTATATCGAGCCAAATCGATTGGACGTAACAATGTGAAGGTTTTTGCACCAAAACTTAAAAAAGATGTCGATCGTCGGCTTCTCATTGATAAAGGTATGCGTGCCGCAATAGAAAACAGGGAAGTTGAATTAAATTTCCAGCCACAAATAGACATCAACAATAAACTGGTTGGCGCTGAAGTCCTGGCGCGATGGAAACACCCGGAATTCGGCTATATTCCTCCTCGTGAATTTATCACAATCGCAGAAGAAACCGGATTAATACACTCTCTTGGGGAATATATTTTACGCCAATCTTGTTATTACCTGAAAAAGTGGAAAGATCAGAATCACCAGTTACCTGGGCGCCTATCAATCAATGTCAGCCCCTGGCAATTTGACAGTCCCGGATTTACACGCATGGTCAAAACAGTTCTTGATGAGACCCATATCGAACCTTCCCGTCTTAACATAGAAATTACAGAAAGCACCTTCATGCGGGACATAAACAGTGTATCCGACAAAATCAACCAGTTAAGCGGATTGGGAATAACTTTTTCAATCGATGATTTCGGCACCGGCTATTCTTCCCTGGCATGGTTGAAAAATCTATCACTACATGAACTAAAAATAGACAAACTCTTCATCCATGACATGCCGCTTTCCAGGACTGACAAATTGATCGAGACAATCATTGCCATTGCCGATCATATGGGAATGAATGTTGTAGCTGAAGGCGTGGAAACTGATGCCCAATGTAAGGCGCTTAAATTAATGGGCTGCCATACATTTCAGGGCAACCTCATAAGTCCACCACTAAAGGAGCCTGATTTTGTAACCTGGATCAGTTCTGGAAACAGCGTACACGGTGCATACACCGCTGCACCAGACACCGCTTAACTTAATCACAAGCATTACTGGTATTTAACGCTGTCTTTAAGCACTAATTTGGCGTGACTGTGGACAAAGCCAATAGCTTTATAAAAGGCCTGTGCCTCGTGTCTCGATTTATTACAGGCGACCTCCACCTGTAGTGCCCCGAGCTTTTCACTCCACTCAATCATTTTATGTACGAGATTGCGACCAATTTTTTTATTCCGGTATTCACTGGCAACGATCAGTTCCTGGATTTCAGCTACTACACCGCAATGATGAAGTAGTTTGTTTAAATATATACTTCCAAAACCCACTGTTTGTTTATCAGCCTCCGCAATAAAATAACCAATCCGTTCGTCTTCAAGATTTTGCTGCAATACGTCCCGGAATGTATCCTGGGAAAAATCCGTATTTTCCAGCTCGCACAGCAATGCACAGATTGCTGCCGCGTCCTGCATGCTCGCCCTGCGAATAGCCACCTTCATTTTTTTCACTTCATGCAATTAGTGATGAAGTCCGGGCATCGCCTGACATATATTGGACATTGATCGCTCACTGAATCCATTTTTTATCTATCACTGCAAATAAGCTATCCCGCCACCAGACTAGAAGTTATAAAACTTCGCATTAAGGTATGCAGTGACATCTTCGACATCCTGTTCTGACAGCGCCGGGTTGTAATAATCGCCCCAACGAGTCACCTCCTCCCGCAGCTCTGGCAGTGAGGTGATCTTGCGCTGTGACGAAACATACAATGTAGTGTTATGACAGGGCAGGCACACTTTGTGAATTTCCTCGCCACGTATCACCGGATCATCCTTTCCCGTATCGGTGCAGGCCGCTACTGTTATGAGACCGGGTAATGCAAGAATCAGCCAGACCATGGGCAGGAACCGCCGCGTGTTCATGGCTTACCCCCTCGCTGCCTCAGGCGTAATCGCTCACGCTGAAACTGCGGTTCGCACTCGACCGGATCGATTCCTCGCTCAGTGAGCCTGGCCCGCATCTCCTCCTGATGTGCCTGACGCACCGCCGCTTTCTCCTCCGGGGTACGTGCGGCACGCACCCGGGTGCGAAAGGCCTCGCGCTCTTCATGCGTCATGTAACCGGCGCAGTAGATCAGTTCCCGCTGTTGCGCAGCAGCTACTGACGTTGGCTCCTTGTCAGCTGCCCACCCGGGCATGCTACAAAACGTAGCAATCACCAAACCAAACAAGTAATTATTGAGGCTCTTCATCGTATCACCCGAATCTAATAGCCATTCTCAACATTTAAGTGTATTCGAAAACAAGTTTTTCTCACCTGCCAATAGCCATGATCGACGAAATCATTACGAATACTTTCTTGACAATAACCGGTTGTTATTCACTGGTATCACCTGGTCCAACCCAGAAAAGGGGGTTGTGGGCAATTTCCCACAGATGACCATCAGGATCCTTGAAATAACCACTGTACCCACCCCAAAAAACCTTTGTCGGTTGCTTCACAAGCGTAGCACCGGCTTTCATTGCCTGCGCCATCACTTCATCCACCTCAGCCTCTGACTCCACGTTATGGGCAAGTGAGAATGACTCGAACCCGCCGCCCTCGGAGGACACGTTCGCATCTGCCGCCAGATCATCACGTCCATAGAGTCCCAACCAGCTCCCATTAAGCGTAAAAAAGGCAACCTCCGGTGGCGATTCCAGCCTTGGGAAACCCAGCCCCTCTTCGTAGAACTTCACTGCTGCCGCGAGATCACGAACTCCCAGTGTAATCATGCTGATACGTGGCTTCATGACCAGGACCCTCTTATTTAGTTACCATCACGCAACACCATACGTCCCGTAAAAGGAATCATTTAATAATGAGAATGGCAATCCATGGCGTAAAGTTAAACACGATTATCAATAATGTGTAGGTTGCCAGATACTGTTGGGTCGAGCGCATGACTTCTGCTTCATCAAGTCCAAATAGCCTGTTCTGAATCCTGTACAATAGATTGCGCAAAACCAGAACCGCGATGGCCGTCATGGCATATATCCCGGTATGATGATCAGGAGTCAGAGGAATAGTTCTGGATTGCTTCGATGTCCATAAAAATTGCTGATTACATCAGACCCGGATAATTACAGCTTAAGCGTAGTCGAGATAAACAACCGTTTCATTCACCAAGCAATGGCTGGTTCATCTCCTGGCAATCATTATATACTCCGTTTGCACGCCTGAATCATGCAATCTCCCGGCATGGACAGGTCAGCCTGACGCTAGCAGACAGCGCGGAATCTCCCGCTCGCTACTCTGATATTTCGGTCTCAACGAGTTGCGCCAGTAATGTGAGCGATTCCTGCCAGCCGAGATAACAGGCTTCAGGCGGAATGGCTTCCGGGATACCTTCCTGGATGACATTCACCTCGGTCCCGCAAGACACCTTGTTCAAAGTCACGGTGGTCACCATCTCACCAGGCAAGTTCGGGTCATCAAATTCATCCGTGTTACGAATACGTTCGTTTGGGACCAGCTCAAGATACTTACCACCAAACGTATGACTCTCTCCGGTGGTGAAGTTTGTGAATGACATCTTGTAGCTCCCGCCGATTTTGGCATCAATTTGATGGACCTTGCCAGTGAATCCGTTCGGCGGTAACCATTTGACCATTGCATCGGCATCAAGAAATGCCCGATAAATTCTTTCCGGTGGCGCGCGGAGCACGCGATGCAAGCGAATCGTATTGGAGGACATGATCTATTACCTTTTGATATGTTGTGTGCACTCCCGGCAAAACCGGCCTGAGCTCGCTAACCTATTACAAATAAACTGCAACCGCATGAAGCCCTGGATTTACCTGCCATAGACCCGGATTTGATTACAAATAATCTTCATCGGAATGTGTTTCCTTGAATTTTTCGCCAGCTCCTTCGCTTCGCGATATTCCAGGTAACACAATGTACTGCATGCCCAGCTCCTTACCTCCTTGATCCAGATCAGCGCGACAAGACCAGGAAGATGAATGTATTCAAACGGAAACAGGGATTTTACGGTGATGTATACATCTGACAGCAAGCACAACAATGAGGAAGGAGGTAGCCAACCAACAGGCTACCTCCTGACCTGTCCGCTTACGGTACTTTTGTGGCTTCGATATCTGCCTTGGTACCAAATCCCACACTCCTTGGCCAGTACACGTAATGGCCGCGAGTGGTGATATTGTCATCGTGGATGGCAAAACCGATGGTATAGGCATTACCCGGCTGCAGATTCTTGTCATCCGGGTTCGTCAGGCCAAACTTCCTGGAGAACACCACGGTCCACATTCCGTCTTCCCATGTGCCCTTGGCGTCGTTGTTATCTGCCGCCGAACCCTTTGCATTCTCACGACTGGTGATATAGGCCGGGATCAGGTCCCCTTCCTTCCATTCCGCATTCGGATCGAAAGGCACGGCATTCTGCTCACGCACGAGGGCTGTCGGCTTGGTGCGTATTTGCTCCTCAGAAGTTGCATTACTGCCATATTTGGCCTTGTCGTACATGAACTTGGGCTGATGCTTTTCCTTGTCCCAGTTCTTGCTGAACGGACCTTTACCGGCATCATTGAGTCGGTACTCCAGGACGTGGAAGTCATCGGTCATCCCAACCGGGTTAGAGCGATGGGCACGCCATTGCATCAGATCCAGGAATCCGCCAGCCGCGGCGATTTGATCGATTTCTTCCCGGCTCTTGGTATCGACCCAGTTGTTGCTGTTCCGGGTGGAAGGCAGGTACTTGCGCACATCCTTTTTCTTCAGGCCGTTGTCACCGAGAATCGGGTTGGCCTTGACTTCTTCCTTGCTGGCCAGGTCAGGCATGTCGCGTGAACCATTGTGACAGGTCAACCAGCAGCCATGAATGTTGAAGTCGGGTACACTGCCATCATCAATCAGCATGGAGAACCGATCCTCGTAAATACCCGGCTGTTTCCCTTCCTGCACCACCTGATCCAGCTTCGGGTAACCGTAATGCTCCCATTTTTCACCATTGAAACGGCTGAAAGGATGCGCTTCACCCGGATACGGATTGCGTGTCTTCCAACGGGCCCGGAAATAGGCCTTGTCGTCGTCATAGGCGACCTGCATCTCCAGATCCACCGTTCCCGGTTTGCCTTCGACCGGCATTGGCTCCAGCGGCCCGCCCTTGACGATTTTGTTACCAAATTCCTCTTCCTCATCCTCATGACAGAAAAAGCAATCGACGCCCTTTGGCATCCTTTCATATCCTTCCTTGTGTTCGCTGCTCAACAGCCACTCATAGCTGGACTGGCCCGGATAGAACAGCTTCATCTTGGTTACCGGGACCTGTGACCAGTCAATCTGTTTCGCTTGTTTCATCTCAGCCGGTTTCATTTCAGCGGGTTTCGTCTCAGCCGGTTTCTCCGGTGCTGTCGCAACGTCCTTGCGATCACAACCCGTCAATACAACCATCGCTAACAAACCAGCAAGAACAAATCCACTCCACTGCAATAAATTATCATGCGACCGGGGCTTTGGTACCTGCGGGAAACGAATAATCGAATCGTTCATGAGATTTAGAACTCCTTATTGTATTTTTTAATTATTAAAAGGCGCCTCCTTTCCGAGTTAGCAGGGGAGGCATAGTCAATATCAATGACCAAGTGTAGCCACTTACAAGTCAGATATACAGCTTACTCACAAGAAAAACTGTGCGCTCGATAACTGTTTCTGACGGAATACTTGATAACTGTATATTGATTGATCTGCCGAGTTGCCTGCTCTACTACAACATCACTCCACCTGCTGGAGGGCATGCAAAAGGATAGCCGGAACAATCCTTATCATATGGCCCCGGCTGCGACTGATTACGACGAACATACAACGAATAACCCATGTAGCGCTGCAATGATGACCATTGTACTGACTGTACCTGGCCATGGCATGTGCACCCGATTGCGTCCGTG
>JBECLA010000146.1:0-17042 GCA_040235565.1 Thiohalomonadales bacterium | reverse complement strand
ATTCGCCTCCTGACCCTACATTAATGTCATCAACAGGAAAGAGACGGGGTAGCAATGATGTCAGGACAACCGAAATCGAATGAATGCTTGCACAGTATCCGACATACATCAGTAGGCAGGTTATTTTCAGAGATGGAGCAGAAACTTTTTATTTTGGAAAAAGAGGCGGAAGAAGCCAAGAAAAAAGTCTGGTGCATGGAATATCACATCGGTGAATTGCATCGCATGCTTGATGATTCAATTTTAACGATTACGGATAGTTATCGTCATAAACAATTACCATTGAAAATCAAACCAGGTAATTGGTCGGTCCTTGAAAGCTAAAGCAGATTTTTGGTGAAGACAATGTTTTCAAAATTCAAAGCTAAACGACAGACCCGACTACTTGCAGTTGAGAAAATGTTGATGCATTATCTGTCTGTGCTTAAAAAACTGCCAGATGATGAACTCGCCAGAGGTCTTGATATGGCAGCGGAAATCAAATCTTCTTCACTTGAATATGAAGAAGCTCATACTGACTATTGGTATGCATTTAATAAACCGGTACTGGTAAGTCAAAAGACGGCAGAAGAGATCCAGTTTCATTGGGTTGAGCAAATTAGTGCAATGCAAGAGACTCAGTCAGCACAGGTACAACTTTATGCAGTCGGTATGAGTATCTGGTCTCATTCTCTATTGGCCGCAGTTTATCCTGAATTGCGCAAACAAGGGCTTGTGATGTGGGAAGAATTACACAGGGGATTTAAATATTGTTCCCGCTTTAATCCACAAACAGATGTGCCAGAAATATTTTAACTTGTCTGAGTCGATCCAGCCTTGCTTATAACGCGGTAATCGTCAGTTCATAATCACTGTATTGAATCTAACCGGACCCCGGCTATATTTGAGATATCTATCCAGAGGCTGGTGCAATGGCTAATTATCAGTTGATACGATCGGTAAGTAGCTACGAAGCGTATTTTGGACATCGGGTGAGTACCCGACTTATTCGGATTGGTCGAACCATGAACGGAGAGGAGTTGGAGGCGGCATTATTAAACGCGGTAGCAACGGGAATTCCATTACCGGAACTGGCGGAGAAAGCCCGGCTGGCACCAGCAACGGGTCAAGCCCGCTGTCGTCTCAGGCAAAAACGCTATCGTCTGGTGCCAGGAAAACGAGGCTAAAAGGAAAAGCGCTTATTCGTCCTGATATTCCTCATCTTCTTCGGTAATGGGACGTTCCAGCCATTTATAGAGTTCGTTCATGTCCAGTTCGGCCTGGGAGATGTCCTGGCTGAGGTTCATGCTTTCGGCTTCTGTTGTTGTCTCGTTATGAAACATACTGCCTCCCCGTTTTTATCGTTATCTATGATTCACTATAGGGAGCCCAGTATCGCAGCTCAATATGACATTCGGATTAACGCAGATTTGCGATGCGTTATCTCCCGCCTATAATAAAGTCACTCTTACCCGTGTGATTAGACACACTATTTTTCAGCTCAATTCAGAATCAACTTCTTTTATCATCTATAATTAATTGTTTTTTAATAATTTTATTTTCCAACCGAACCTGCCTCTGGCGTGTATATAATGGTTTATGGAAGTCAGAAATAAGCAATATCCGCTCGATTTAACAGCAACAAAGAAACAATCGCTGTTGCTACGTCTCGGTGTGGCAATGACCACCATCGTTTTGCTGGCGGTCGTAGGAACGATCAGTTCAGTTTTTATGGCAGATACTTCGGAAGGATTTGCCGCTGCGATCAATCAGGCCGGCACCCTGCGCATGCAATCCTATCGGATAGCCAGTAGCCTGGTGCAAACCAATATAAACGAAGTGGCTCAGTCCGCTCATATCACCCAGAATTTGGTCGACGAATTCAAGCAGCGACTCTACAACCCGCGTATTCATGACGTACTTTCGAAGGAAGCCTCGATCCGGGTGCATGCCACCTATCGCGCTGTGGAAGAGCAGTGGGAAGAAAGCATGCAGCCCATAATGAATGATTATGTCGGTCGGGCATTGGGTGGTGAAATCGATGCCGCGACGGCTGAGCGATTGCAGCAGCTCAGGCTGGCCTACCTGGGTAAGGTCGATGCCTTTGTCGATCTGGTTCATGCTTTCGTCCGGGCCCTGGAAGACGAGGCAGAGGGAAAGATTCGCGAGCTTCGTTTAATCCAGATTGTGGTTTTAATTTTAACTTTTGTTGTCGTGGGTGTGACCCTGTATTTGGGCAAAAAAGATGTGCTGGTTCCCTTGCGGGATTTATTGAATTTTGCCAAGGCAGTACGTGGCGGGGATTTCTCTGTGCGCAGCCATCCGCGACGCGATGACGAGCTGGGCCAACTGGGTTATGCCTTCAATTTAATGGCCGAAGACCTGTCAAAAATCTACGCTGACCTGGAAAAACGTGTTGAAGAAAAAACCGCTGATCTGGAACAGAGCAATCGTTCCCTGGAGTTACTGTATTCCATTGCCAAACAATTGGGTGAAAACCCTATCACTGAAGCCTCTCTCGATAATCTGATTGGAGACATCCAGCGACTTATTGGTATTAAGGGCGGGGCCGTGTGCCTCGGTGTCCCTGGAGACAAGCAGGCATTTCGAATGGCAATGACCATGTCAATGCAAGATCAGGTACCGGATTGCGAGCAATGCCTGGGTGAAGGTGATGCGCATGCGTTTACGGTCGAGACCCGGGATGGAGGTTCGGAGGGGCGGTATTCGGTGCCGATTCGCGATCAGTCACAACAATACGGTATTTTATTGATTGGGTTACCCGATGGCATGGAACTGGAAGACTGGCAACGGCGTTTGCTGGAAACCGTGGCCAGTCACATTGCAATGGCAATAAACAGGAGCCGCCAATCCTCCCGTAATCGTATGCTGTCACTGTTGGAAGAGCGTAGTGTGATCGCCCGTGAGCTGCATGATTCACTCGCACAGTCGCTGACTTATTTGAAAATCCAGGTCAGTCGATTGGAAAAGACCCTCGATACCACAGAAAATGAAAAAGTTTATGAAATCACCAATAAATTACGAGATGGCCTGAATAGCGCTTATCGGGAGTTACGTGAATTGCTAACGACATTCCGTCTGGGAATGAGTGAAGAAGGATTGTCCCGGGCAATCGAGGACACGGTACGCGAATTCAACGAACGGGCAAACATCGAGATTAAACTGGAGAACCGGATTGCCAATTATATATTCAGTCCCAACGAAGAAATTCATATCGTGCAAATTGTGCGCGAGGCCTTGTCCAATATTGTCCGGCATGCGCAGGCCACCCAGGCCAGAGTGTCGCTGAATTGTGATCTGGATGGTGAAGTGAGGATCGTGATCGAGGATAATGGCATTGGTATGCCGGAGATCAGTCAGCTGGAACATCATTATGGTTTACCAATTATGCGTGAACGTGCCCAGAGCCTGGATGGCATTCTGCATATTGGTCCCTCGAACCTGGGAGGTACCGCTGTCAAACTCACTTTCCATGCTTCACTGGCATCCATGGCATGATAAAAAAATACACTATGGCTGAAGAAGTCACTCAAACCGTTATAACCATCGATGATCATCCGTTGTTCCGCAAGGGACTGGCGGATTTGCTTGAAATGGATGACAGCCTGATACTGATTGGCGAGGCCGCCAGTGGTGAGGCCGGCCTGGCGCTGGCAATCGAACTGGAGCCTGATCTGATTTTACTGGACATCAATATGAAAGATATGGACGGGCTGGAGACATTGCGGGCCCTGAAACAGGCGGATCTGGATTCCCGCGTCATGATGCTGACCGTATCGGATAATGAAGAAGATGTGCTGGCCGCCATTCGTACCGGTGCGGATGGCTATCTTCTCAAGGATATGGAACCGGAGGATACACTTGAGAGCATTCGCGCGGCGGCGTCCGGAAAACTGGTAGTGAGTGACCGTCTTACCGAGTTATTGGCCTCGGCGTTGCGATCAGAAGCAAATACCCCCGAAGACTCTAATGACGCAGCGTTGACTCAACGCGAGCACGAAATTCTTGATTTGATTGCTGAGGGATTAAGTAACAAGCTTATTGCCCGTGCCCTGGATATTTCTCCAGGCACGGTAAAAGTGCATGTCAAGAATGTTCTGCGTAAATTGAACCTGAATTCCCGGGTGGAAGCCGCTGTCTGGGCACTCAAACACGCTAAACAAAAAGTCTGATTAATTTAAAACCACAGCAAATTTATCAGTCTTTAACCACAACCTTCCTTTCCTACCTCCAAGGGGGTAGTGTGCATTACCCCACCGCACGTACAGAAAATCTGCTCCGGATTCGTAATACTTGCAGGCAATGTAAATTGCTACTGCCAAGTGGTTAATTCATAACTGCTGCAGTCAAGATTGGGGAGCAGGATTTCAATGGTAACTGCCGTGAGTCGCAGACAGTTTCTAAGAGGCAATGTGACGGGCCGAAGCACAGCATTGCGTCCACCCTGGGCTGTTGCGGAAGATGACTTTGTCAACCGCTGCGATCAATGCGCGGAATGTATTGCCGCCTGTCCCGCCCATCTCATTGAAACCGCCAGCGACGGTTACCCCCGAGTCAATTTTTCAAAAGGTGAATGCGATTTCTGCTCCGCCTGTGCCCGTGCCTGTGGGACGGGGGCGCTTGTCTGGCGTGAGGATCCGCAACACGCGGTTTGGTCATTGAGCGCCAATATAGAAGCAGAATGTATTGCCTATCGCGGCGTCGTTTGTCGCACCTGTGGGGAACATTGCGAGGCAGCGGCGATTCGTTTTGTACCGGTGGTAGGACGTGGTTCACTGCCACGCATTGATGTAGAAAGCTGTACCGGATGTGGCGCCTGTGTTTCGGTCTGTCCGGTCAAGGCAATTCGTATAGGGCCGGCTGAGAATGGTCGCCGGGTATACAACCAAAATGTACTGCGGGAGATTAACTTATGAATATCGCCGGAGTGGTAATCCATGCCCGTCCTGAAAAACTCGCGGGTGTCGAAGCGCAATTACTCAAATTGCCTGGGGTGGAAGTACACGCCACCGCAGAAGATGGTCGTATGGTCGTAACAGTGGAAGACGAGGAATCCCGTTTGGGTGACACCGTCATGGCCTTTCATAATGTCGATGGTGTGTTATCGGCATCACTTATTTATCACCATTTTGAAGATAGCGAAGAAGCGCAGCAATAGGAGGAGCGACATGAAACTCAGCAGACGGGATTTTATTAAAACCAATGCCGTTGTCGCCACGGCCACCGCGGCAGGTGTCACCATTCCCGGTGTCAAGATCGCCGAGGCGAAAACCCAGAAAGATACCATTCGCTGGGACAAAGCAGCATGTCGCTATTGCGGCACTGGTTGTGGCGTATTAATCGGTACTAAAGACGGTCGAGTGGTGGCCACCCAGGGCGATCCGGATGCCCCGGTCAACCGTGGACTGAACTGTATCAAAGGATATTTTCTGGCAAAGATTCTCTACGGCCAGGATCGTCTGACCACACCATTGCTGCGCAAGAAAAACGGCAAGTTTGACAAGGATGGGGAATTTGAAGCGGTCTCCTGGGACGAAGCCTTCGATGTAATGGCCGATAAGTGGAAAGCTGCAATCAAAGCCAAGGGTCCGGATGCGGTTGCCATGTTCGGTTCCGGTCAATGGACCGTATGGGAAGGCTACGCCGCATCCAAGTTGCATAAGGCCGGTTTCCGGACCAACAATATTGATCCGAATGCCCGTCATTGTATGGCCTCGGCAGTAGGTGCCTTTATTCGGGGATTTGGTTCTGATGAACCAATGGGATGTTATGACGATCTTGAACACGCTGATGCATTTGTGCTGTGGGGATCTAACATGGCGGAAATGCATCCCATTCTCTGGTCACGCCTGACCGATACCCGCTTGACCAAACCGGGTTGTGAAGTGCATGTATTGTCGACCTATGAACATCGTTGCTTTGAACTGGCCGATAACGGCATGATCTTCACGCCACAGACTGATTTGGCAATCCTTAACTATATTGCCAACTACATTATCCAAAACAAGGCTTACAACCAGGCCTTTATTGATAAGCACGTCAACTTTACCAAGACGCCAACCGATATCGGCTATGGTTTGCGACCGGATGATCCGCGCGAGAAGAACGCCAAAAATGCCGGTAAAGGCAAGCTCAGTAAAATTACTTTTGATGAGTATGCTGAGTCGGTATCCAAGTACACGCTGGAATACACGTCCAAACTCAGTGGTGTACCCGAAGATCAGTTACTGCGCCTCGCCCAGGCTTATGCCGATCCGAAGAAGAAAGTGGCGTCTTACTGGACTATGGGTTTCAACCAACATACCCGTGGCGTATGGGTCAACGGTCTGCTCTACAACGTCCATTTATTAATGGGCAAGATCTCCGAACCGGGTAATAGCCCGTTCTCGCTCACCGGTCAACCCTCCGCCTGTGGTACTGCACGTGAAGTCGGCACCTTTGCGCATCGACTGCCGGCAGATCTGGTAGTGAAGAAACCCGAACACCGTGCCTTTTCGGAAAAAGTCTGGAAACTGCCGGAAGGCACCATTCCCGGCAAGGTTGGTGCACATGCGGTATTGATGCAACGCCACCTGAAAGACGGCAAGATCAACTGTTACTGGCAGATGTGTAACAACAACATGCAGGCAGGTCCCAATATCAATGATGAAATGTGGCCTGGCTGGCGTAATCCGGACAACTTTACGGTTGTGTCGGATCCCTATCCAACGGTATCGGCGATGGCAGCTGATCTGGTTCTACCTACTGCAATGTGGATCGAGAAAGAAGGTGCCTATGGGAATGCCGAACGGCGCAGCCAGTTTTGGCGTCAACAGGTCAAGCCTCCGGCAGAAGCCAAGTCGGATCTCTGGCAAATCATGGAATTTTCCAAACGTTTCAAGGTAGAAGAAGTCTGGCCGGAAGAACTGATCGCCAAGAAACCCGAATACCGGGGCAAGACCCTGTATGAAGTGTTATTCCGTAATGGTCAGGTGGATAAATATCCCAAACAGACCATTACCGATGATCGTGGCCATGTCTATGACAATGATGAGTCGGACGATTTTGGTTTCTATGTGCAAAAAGGCCTGTATGAGGAATACCGTATCTTTGGTCTGAAAGGACCCAAGAAAGGCCATGAACTGGGTGAATTCGATCATTATCATAAAGTGCGTGGTCTGCGCTGGCCGGTGATTAACGGTAAGGAAACCCTGTGGCGTTACCGTGAAGGTTACGATCCACATGTTGCCAAGGGTGACGGCGTGAATTTCTACGGCAGGGCGGATGGCCGCGCCAATATCATCACTGCACCGTATGAACCACCCCACGAATCGCCAGACAAGGAATACGATCTGTGGTTGTGTACCGGTCGGGTACTGGAACATTGGCATTCAGGTTCTATGACACGCCGGGTGCCGGAACTGTACCGAGCATTCCCGGACGCTGTGGTTTTCATGCATCCCAATGACGCCAAGAAACGTGGTTTGCGACGCGGCATGAGTGCCAAGGTGATCAGTCGCCGTGGGGAACTCGAAGCACGGGTCGAGACCCGCGGCCGCAACCGGCCACCGGAAGGTCTGGTCTTCATGCCCTGGTTCGATGCAGGACGGCTGGTCAACAAGCTCACTCTGGATGCGACGGATCCCTTGTCGAAGGAAACGGACTTCAAGAAAAACGCGGTTAAGATCACTCGCGCCTGAGTTGGAGTAACACGTAAGTGGTCGATAAAGCATCAAAGTCGTCAAGCAAGGTCACACGCCGTCAATTCCTGGCCGGTACGGTAGGGGCGGCGTGTGCCGCGGGGCTGGCCGGGTTGGGTTTGATGAGTTATACCCGCCAGGCTGCCTCCTTGCCGGCGGATGCGATTCGTCCTCCCGGCGCACTGGAAGAAGAAGATTTTCTCGGTGCCTGTGTGCGGTGCGGTTTGTGTGTACGGGATTGCCCCTACGATACCTTGCGCCTTGCCCAACCCGGGGAAAATGTCGCACTCGGTACACCGTATTTTGTGGCTCGCGAGATTCCCTGCGAAATGTGTGAGGACATTCCCTGTGTCGTGGCCTGTCCCACAGGCGCGTTGGATCATAGTCTTACCAACATTGATGATTCACGCATGGGGCTGGCTGTTGTTGTGGATCAAGAGAGCTGTATTGCATTTCGTGGCCTGCGCTGTGAAGTCTGTTTCAACGTTTGTCCGGTGCGTGGCAAAGCTATAACGCTGGAAATGCAACATAACGCCCGGTCCGGCAAACATGCCTTGTTTATTCCGGTGGTGCATTCCTCCGACTGTACCGGCTGCGGCAAATGTGAACAGGCCTGCATCCTGGAAGAAGCGGCAATCAAGGTGTTTCCCTTACATCTTGCTAAAGGCATGTTGGGGAAACATTACCGTCTTGGTTGGAAGGAGAAAGAAAAAGCCGGTCACAGCCTGGTGGCACCTGATGTGGAACATCAATATAACCTGCCGGAAGGTATGCGTTATGAGTATGAAGGAGAGGGATTGATTATTGAAGAACAGGCAGCAGAAACGCCATTCGCTGAGGATCCCCTGGAAACACTAAAACGTGGTAAGGACGGAATCTAGATGGAAAAGCGCGTTCCCTTAGGCCAGGAAGCACGCGTCACCAAAGGTTGGTGGAAGAGCCATCAATGGCTGTTACTCCGGCGCCTCAGCCAGTTGAGTATTTTGATTCTGTTCCTGTTAGGCCCCTGGTTTGGAATATGGATCATTAAAGGCAATATCGCCTCGAGCGAAATACTCGAAACAGTGCCATTGACCGATCCGTATTTATTGTTACAGATATTATTTACCCAGCATTGGCCGGAAACCACGGCGTTTATCGGCGCAGTAATTGTACTGATGTTTTACCTGCTGGTTGGCGGGCGTGTCTACTGTTCGTGGGTGTGCCCCGTAAATATCGTGACCGATCTTGCGGCCTGGTTACGCCGTCGGTTTGGCATTACCTCATCGGCGCGATTATCACGTAACACCCGCTACTGGATTCTCGGTCTAACCCTGGTGATGGCGTTGCTGACCGGCACGCTGGCCTGGGAATTGGTGAATCCAGTGACCACGGTGTATCGCGGTCTTGTATTCGGCATGGGTTTTGGTTGGGCAGTATTAACTGCAGTGTTCCTGTTTGACCTGGTCATCAGTCACCGTGGTTGGTGTGGCCATTTGTGCCCGGTCGGAGCTTTCTACAGCCTGATCGGCCGGTTCAGTCTGTTGCGGGTATCAGCTTTGCGGCGTGAACAGTGTAATGATTGCATGGATTGTTTCATTGTTTGCCCGGAACCGCAGGTAATCAGGCCCGCATTAAAAGGGGCGGAGCAGGGTATTGGCCCGGTGATTCGTGACGGGGCATGTACTAACTGCGGCCGTTGTATTGATATCTGCTCGAAGGACGTCTTTAAGTACGGTCTTCGCAGTGGTGAAAAGATAGATTCTCAAGTTACTAACCGTCAGAGGGAGGTTCTGTCATGAACAAGCGAAAAGCTTTTGGGCTGGCTCTGTTATATGGCGCAGCACTATTTACAGTGGGTAGTAGCGCAAGCGGTGAAGATATTACATCTTTACGTGGCGTTCCGGAGATTGATGCTGCTTCCGCACCCGCGACTATTATGCATTGGCAGGAGGACAAGGAACCCATTAAACGGGATTATGTCCAGCAGCCACCACTCGTACCGCATAGTATCGAAGGGTATAAGGTGAACCTGAAATTCAACAAGTGCCTGACATGCCATAGCTGGGCCAACTACAAGAAGGCCAAGGCAACCAAGATCAGTCAGACTCATTTTGAAGATCGGGAAGGTGAAGTATTGGCAAATGTCTCTGCCCGGCGTTACTTCTGTACCCAATGTCATGTCCCGCAGGTTGACGCAAAACCGTTGGTTGAAAATGAATTTAAACCGGTTCAGGCGATCACCGGGCAATGATCAATATCAGGGACATATATGTTAAACATCGCCGGACCGCCTGTCGGCAGACAAAACAAAGGGGTTTAGACCATGATTAATGCAGTGAAGAAAATCTGGGCGGCACTCAAACGTCCCTCAGCGAAATATTCGCTGGGTGGCCTCCTGATAGTGGGCTTTGTCGCCGGGATCATTTTCTGGGGTGGCTTTCATACTGCAATGGAAGCGTCAAACACGGAAACGTTTTGCATCAGCTGCCACGAAATGGAAGAGAATGTGTATATCGAGTATCAGGATACCATTCATTACAGCAATCGTACCGGGGTGAGGGCAACCTGTCCCGATTGTCACGTTCCCAAAGACTGGGTGCACAAGGTCGCTCGCAAGATCAAGGCTACGAACGAGCTGTACCATAAAGTGATGGGAAGTGTAGACACACCTGATAAGTTTGAAGCCAAGCGGCTCAAATTAGCACGGAATGTCTGGCGGACCATGAAAGAAACAGACTCCCGTGAATGTCGCAATTGTCATGAATTTGGTTCCATGGACTATGTGAAGCAGGGGCGACGGGCGGTGCAACAGCATATTAAAGGCTCCGATGAAGGGCTAACCTGTATTGATTGCCACAAGGGCATCGCTCATTCCTTGCCCGCTATGTATGAAGTGGACCCCACCGCAGCGATGTCAGCGAATCTGGAAGAGTAGTTTCACAACCTCTCATCTGTACGGTTAGACAGGCGCTCCCCGTGAGCGCCTTTTTTTGTGCCGTCTTTTCGCCCCGCAACCAGGGCCAGTCTGGCCAAGATTAAGCTGTTGATAATCAATATAAAATATTTGATAATCCGGCACCGATTCGGAACCCTTCGTGCGATCAAGGGCTTCCCCAATGAAGCCAATATCTCAAGAAACCCGGGGAGTAATCCGATATGTAAATAGACAGACATCCATATGGTTGTTTCGCCGCTTTTGCCGGTAATAATAAGGCCAGACGTGAAGAGGGATGAGGTGCGAAGAAGAAGTAGCGAATATTCCCGGCCACCGTCTGGTTGTGAAGTCATATTATAACAATACGGGTTTTTCTCACTTCGTGGTACAGCTACCCGGACAAATGAATGAAACCAATGGAATATAGTACCCGGCGGATTATCAGCGCCGGTTTTGGACTTATCATCCTGTTGTTATTGTTTATTACCGCAACAGGATTGATCAATATGTCGACCATCAATAAACGGATGAATGACATTGTCAATGTGCGCAATGTCAAGGTCGATCTCGTTGCCGCTATGCGCAATATTGCCCGGGAACGTTCTCTGGCTCTCTATCATATGGTGGCATCACGTGATTCCTTCGTCACGGATGCCGAAAAAATAAAAATGTCGTTGCTGGCGGGAGATTTTATTGATGCCAGGGATCGCCTGTTTGATATCGGTCTCGAGCAACAAGAGCCGCAATTACTGGAGACAGCGCTGGAGCTGGCCTATCATTCTACCCGGATTCAGCGCCAGGTTATCGCACTGGTGGAGAAGGAACAGTACGATGAAGCGACCGCCTTGTTATTTGAAGAATCACTACCCGCACAGGCGTTATTACTCAGACAATATGATGCCTTTCTAGACTTTGAGCGCAGCCTGTCAGCCGCCGCTGCCAGTGATGCCGGTGCGGCATACGATACTTCCATGTTTACCATGATATTGCTTGGCAGTGTGATCATCCCGCTGGCACTGGTAATTTCGTTATATGTGATACGCACTACCTCCAGAGCCGAAGAAAAACTACTCCAGCTTAATATCCAGCTGGAAAACCAGGTCGAGAAGCGCACCGCGGAGCTGCGACGTATCAACAAGGAGCTGGAATCATTCAGTCATGCCGTATCTCATGATTTACGTGCCCCGATTCGAAGCATGATCGGTTTCAGCCAGGCATTAATGGAAGACTATACAGATAAACTTGACGCTGATGGCAGGGATTATTTGCAGCGAATCAGTAACGCCGGTGCCAGAATGAATGACCTGATCGATGCGCTATTGAAGCTGTCGCGCCTGACGCGCGCCGAGCTCAATACACAACAACACGACCTCAGTCAGCTGGCATCCGAAATTGTTGAGGAAATTCAGTCCGGCAAGCCTGATATGCACGTTAAATTTGTGATTAAACAAAACCTTATCGCCAGCTTCGATCCAAGTCTGTTGCGAATAGCGCTACACAATTTATTCAATAACGCAATAAAGTTCTCTTGCACTACTGCTAATCCATTGATTGAGTTTGGGGCGTATCAACGCGCAAATAACGGGACGGTTTTCTTTGTGCGTGATAATGGCGTGGGCTTTGATATGCAGTACGCAGATCGCTTGTTCGGGGCGTTTCAACGGTTACATTCACAAAGCGAATTCGAAGGCATCGGGATTGGCCTGGCGACCGTAGCACGTATTATCTACCGCCACCATGGTGAAATCTGGGCTGACGCCGAGGTGGGCAAGGGGGCCACGATTTACTTCACCCTGGCTGATTCAGGTGAAACAGTAAAAAACAGTGATGATTACCCCTACAAAAAGGCCAGTTGATAGGGTAGATTTGGTCTAAATGAAAACAGAATACGGGATACTTGGGAACCGTAAATGACTAAAGTAATGCTGGTGGACGATCATGATCTCGTCCGCACCGGGATCAAACGGCTGCTGGAGGATCACCCCAATATTGAAATTGTGGGTGAGGCTGTGAGTGGGGAACAGGCGATCCAGCAAGTGACGGAATACGATCCGGATGTCGTTTTGATGGATATCAACATGCCGGGTATCGGCGGGCTGGAAGCGACCCGGAAACTGCTGCAGCGCAAGCCCCAGCTCAAGATCATTGTGGTGACCATGCACGATGATGATCTGTTTCCGCAGCGTTTTCTCAAGGCAGGCGCATTGGGTTACGTCACGAAAGGGGCGAAGGTCGAGGAAATCCTGCAGGCCATCAATACCGTGACCAGGAACAAGCGCTATCTCACCCCGGCGATTGCGCAACAGATTGCCTTGTCCCAGGTTGGGGAAGAGGAGGCCTCCCCGTTTGAAAGTCTGTCGGAACGCGAAATGCAGGTCCTGTTGATGATGATGGACGGTCAGTCGATAAGCGCCATTTCGGAACGCCTCTGTCTCAGTCCCAAAACGATCAGCACCTATCGCACCCGCCTGTATGCCAAGCTGGGGGTGCAGAATGATATCGAACTGACGCGACTGGCCCTGTTGCACGGGATCGTGGAAAACGCAGCGAATATAAAACTATAATAAAAACAATAAGTAGTAATCTCTAATTAAACCTGTCTCTATTCTATTTTCGCAATGACCCTGCCGATGTTTGATCCTGACTGCCATCGTTGTACCCGCTTGAGTCGCTTTTTGAACGAGGTCAAAAGCGAGCATCCTGACTACTATTGCCAACCGGTCCCGCCATTCGGGGCCAAACAGCCCAGACTCCTCATTGTTGGCCTCGCGCCCGGTCTGCATGGTGCCAATCGCACCGGCCGGCCGTTTACCGGTGATTATGCGGGCATTTTGTTGTACCAGACTCTGCACAAGTTTGGCTTCAGTAACCGGCCTGAATCCGTTGCTGCGGACGATGGCCTGAAGCTGAAACAATGCCGGATCACCAATGCGGTGAAATGTTTGCCACCGGCCAATAAGCCCACGGGGGCGGAAATCACTACCTGTAATGCTTATCTGGCTGCGGAGCTGGCAGGGTTGCGGCGGGGAACGGTGGTTCTGGCGCTGGGTAGTATTGCCCATAATGCCGTGCTCAAGGCGCTCGGTCTGAAACTGAAGGATTATCCCTTCGGGCACGGCGAGTTTTATTCCTTGCCGTCCGGACTGATGCTCGCCACCTCCTATCACTGCAGTCGTTACAACACCCAGACCCGGCGGCTGTCCGAGTCCATGTTCCATGCGGTATTCCGCCGCATTCGGCGTCATCTCGGAGGTTGAGCCCAAATCTGCCAGCTGAAATTCGGTACAATGCCGGCATGACCAGCCCCAATCGCGAGTTTGATCCCCGGGCCTTTCTCAAAACACTGCCCGCGAAACCCGGCGTATATCGCATGCTGGATGCCAACGGGACGGTGATCTATGTGGGCAAGGCGAGTAATCTCAAAAAACGGGTCGCCAGCTATTTCCAGAAAAACCTTACCAGCCCAAAAACCCGGGTGCTGGTGTCGCGCATTTGTTCCATCGAGGTGACGGTCACCCATACGGAGAATGAGGCCCTGTTACTGGAAAACAACCTCATCAAAAGCCTTAAGCCCCGTTACAACGTCCTGTATCGCGATGATAAGAGTTATCCCTATATTTTCCTCAGTGCCCAGCCGTATCCCCGCCTGGGATTTCATCGCGGCGCCCAACGGGCCAGGGGACGCTATTTCGGGCCGTATCCGAGTGCCGGGGCGGTACGTGAGACCCTGAACCTGCTGCAGAAACTGTTTCCGGTGCGCCAGTGCGAAGACAGTTTTTACAACAACCGTTCCCGGCCCTGCCTGCAATACCAGATCAAACGTTGTACCGCGCCCTGTGTGGGGCTGGTGTCGCAGGCGCAGTACCAGGACGATGTGCGTCATGCGGTGATGTTTCTGGAGGGGAAAAGCAGTGTGGTGATTGATGAGCTGGTGCGGTGCATGGAGCAGGCTGCCGCGGATCTGGATTACGAAAATGCCGCCCGCTACCGGGATCAGATTGCCAGCCTGCGACGGGTGCAGGAGAAGCAGTATATCAGCGCCGACAACGGGGAACTGGACGTGGTCGCAGCGGCGGTTGAGCGCGGGATGGGGTGTGTCCAGCTATTTACCATCCGGGGCGGACGCAACCTGGGAAATCGCACCTATTATCCCAGGCTGGAAGCCGGGCCGCTGGAAAACGATGACGTCACGACATTGCTGGACAGTTTTTTACCCCAGTATTACCTGCGGGCCGGCCGCTCGGTGCCGACGGAAATCCTGTTGAACCATGCGGTAACGGACCCCGAGCTGCTGGAGCAGGTGTTGAGCGAGCAGAGCGGCCACAAAGTGGCTTTGCGGCATCGGCTGCGGGGGCCACGGGCGCGCTGGGTCAAGCTGGCGCGACAAAATGCCCAGCAGGCCCTGACCATGCGGCTCAACAGCCAGACCTCCCAGGTACAGCGGTTTGAAGCCTTGCAGGAGGCGCTGAATCTGGATGAAATGCCCCGACGACTGGAATGCTTTGATATCAGCCACACCATGGGTGAGGCCGCCGTCGCCTCCTGTGTGGTGTTCGACACCAACGGCCCGCTCAAAGCCGATTACCGGCGTTTTAACATCAAGAACATCACGCCCGGGGACGATTACGCCGCCATGCACCAGGCCTTGTCACGGCGCTATCGTCGTCTCAAGGACGGCGAAGGCAAGCTCCCGGACATTCTGTTGATCGACGGTGGCAAAGGGCAGGTCAAACAGGCCGAAGCGGTGATGAATGAATTGCAAATCAGCGGGGTCTTGCTGCTGGGCGTGGCCAAGGGGCCGGGGCGTAAACCCGGGCTGGAAACCCTGCACTTGTCGGGTCAGGAGGCGGAGATTGTACTCCCGCCCGACGCCATCGCCCTGCACCTGATTCAACATATCCGGGATGAGGCGCACCGGTTTGCCATTACCGGCCATCGGCAACGCCGTCAGCGCCGCCGGACCACTTCGCCGCTGGAGGCCATCCCGGGACTGGGTCCCAAACGGCGCCAGCTGTTATTGAAGCAGTTCGGCGGTCTGCAGGAAGTCGCCCGGGCCGGGGTCGAGGACCTGGCGCGGGTGAACGGCATCAGCCCCAGGCTGGCACAACAGATTTATGATACCTTTCATGCAGACGGGAACTGAGACCGCATGACCATGACCCTCCCCACCAAGCTGACCCTGTTTCGCATCGCGATGATTCCGGTGTTTATTCTGCTGTTTTATATCCCCTTGTTCGGAATCAAGCATTATGTGCTTACCGGCCTGTTTATTCTCGCCGGTTTGACCGACTGGTTTGACGGCTATCTGGCCCGGCGCATGGGGATGCAATCGGAATTTGGGGCCTTTCTGGACCCGGTGGCGGACAAACTCATGGTTTCCGTGGTGCTGGTGCTGCTGGTGAGTGTCCATCCGGGCTGGCTGCTGGCGCTACCGGCCACCATTATTATTGGCCGGGAACTGACCATTTCGGCGGTACGCGAATGGATGGCCAACGTCGGCGAGCGTACCAAGGTGGCGGTGTCCATCATTGGCAAGTTCAAGACCACGGCCCAGATGATTGCCATTGGCTTTTTACTGTTCGAGAAGCCGATTGGCGACTTTCCGACCCTGCAAATCGGCTATGTCCTGCTGTATCTGGCGGCGCTGCTGACGCTCTGGTCCATGTTGCTGTATCTGCAGGCCGCCTGGCCCAGTCTGAACGATGCCGAGACCGGCGAGACGGCGGAAGAGGATGATAAAACAACAGCTTGACAGTTTGGCCCGCGCCGCTAAAATACGCGTTCCTTCCAAGCGGGAATAGCTCAGTTGGTAGAGCACGACCTTGCCAAGGTCGGGGTCGCGAGTTCGAGTCTCGTTTCCCGCTCCAATTTCAGAACCTCGGTTGTAAGCCGGGGTTTTTTTGTGCCGGACCACGCTTGTCTAGTACAATACTTGCTTCGGCTGGGTGGCAGAGTGGCTATGCAGCGGCCTGCAAAGCCGTGTACCTCGGTTCGACTCCGGGCCCAGCCTCCATTTAATTCTTGAAAGTAAGGATACTTTCAAATCTCTGGTGAGACACACTGAAGGCCAGGTACCAAATGTGTTACCTACTGATTTGGTGCCGTGTTTTTAATGTGTTTAGCGGAGGTTTAACATGGCAACCATTGCCAGGATTAATAAGAAAACTGGTGTACGCTACAAAGCGATCATCAAACAAGACAACGCATTCTTAAAAACCTAACCCTTCACGACCAAGACCGCAATGCGTATAGGGTAAAGCGTATTGAAGGCGACAGGGAAGACCTTGAAGCGCACGGCTTGGTTGGCTGAATATCTTATACCCTTAAAGAGCTCACTGACGAATGTATGCTTTAGTGGAAGGGGAGGTATAAGGCACGACCATTACGTGTTCAATGATGGATTGACCATCTTTGTCACATCAAATTTATTGATACCACATCCGAAC
>JBECLA010000122.1:0-22836 GCA_040235565.1 Thiohalomonadales bacterium | reverse complement strand
ATATTGCCCCTGTCTGGTACTTTACCCCGTTCTATACGGTATTGCGTGCCGTGCCGGATCCCTTCCTGGGGGTGATTGCCATGGGTGCGGCGGTAGTCATTCTGTTCTTCCTGCCGTGGATTGACCAGAATCCGATCAAATCCATGCGCTATCGCAGCCCGCTGCATTTCATGAACCTGCTGTTCTTTGCCGCCTCTTTCATCTATCTCGGTTATCTGGGGGTTAATCCACCCGAGCCGGTACTGGCGGAAATGGGACTGCGTTTTTCAGAAGTCTATTTCCTGTTCTTCTTCGTATTATGGTTCCATAGCAAGACGCGCAGTGCGGGCTTCAGCTATGCCTCGCTGATTATCCTGGTTGGTATCTATTCCATATACGACCTGGTACGCGTTGGCGAAGGCAATATGGGACTGGTGACCAGCAGCTGGCTGATCCCGACAGGCTACATGGCCATTATGTTGCTGGCACCGTTGTTTACCAATCTGAACCAGGAAAAGCCGGTTCCTGAGAGGCTGACAAAATGAAGAAACTTATTACTGCACTCTTGATTACATTGATACCGGCCCTGGGTTTTGCATCCGGTGGTGGTGTCCATCTCGACAAAGCTGATGTGGATTTACATAACCAGGCTTCTTTGCAGAACGGGGCGAAACTGTTCGTCAATTATTGCCTGAGCTGTCATTCCGCTGCTTACATGCGTTACAACCGCATGGGTAAGGACCTGGGTTTGACTGATGAGCAGGTGAGACAGAACCTTATGTTTACCGCCGACAAGGTGGGGGATACCATGACGGTTGCCATGCCGGCGAGTGAGGCCAAAAAATGGTTTGGTACCAAGATTCCGGATCTTACCGTGGTGGCGCGGTCCCGTGGCGCTGACTGGTTATACACTTATTTGCGGACCTTTTATCTGGATCCTTCGCGACCCTGGGGCGTCAATAATGCGACTTTCAAGGATGTTGGTATGCCGCATGTGTTATGGGAACTCGAAGGTCTGAAAAAACCGGTGTATGAAATCTCAACAGACCATGAAGGCAACGAAACCAAGCATATTGTTAAGTATGAGATGGTACAGCCGGGTAAATTAAGTGAAGCCGAATATGATAATGCGGTACGCGACCTGGTGAATTTCATGGTCTACATGGGTGAACCCGCCAAGCTGAGTCGTTATTACATTGGCGTGTGGGTGTTGTTGTTCCTGGCATTGCTGTTTGTTGTCTCCTATGCCATGAAGAAGGAATTCTGGAAAGACGTGCACTAAGCGGTCCATGTTAATGACAGAAATTCGACACGCTTAGAATTGTCAATATCAAGGGGGATGCCTGCATCCCCCTTGTTTGTCTGTAAAGCTTTATCCACGGAGTAAGATCATGGCGCAGCTTGCCAATCGACGTTTAGCGATGACACTGTTTTCCGGTGATACCTGTCCTTATTGCCACCGGGTTCGTATCGTATTAGCAGAAAAGGGAATTAATTACGAATTACAAAACGTAAATCTGAAAGACACGCCGGATGACCTCAAGGATCTCAATCCCTACAATGAAGTCCCCACCCTGGTGGATAGAGAACTGGTTTTGTATGAATCCAATGTCATCATGGAATATCTGGACGAACGTTTTCCCCATCCACCGCTGATGCCGGTTGATCCTGTGTCACGCGCCCAGTTGCGTCTAATGTTGTATCGGATCGAGCGTGACTGGTATTCACTCGCCAAACAGTTGAGAGACAAAACCAAAGCCAGTGACACGGTGCGCAAGGAATTGCGTGATAGCCTGACCAGTGTCTCACCCATCTTCGAGCAAAAGCCGTTTTTCATGAGTGATGAATTTTCCCTGATGGATTGTGCGATTGCGCCATTACTGTGGCGCTTGCCGTACTACGGGGTTGAGTTGCCGCCCTCGGCGAAACCGCTCATAAACTATGCTGAACGGATGTTTGATCGGGAGTCTTTCAAACAAAGCCTGACGGAAGGCGAACGGGAGATGAAAGACTAACACCGGGAGCGAAAGCCAGAACCAGCATGTCTATGTCGCCCAGTCAGCCCTATCTCGTCCGCGCCATCTATGAATGGATCGTCGATAATGAATTGACACCCTATGTACTGGTCAACGCGGAGAATGAAGCCATCCACGTACCGCGGCAGTATGTTGAAAATGGCAAGATTGTATTAAACCTTGGCCCGGTCGCGGTTAACGATCTGGATATGGCAAACGACTATATTGCCTTTAATGCCCGTTTTGGCGGCAAACCCATGGATGTCAGTTTTCCCGTTACCTCGGTACTGGCAATCTATGCCAAGGAGAATGGCCAGGGCATGGTATTCAATGAGTCGGAAGGCGGAAATCCCCCGCCTGATAACGAACCCGACAAACCCGGTCGTCCCAGTCTGAAACTGGTCAAATAGTCGTTTCGAATACGGAGAGTAAATCTTATATTGTGATTGAAATTCTCCAGGCCGATATCACCACCCTGGTGGTGGATGCGATAGTCAACGCGGCAAATCATTCTCTGCTTGGTGGTGGCGGCGTGGATGGAGCGATTCATCGCGCTGCCGGACCAGAATTAAAACAGTACAATCAAACCCTCGGTGGCTGTCCCACAGGTGAAGCACGTATTTCCCCCGGCTTTAACCTGCCTGCCAAATATGTCATCAGTACAGTCGGACCGGTTTGGTATGGCGGTGATCAGGGCGAAGCAAAATTACTGCAAAAGGCCTATCGCAATTCTTTCGAACTGGCTTTGCAAAATGATCTCGAGAGCATTGCTTTCCCGGCGATCAGTACCGGTGTCTACGCTTATCCCAAGCATGCCGCGGCGCGCATCGCACTAACGGTGATGAAAGAATACGAGAACCGCTTTGCGCGGATTATCGCTGCATGCCATAGCGAGGAAGACGTCAAAATTTATCAGGCAAGTCTGGCGGCACTGAATGTATAGGTGATATACCGGCAGATTTTATAACTTAGCTGTTCCCGCTTTTTCGACCGGCGGTAACATTTTGCCCGGATTCAATATTCCCAATGGATCGAACTGCTGCTTGATACGCCGCATCAAGTCCAGGGTGACCGGGTCGATTTCACGATCGATGAAATCCCGTTTCTCCAGTCCCACGCCGTGTTCTCCGGATAGCGTGCCATTTAAATTCAGCACCAGGGAAAAAACCGCATCCAGACATTGTGCCGCATTCTGCATTTGTTGCGGATCATCAGGATCGATTAACAGGTTGACATGAATGTTGCCATTACCCGCATGGCCAAAATTGATGATCGGTATCGCATACTGCCGGGACAGTTGTTCCAGACCGCGAATCAAAGCCGGAATATTGGAAACGGGGACTACCACATCTTCATTGATTTTTTTCGGTGCAATGTTACGCAGCGCCGGTGACAGTGCCTTGCGGGTTGCCCACAATGCGGCAATTTCTTCAGGGCTCTCGGCGCTGTGGATTTCCAGCAGACCTCCATTGCTTGCCGCACGACGCAAGGTTTGATCTGCATGATCCAGTTGCGACAGGGGGCCATCCGTTTCGATCATTAATAAGGCGCCTGCCTCGTGCGGCAGTTCGGCGGTGGAATAGGCACGGATCATTTCGATGGCCTGACCGTCTATAAATTCCAGAGCACAGGGGATTAAGGGTTGGGCCATGATGGCACTCACCGCATCAGCGGCGGATTCGATATCCCGGTAAATGGCCTGCAGCGTGCGTTTTCCTTCGGCCAATGGTGTCAACTTCAGGGTCGCCTCGGTAATGATCGCAAGAGTCCCTTCCGAGCCGATTAACAGGCGGGTGAGGTCATAACCCACTACGCCTTTGCTGGTATACACGCCGGTGCGTATGGTATCCCCATGACCGGTAACGGCACGCAACCCAAACACGTTTTCTCTTGGGGTACCGTACTTCACCGCGCGGGGCCCCGCCGAGTTATACGCAAGATTGCCACCAATCGTACAGTAGGCAGCGCTGGTGGGATCGGGGGGCCAGAAGAAACCTTTTTCAGCAGCCAGTTCCTGCACGGTCTGGTTGAGTACGCCGGGTTGAACGATCATCATGCGGTTGGCAGGATCCAGGCGGATGATCTTGGTCATGCGTTCGGTGGACAGGACCAAACCACCAGTTAATGGCACGGTAGCACCGGTGGTACCCGTGCCACGGCCACGTGCAACCAGAGGAATTTGGGACTGGTTACAGATCCTGACTATGCTAACGACATCGTCATGTGTCCGGGGAAAAACCACGGCATCAGGCAAGCTCTGGCGACGACTATTGTCATAACCGTAACTCCACCGTTCCGTTTCTTCCGTGAGGATATTCTCATCCCCCAGTTGTTGCCGTAAGGCATCTAACGCAGTGGAGGGCAGGACAGGACTTGTGCTTACATCAGGCAATGTTGTTTAACCGAATAAAACTTCATCAATTTGATCACACAGACAATGCAGCGTTAGTAGATGGACTTCCTGGATACGGGCCGTCGAGTTTGCCGGGACACGGATTTCAACATCATTTTCGCGCAGCAGCTCGGCGATCTTGCCGCCATCTCGTCCTGTCATGGCGACTATCGTTAAATCCTTATCATGCGCGGCTTCAATCGCCCGCACTACATTGGGGGAATTACCGCTGGTTGAGATGGCGAGCAGGATATCACCTGCGAGACCCAGGGCATTCACCTGTTTGGCAAAGACTTCGTTATAGTCATAATCATTGGAAATGGCGGTCAAGGCAGACGTGTCTGTCGTCAATGCCACAGCCGGTAAACCGGGTCGTTCCCGTTCAAAACGGCAAACCATTTCGGCGGAGAAATGTTGTGCATCGGCTGCCGATCCACCATTACCGCAACTGAGGATTTTGTTACCGGTTTTAAATGCATCGGTCATTCGTTCAACGGCGGTGGCAATAGGATCTGCCAGCACTTCTCGTGCCGTCTGTTTGGTCTCGATACTGGCGTTAAAAAGTTGTATGACCTGATCACGAATGCTCATATTAACCCTCTGCCTGGAAGGCGTCTTTAATCCAGTCAATATCTGGTTGATCCTGCATTACCGAGATGGAAATAACATCAAAACGTACCGGTCGTTTGGCCAGTTTTGGATGTTGCTGTAAATAGTATAAGGCGGTTTTCAGCAGTTTGTCCTGTTTGGCAGTGCGTACACTATCAGCACCGCTACCGAAGCGATGATTACGGCGATAACGGACTTCCACAAAGACCGTTTGATTTTGGTCTCGCATAATCAGATCAAGTTCACCATACGGTGCACGATAATTCCTTTCGAGCAAGGCCAGACCATTTTGTTGCAGATAATCACAAGCCAGTGATTCGGCGGCATTGCCAATCTGAATACTGCTCGGTTTCTTATCCACCGTGTTTTATTGTGTCGCTTCGTCAAGGGATACCGGGCGACCACTGCGAAAACGTACCCAGGTGAGTTGACGGTGCAGGCGTTGCTTGAGATCCAGGCTGAGACTGCCGGTTTCCCCGTCATAACGTTGATAAGGGTATTGTTTAAGAGGTGACAAGGCTGGAATGATATTGAAGCTGTCAATACCGAGAGCATACAGTCGTTGTAAACGATTGCCTGCCGGAGAGATATAAGGTTCGATTTCAGCCCGCAAGCCGCGATGGGATGTGTTACCGGTCAACACCCAGGGCATGTCACCAAACATCAGGCCGTCCATATCGCGATCCCGTTCCGGATTCAGATTACCGGTAAAGACATGCGATGTGGCATAAACCGGTAAATCAGTAGCATGATAAAATTTCAATTGCGGTCGGATTTGGCGAGCCTGGCGTGGATAAGCAGCAAGAAAGATAAAATCAATATCGTTACGGCGTCGTGCGGTGAATTTCAAATTCTGATTTAACAGGTTGGTCAGGCTGCGATAACGGCGCTGGCTGTCATCGATATTCAGGAGCATGCGAATCGGGGTTGAGTAATCATTACGTGCAGCATTGTAGGACTGCTGTTCCACAACCCTGCCACCGATTTCTTCCCAGCGAGTTTCAAATGCAGTAGCAACCCGTTCTCCCCAGGGACCGATCGGTACCAGTACGGCAGCATTAACATGACCATCCAGCCAGGTGCGTTCAGCCACTTGAATTGCTTCCTCTTCCGGCGACAGTCCAAACTGGTACAGATTTGCGGGTATCTCTTCGCGATCAATATAATTCAACGCCAGCGTGGGAACGGGTAGTTCCTCGCTTTCGGCCAGGATTTCAATACGCTCTTTATCCAGTGGACCAACAATGAACTGGGCGCCTTCGTTAACAGCTTGCTTGTACACACTCAAAATATCCACGGCACTTTCCGTGTCATAAACACGAATTGTCTGGGTGGTTTTCGGATTACGCGAATAATAAGCCGCTAAAAATCCATCCTGTACAGCGGCTGCGGCGGTGGCAAATTTGCCACTCAAGGGTAACAACAGCGCGATGTTATCCGGCGTGACAATGTCCTCCTGACGTCGCTCCATCAGTTCGGCTAAAAATGCCGGTTGTACCGGATGATTCGGGTAGGCTTCCTGCCAACGTATCAACGCCTGCTTGAGGCTGGTTGGATGGAGTTGATAGGCCTTGGTGATTTGCACCAGCTGCATCCAGCCACTTAATACATCCGGGGGTGGATTGGTCCGCAATTGTTGCAGGGCCCGTTCTGATAACATCGCCAGGGCTTGCCAGATAGCCTGTTGATTGGCTTCGATCAGGGCTGTGTCGCTCAGATAAGGTTCCCTGCGTACGAGTTCCCGCGCAGTTTCGAGCCGATTACCCAGCATGGTGTAGGCTTCGGCACGTGCATGATAGTAATCCGCTAAGTAAGGTGCAGCAATGGCAGAAGACGGGGTGGTACTGAGGATCAACAAGACGTCATCGGGACGGCGCTCCATAAGTGCAATGTGCGATTCCGCCAATTGATACAACAACACTTGTGTCGGATTGCGGGGATCGATGGTGATGGATTTGAGAATCTGGCGTGACCGATACAGGTTATCCGCGCGGGCAAAAGCGGCGCTGGCGCGTAACAACAGTATGGGTCGTTGGGTTTCATCTTCCTGTTGCGACAGGTTCATGAATGACTGAGCAGCTTGCTGATATTCGCCCAGGGCAAACTGTTTTTCTGCTTCAGCCTGTTTATCCGCAGCGCGTTGCGGGCCAACAGCGCAGCTTGTCATTAAAACCAGACCGGTCAGAAACAAAAGAAAAGCCAAACGTTGCATCATTGTCTTGTGTACACTCTTGAAATTACCGTCAATTTGCTGCCGCATGGATTATAACGTGATATTGGAGAAGGGTGCTTTATATGTTGTCGCAACCCCCATCGGGAATCTGGGGGACATGTCACAACGTGCTATTGAGGTGTTACGTGATGCGACCCTGATTGCTGCCGAAGATACGCGACATACCCGGCAACTTCTGCACCAGTTCGATATTTCAACCGAATGTACGGCGTTACATGAACATAATGAACGTAAAGTGACGGCCGGGTTACTCACGCGCCTGGCGCAGGGCGATAGTATCGCGCTGGTTTCTGATGCCGGCACACCCTTGTTGAGCGATCCCGGCTTTCATCTGGTACGTGAAGCGGTGGCACAGGGATTAACCGTGATCCCGGTGCCGGGCCCGAGTGCGGTGATGACGGCTTTGTCGGCCGGTGGTTTGCCGACGGATCGGTTTTGTTTCGAGGGATTTCTGCCGAGCAAAACCACGGCCCGTTGCCGTCGACTGGAAGCATTGCGGCAGGTCACTTCAACGCTGGTTTTTTTTGAAGCCCCGCATCGGATTCTCGCGACCCTGCAGGATATGCAAACGATTTTTGGGGACGAGCGTAAAGTCGTGCTGGCACGTGAACTGACCAAACGGTTTGAAACCTTTCTGCGTGGCGGCTTGGCGGAACTTATTCAACAGGTGAGCGCCGATGAAAACCAGCAAAAAGGTGAAATGGTGATCCTGGTGGAGGGTGCCAGTACCGAGGCCCGTAGCGGAATTGACGCGGAAACAGAACGGGTATTGAAAATTCTCCTGCAGCAATTATCCGTCAAGCAGGCGGCGAGCCTGGCAGCCGAGATCACCGGCGTCAAAAAGAACCTGCTGTATCAATTTGCCTTGCAAGAAACTAGTTCTGACTAATCCTGTCCTAGTAAACTACCTATGGGAGTTGGCCAGGCAGTCGCTCCGTCATACCGACGGGGAGGAAAGTCCGGGCTCCACAGGGCAGGGTGCCAGGTAACCCCTGGGGGGCGTGAGCCTACGGAAAGTGCCGCAGAAAACATACCGCCTACGTCTTTCGGGACCGGTAAGGGTGAAAAGGTGCGGTAAGAGCGCACCGCGCCGGTGGCAACATCGGTGGCAGGGTAAACCCCACCCGGAGCAAGACCAAATAGGGGAACAACATGTGGCCCGCATGGTTCCCGGGTAGGTCGCTCGAGGTGTGTGGCGACACACACCCCAGATGAATGACTGTCCACGACAGAACCCGGCTTATCGGCCGACTCCCCACTACCTTGTTCAATTCTCCGTTTGGCCGTTCAGTCGCCGTTGGGCTTGAAAACATACGCAATTTTTCTTATTAATCTACTTTAGCTTGAATTTTCAACTTATTGTTTTTATAGGATTCCTGATCCTGCTTGATGGCTGGTTTTTCCGTTGATCCACCTTCACATGTGGCCGCTAAGTGCCTGTCAATAAAGAAAGAATTACCCATTTTGTGCGCCAATTTGCTTGACTTGTGGGGCAACGGCTTTCTATAGTGTACAAAAGTGGATCAATGTGGGGATTAATGGGGCAGCTTGGAGGGGGGTCCTGGTAGTGTTCCGAGGCGTAACTACGCTCAATCTGGATGCCAAAGGTCGCATGGCGATGCCGAGCAAGTATCGCGAGCGCCTCCTGGCGCAATCTGACGGTCAGTTGGTGGTCACTGTCGATCTCAGTGATCCCTGCCTGTTGTTGTATCCCCTCTCAGAATGGGAAGACATCGAACGCAAGCTGGTCCGGCTGGGGAACCTCGATCCCCGTGCCCGGCGGCTGCAACGTTTGCTGATCGGTCATGCCACCGAGCTGGACATGGACAGCAATGGCCGCATTCTGCTGCCCCCGCCCCTGCGGGAGTTCGCCCAACTGGACAAACGCATCGCGCTGACCGGGCAGGGCAAAAAATTTGAAATCTGGAACGAACAGGTCTGGCAAGAGCAGCGCAATGCCTGGCTGGTTGCCGGGGCAGAAGATGCGGAATTATCAGCCGAACTGGAATCCCTGTCTTTGTGAGTACCGATGACCAACATCAGCCGGTCCTACTGGAGGAAGCATTGCAGGCGCTGAATATCAAGACAAACGGGTACTACGTGGATGGCACCTTTGGTCGCGGTGGCCATAGCGGGGCGTTACTGGCCCGACTGGATACGGCAGGACGGCTGTTGGCCTTGGACAAGGACCCGAGTGCGATCGCCGAGGCGCAACGGCGGTTTGGTCGGGATGCCCGGTTTGCGATTCGCCAGGCCTCCTTTGCCAAACTGAAGCAGGAAGTGACGACGCTCGGCTGGCTGGGGCAGGTGGATGGCGTATTGCTGGACCTTGGCGTGTCTTCACCTCAGCTCGATGATGCCGGCCGGGGATTCAGCTTTCAAAAGGAGGGCCCCCTCGACATGCGCATGGATCCCGCTCAGGGGCAGTCGGCCGCAGACTGGTTGGCCGGGGCACGGGAGCAGGATATCGCCCGGGTCCTGAAAGAGTTTGGCGAAGAACGTTTTGCCAAACGGATTGCGCGGGCGATCGTCAAGACCCGTACGGAACATGCCATTACCACAACCGGCCAACTGGCAGCCATTGTGGCGGCAGCGGTGCCGAGCCGGGAACCGGGCAAGGATCCCGCGACGCGGAGCTTTCAGGCCATTCGTATCTTTATTAATAAGGAACTGGAGGATCTGCAGGCCTGTCTGGATGAGGTGTTGGAGGTAATCAAGCCCGGGGGGCGACTGGTAGTGATCAGTTTTCATTCTCTCGAGGACCGGCTAATCAAGCGATTTATTCGCCAGCAGGAAAAGGGTGATGACTTTCCCCCCGATCTGCCAGTGATGCAGCTTCAGCTGCAGCCCCGTCTGCGGGCCGTCGGCAAACCGGTGCGACCAAGCGAGGCGGAAATCCAGGCGAACCCCCGGGCACGCAGTGCCATTATGCGCGTCGCCGAACGCCTGGCCGGAGCGGAGAGGTGAAACGGATGCTGATTATTACGGTGCTCTTACCCCTGGTGCTGAGCAGTGCGCTGGGCGTGGTCTATGCCAAGCACCAGAGCCGCAAGCTTTTCGTGCAGTTGAATGAACTGCAGCAGCAACGCGATGCCATGAATGTGGCATGGGGACAACTGCAACTGGAACTCAGTACCTGGGCCACCAACGGGCGGATTGAACAGGTCGCGCATAAGCGGTTGCGGATGACCAATGTGGATTTTGATGAGGTAGTCATAATTCGACCATGAGCAAGCATCTGCACAAACCGGCTTCCCGTTTTCGGCTCGGCGTGGTCTATAGCGCGATTGGCGTGGCAACCCTGGTGCTGGCGTGGCGGGTGGTTGATTTGCACGTGTTTCACAAGGATTTCCTGCAGGACCAGGGGGATGCCCGCTATTTGCGGGTCGTGCCGATTCCGGCCCATCGCGGAATGATCACCGATCGACATGGTGAACCCCTGGCGATCAGTACCCCGGTGGATTCTGTCTGGGTGCAACCCGCGACATTCAGTGCGGCAGTCAGTGACTGGCCCAAACTGGCCAGATTACTCAAGCTGGATCTGGCCCAGCTGCAACGTACCCTTTCACAGCGCCAGGACCGTGAATTTGTGTATCTGAAACGACATATCAGTCCGGACCTGGCCGAGCAGGTCATGGCGCTGGAATTACCCGGTGTCAATTTGCAGCGGGAGTACCATCGCTATTACCCGACCGGCGAAGTCACGGCGCATGTGTTGGGCTTCAGCAACATCGATGATCGGGGACAGGAAGGTCTGGAACTGGCCTATGATGAATGGCTCAAAGGCGTGCCAGGCAGCCAACGCGTACTCAAGGATCGCCTCGGACGCGTTGTGCGTCATGTCGAACAGCTTCGTAAACCGGTGCCGGGGAGAGATCTTGCCCTGAGCCTGGATCGTCGTCTGCAGTACCTTGCATATCGGGAATTGAAACGGGCTGTCATGCAGCACCAGGCACGGTCCGGCTCTGCCGTCATTCTGGATGTCCACAGTGGCGAAGTGCTGGCGATGGTCAATCAGCCGTCTTACAACCCCAACAACCGCGGTAATTTCAAGGCCAGCCAGACCCGTAATCGAGCGGTCACCGATCTGCTGGAGCCGGGTTCCACCATCAAACCGTTTACCGTGGTGGCCGCCCTGGAAAGCGGCCGGTTTCGCCCCACCAGCATGGTCGATACTTCACCGGGACAGTTTCGTCTCGGCAAGGCGGTAATTCGCGACAGCCGCAATTACGGCCGCATCAGTGTGGCCAAGGTGATTCAAAAATCCAGTAATGTGGGTGCCAGCAAGATTGCGCTGACGTTGCCTGACCAGGCGTTATGGCAGGTGCATTCGCGTCTGGGCTTCGGCAATGCCAGCGGCAGTGGTTTTCCCGGTGAAGCCGGGGGGCTGTTATCCCATGCGCGCCATTGGCGGGAAATTGAAAAAGCCACCCTGGCTTATGGCTATGGCTTGTCAGTCACCCCCTTGCAGCTGGCGCGAGCCTATAGTGTGCTGGCCAGTGACGGTGTCCTCAAACCGGTCAGTTTTTTGCGAACCGATGGCGTGGTGGAAGGGCAGCGCATCATCGCGGCACCGATTGCCCGGCAGGTACGGCGGATGCTCGAAGCCGTGGTGCAGGACGGGGGCACCGGCACCCGCGCACGTATTGCCGGATATAAGGTAGCCGGTAAAACCGGGACGGTGAAAAAGGCCGTAGCGGGGGGATACAGTGAAGACCGCTATATTTCAGTCTTTGCCGGCTTGGCCCCGGCCAGTCAGCCACGCCTGGCCATGGTGGTGACCATTACTGAACCTACCGGGGATGTCTATTATGGTGGTGAAGTCGCGGCCCCCGTGTTTTCCAATGTCATGGCAGGTGCGCTACGTCTGCTGGGTATCGCGCCTGACAATGTTTCGAACCCCCCCGTGGCCCTGGCAGCCCTGACGTCGGCCTCAGGAGGTCGTCCATGATGGCCGGCCGTTATAGTCAGTTCCAGTTGACCTTGAGCGCGTTGTTGCAGGGCGTGATCGAGCTCAAACCGGAAGCCGATTGCAGCATCACCGGCATGAGTCTCGATAGCCGTGAGATTCGACCGGGAGATCTGTTTCTGGCCTGTGTCGGTCGCAAACATGATGGCGCCAGCTTTATTGATACTGCCATTCGTAATGGGGCGGTAGCGGTGTTATGGGAAAGCCAGGCCGGAACCCGGGCGATTCCCCTGACATATCGTGCTGGGCCGAATGGCAAGTCGGTGCCCGTGATTGCCGTTCCGGATCTCTCCCGCCAGGCCGGGATTCTCGCGGATCGATTTTACGGCCAGCCATCGCGGGCCCTGTTTGTGTGTGGTGTGACGGGCACCAATGGCAAGACCAGTGTCAGCCAGTATCTGGCGCAGGCACAGAGTGCGGATGCCCCCGCCGGTGTCATTGGCACCCTGGGGCATGGTTTGTACGGCCAGCTTGAGATGGGTCGGCATACCACGCCCGATGCGGTGACGCTGCATCGTTGGTTGGCGGAACTGCGTGAACAGGGGGCAGCCAGCGTGGCCATGGAGGTTTCCTCCCATGCGTTACATCAGGGGCGAACCACGGGGGTGGCGTTTGATTGTGGGATTTTCACCAATCTGAGCCGCGACCATCTGGATTACCACGGCGACATGCAGAGTTACGCCGCCACCAAGGCCGGCCTGTTCCAGATGCCGGGGCTTCGCTATGCCGTAATAAACGCCGACGATGCCACCGGCCGGGAGTTGCTGGGCAATCTTCCCAAGAGCCTCAATGTGCTCCGTTTTGGACTGGAGGCAACGCACCAACCTGACATTCTGGGCAAGTGTCTCAGCATGACGAGTGAGGGCAGCGAGGTTGAGGTTTCAACCCCCTTCGGTGACGGCGTGTTTCACACCATATTATTGGGGCGGTTCAACATCAGTAATCTGCTGGCTGTGTTGGCCGTCCTGTTGTTGCGCGGTATTCCCCTGCGAGCGGCGCTGACCCGGTTGGCCACGGTGAACGCTGTCGCCGGCCGGATGGAAACTTTCGGGGGAGATACCAGGCCCCTGGTGATTGTCGATTACGCCCATACCCCCGATGCCCTTGAACAAGTATTGACTGCCTTGCGGGAACACTGTGCCGGGCGTTTGTGGTGCGTGTTCGGCTGCGGCGGAGATCGTGACGCAGGCAAACGGCCCTTGATGGGGGCAATCGCCGAAGCCCTCGCCGATGTCGTGATCCTGACCAATGACAATCCGCGCAGTGAAGCGCCTGCACAGATCCTGACGGCGATCCAGCAGGGGATGACCCGGCCGGACCAGGCTCACATCCAGCAGGACCGTCATGCAGCCATTGCCCGGGCCATTGCCGAAGCCAGGCCGGGCGATGTGGTGTTGGTCGCCGGTAAGGGTCATGAGGCCTGGCAGCAACTCGGCGAGCGCAAAATTCCATTTAGTGACATCGACGAAGTGACGTCGCAACTGGACGTGTGGACATGAATGTGGCGGTGAAACTGGACAATCCACCAGTGGGCTTTCTGATGCGGTTGCATGAAGCGGCCGAGGCATTGGGTGCGCGCTGGGCCGGGGAAGATGTGCGGTTACAGGGGGTCAGCACCGACACCCGGACCTTGCAAGCGGGGCAATTGTTTGTCGCGTTGCACGGCCCGAATTTTGATGGCCATGACTACCTGGCTGAAGCCAAAGCCCGGGGGGCCGCCGCCTGTATGGTCGAAAAGCCGGTTGCCAATTGTCCGTCGATCATCGTGGGCGATACCCGGTTGGCGTTGGGCAGGCTGGCACGTGCCTGGCGGCAGCGCTTTACCCTGCCGCTGGTGGCGGTGACCGGTAGTAATGGCAAAACCACCGTCAAGGAAATGCTCGCCACTATCCTGGGCCAGCAGGGCCAGACGCTGGCAACCCGGGGAAATCTGAATAATGACATCGGCCTGCCACTCACGTTGTTCGACCTGGATGCCGGGTACACCGCTGCCGTAGTGGAAATGGGCGCCAACCATGCCGGCGAAATCGCCTATCTGACCCGTCTGGCGGAACCCGGGGTTGCCGTGATCACCAATGCCGCGCCGGCGCATCTGGAAGGATTTGGCAGTCTCGAAGGGGTTGCCAGGGCGAAGGGCGAGATTTTCCAGGGTTTGAGTGAAACCGGCACGGCCATCATCAATGCCGATGACCCTTTTGCACCTTTGTGGCGTGAATTCGCCCAATCCCGCAAGACGCTGAGCTTTGGATTGCTGCAACCCGCCGATGTGACCGCCCGCTGGCAAGCGGGGGAGCGGGGCAGCCAGCTGCAGGTGACAACCCCCGAGGGAGAACTGGAATGTACGCTGGCGTTACTCGGTGAGCACAATGTGATGAACGCCCTGGCCGCCATTGCTGCGGCCCTGGCGGTCGGTTTGCCAATGACAGCGATCAAGGCGGGGCTGGAGGAGATGCAACCCGTACCCGGCCGGTTGCAGCTCAAGCCGGGTCTCAAGGGCTGTCGCATAATCGATGACACCTATAACGCCAATCCGGCGTCCCTGACGGCCGCCATTCAGGTCCTGGCCGGTTTTGCGGGAAAACGAATTCTGGTGCTAGGAGATATGGGGGAACTGGGTGAGAATGCCATCCCTCTGCACGCCGAGGCCGGCCGGGTCGCGAAGGCCGCGGGGATCGAGGGGTTGTATGCCGTGGGTTCTATGGCGAAGGCGGCGGTCGAGTCGTTCGGAGCAGGGGCGGAGTGGTTCGCAGATCAACCAACCGCCAGCGCGACATTGCAATCTGAATTGGCGTCTGATGTGACGGTGTTGCTGAAAGGCTCTCGCCTGAGTCATATGGAGCAGGTGGTGAATGCCCTGGTGGCGGGAGGGACAGAGTAATGCTGTTTCATCTCGCCCAATACCTGCAAGACTTCTACAGCGGTTTCAATGTCTTCAATTACCTGACGTTGCGCGCCATTCTCGGGGTGCTGACCGCGCTGCTGATTTCGTTCATCGTCGGGCCGAGCATGATCCGCAAGCTCAGCCAGTACAACATCGGGCAAACAGTGCGCGATGATGGCCCCGAATCCCATTTCAGCAAGGCCGGTACACCCACCATGGGTGGTGCCCTGATTCTGGTGGCAATCGGCATCAGTACCGTGCTGTGGTCGGATCTCACCAATCGTTATGTCTGGGTGGTGATCCTGGTGACCTTCGTGTTCGGCGTCATCGGCTGGATCGACGATTACCGCAAACTGGTCAAGCGGGATCCGAAGGGTCTGATTCCGCGCTACAAGTATCTGGCCCAATCGCTTGCCGCCCTGGCCGTTGCCATTTACCTCTACCACACGGCCTCACCGGTGGAAACCCAGTTGATCGTCCCAATCCTGAAAAATGTGGCCATCCCCCTGGGGGCGGTGGGTTATGTGTTGCTGACCTATTTCGTGATCGTCGGTTCAAGTAACGCCGTCAATCTGACCGACGGTCTGGACGGCCTGGCGATTTTGCCAACCGTGATGGTAGGCGGCGCCCTGGCGGTGTTCGCCTATCTGTCGGGGAACAGCGTGTTCTCCGGTTATCTCGGCATCCCCTATGTCGCGGGTGTGGGTGAACTGGTGATTTTTTGCGGTGCGTTGATCGGAGCCGGCCTGGGATTTCTCTGGTTTAACACCTATCCGGCGCAGGTCTTCATGGGCGATGTCGGGGCGCTGGCGCTGGGTGCCGCCCTGGGCATTCTGGCGGTGCTGGTGCGACAGGAACTGGTGCTGTTCATCATGGGTGGCGTGTTTGTGATGGAAACCGTATCCGTCATTTTGCAGGTCGGCTCTTACAAGCTGACCGGTAAGCGCATCTTTCGCATGGCACCGTTACATCATCATTTTGAACTGAAAGGCTGGCCTGAACCCCGGGTCATCGTGCGCTTCTGGATCGTCACGGTGATTCTGGTGCTGGTCGGACTGGCCACCCTGAAGGTGCGCTAAAAGATGTTGGCGGCAATAAATTATCGGACAAGTGCAATGGCAGAGGAACGAAGCTTTTTGAACAAGCGGATCCTGATTGTCGGATTGGGTGCGACCGGTCTGTCCTGTGCCCGCTTTCTGACTTCACAGGGTGCGGAAATTGCCGTCACCGACAGTCGCCCCAACCCACCGAGCCTGGAAGCCTTGCGCAACGAATTGCCCGATGTGGCGGTGTTTGTGGGTGGCTTTGATGCGGCTGCCTTTGCCCGCGCCGAGTGTCTGGTGGTGAGCCCCGGCGTCTCGCTGCGAGAGCCTTTGATCATCGAGGCGCGCGCCCGGGGCGTGGAGATCCTGGGCGATATCGAAATCTTTGCGCATTTTACCGCAGCACCGGTGATTGCCATCACGGGGTCCAATGGCAAGAGTACCGTGACGGCGCTGGTGGCGGAGATGGCGCGGGAAAGCGGCCTCAAAACCGCCATGGGTGGTAATATCGGCACCCCCGCGCTGGACCTGCTGGCGCAGAAGCCCGAATTGTATGTGCTGGAACTGTCGAGTTTTCAGCTTGAAACCACCTCCAGCCTGGAACCGGCTGCGGCGGTGATCCTCAACATCAGCGAGGATCATATGGACCGGTATACCAGTGTGAGTGACTACGCTGCGGCAAAAATGCGAATTTATCACGGCGGTGGCGGGTTGGTGATCAATCGGGATGATGCGCTGGTCAGGGCCACCCTGGCAATGGTGCAACACGGACGTCCGGTGGTGCGATTTGGGCTGGAGGCCCCCGCGGCGGGGGACTATGGCCTGTGTGAACAGAACGGGGAAGTCTGGTTATGCCGGGGTGAGGCGTGCTTGCTGCCGGAAACGGCATTGAGAATCAAGGGTCGCCACAATACCGCCAATGCCCTGGCGGCATTGGCCCTGGGGCAAGTGGCCGGATTGTCGCAGGCCGCGATGCTCACGGTGCTGCAGCGTTTCAGTGGTCTGCCACATCGTTGTCAGTGGGTGCGCGAGCGGCAGGGGGTGGTCTGGTACAACGATTCCAAAGCTACCAATGTCGGCGCGGCGCTGGCCGCGATCCAAGGGATCCCGGCGCGGAAACTGGTCTTGATCGCCGGGGGCCAGGGCAAGGGGCAGGATTTCACCCCCTTGCGCGAGGCGGTGAGTGCACACTGTCGTGCTGTGGTGTTGCTGGGGCAAGACGCATCTCGTCTGCAACAGGCTCTGGCTGATACCGTGCCACTCATCGGTGTGAGGAATCTGGCCGAAGCCGTCAAACAAGCGGCTGAGCAGGCGCAGCCCGGGGATGCCGTGTTGTTATCCCCGGCCTGTGCCAGCTTTGACATGTTCAAAGGCTATGCGGATCGCGGTGCGCAGTTTGTCAGCCTGGTGGAGGGATTGGCCGCATGACCCAACAAGCGACCCGATTACCGTTCCACCTTCAGCCACGGCGTGCGGCACGTGGTGATCGTCAATGGCCAACTTTTGATCATACCCTGCTTGTTGCCGTCGGGGTGCTGTTGGCGTTGGGGCTGATCATGGTGGGTTCGGCGTCCACTTCAATCGCCGAACGCCAGACTGATCAGGCCTTCTATTACCTGTGGCGCCAGTTGGCTTACATTACGGTTGGCCTCGGTCTGGCAGGTATCGTGGTGCTTATTCCGCTGCGTGTCTGGGAAAAGCTGGGGCTGGGGCTGATCCTCACCAGTGTGTTGCTGTTATTGATGGTGTTTATTCCCGGCCTGGGACGGGAGGTCAATGGCAGTCTGCGCTGGATTCATCTCGGGCCGTTCAATCTTCAGGTTTCCGAGTTCGTGAAGTTGTTCATGATTCTTTATCTCGCCGGTTATCTGGTACGGCATTCCGAAGTGGTCAAGGCGACTGCCGCCGGCTTCCTGCGTCCCCTGGGACTGTTCCTGTTGCTGGCGGTACTGCTGTTATTGCAACCGGACTATGGTGCGGTGGCGGTCATCTTCATGACCGCGCTGGGAATGATGTGGCTTGGTGGCGCACGCCTGTTTCAATTCCTGTTACTGCTGGTGTCCGTGACAGGGGTGTTGATCGTCCTGGCCCTGGTGTCGCCTTACCGCATGGAACGGCTGACCGGTTTCCTGAATCCCTGGGCGGATCCTTTCGACAGTGGCTTTCAGTTAACCCAGGCGCTGATCGCTTTCGGCCGGGGGGAATGGTTCGGCGTGGGCCTGGGCAGCAGTGTCCAGAAACTGTTTTATCTGCCGGAAGCGCATACGGATTTCCTGTTTGCGGTGCTGGCAGAAGAACTGGGCCTGATTACAGCGGTGTTGGTCATCGGGCTGTTTTTGCTGATTGTGCTGCGGGCGCTGGCGATTGGCCGGCAGGCTGAACAGCGTGAATTGCCCTATCAGGCCTTTGTGGCCTACGGCGTCGGTATCTGGATTGGCCTGCAGGCCTTTATCAATCTTGGCGTTAACATGGGCATCCTGCCGACCAAGGGGTTGACCCTGCCGCTCATGAGTTATGGGGGCAGCAGCATGGTTGCCGTTTGTATGGCCATTGCCCTGTTATTGCGGGTCGATTTCGAAATCCGTCGCCATGACCGGCCGCTGCAACGGGAGACGCGCAAATGGTAGCCGCGAACCACATCCTGATCATGGCCGGGGGAACCGGAGGGCACGTCTTTCCGGCGCTGGCCGTTGCCCGCCACCTGCGCCAGGAGGGCGTTGCTGTGGTGTGGCTGGGGACGCGCCGGGGTCTGGAAGCGCGGCTGGTGCCGGAAGCCGGATTCCCGATCGAATATATCTCCATCAGCGGCCTGCGCGGCAAGGGCATCCTGGGCTGGTTACTGGCTCCCGCGCGGCTCACGGTCGCCCTGTGGCAAGCCCTGAGCGTATGCCTGCGCTGTCGCCCCGGTGCGGTATTGGGGCTGGGTGGATTTGTGACCGGGCCAGGCGGGTTGGCCGCCTGGTTGTTACGCCGTCCGCTGGTGATTCATGAACAAAATGCCATCGCCGGTTTGACCAACCGCCTGCTGAGTCGTCTGGCCCGGCGGGTACTGGAAGCGTTTCCCGGCAGTTTTCCTGTCGGGATCAAGACCGAGCAGACGGGGAATCCGGTGCGACCGGAGATTGCGGCCCTGCCCGGACCGGCTGAGCGCATCGCCAGGCATGAGGGGCCAACCCGACTGCTGGTGATCGGTGGCAGTCTCGGTGCCCAGGCCCTCAACGAAACACTGCCAAAGGCTGTGGCGCTACTTGCGGTCGGGGAGCGTCCCTTGATCTGGCATCAGGCGGGGCAAAACAAAGCGCAAGCTACCCGCGAGGCCTATGCTGCAGCGGAGATCGCCGGCCGCGTGGAACCTTTTATTGCTGATATGGCCGAGGCCTATGGCTGGGCCGATCTGGTGATTTGTCGGGCCGGGGCCCTGACCATCTCGGAACTGGCGGCGGCCGGCGTGGGAGCCATTCTGGTGCCGTATCCCCATGCAGTTGATGATCACCAGACCCGTAATGCCCTGTATATGACCCAGGCCGGGGCCGCTCACCTGCTGCTGCAATCTGAACTCTCGCCCGAAGCCCTGGCAAGCTTGTTAGCTGAATTGCTGCGCAGCGGCCGCGAAGGCCTCATCACGATGGCCACTGCCGCCCGGGGGTTGGCAACACCGCTGGCGACCCAACGCGTGGCGGAAATCTGCCGGGAGGTGATGCATGGCTAAACTTTCCCGGCGGGTCACAGATCTGGCTAATGCACGCGGTGAACCCGGCATGGGACGGATTCATCGCATCCACTTTGTTGGTATCGGCGGGGTGGGCATGGGTGGCATCGCGGAAGTCATGCTGAATCTGGGTTATGAGGTCAGTGGCTCCGATCTGCAGGCAAACGCAGTGACCCGCCGCCTGGGCGAGCTTGGGGCGACGCTCTATCAAGGACATGCCGCGGACCACATTAATGGCTGTGATGTCGTGGTGATCTCCAGCGCTGTTAAGGAGGACAACCCGGAGGTCATGGCGGCGCATGATCAGCGTATCCCGGTGGTCCCACGGGCAGAAATGCTGGCCGAGCTCATGCGGTTTCGCTATGGCATTGCCGTGGCGGGGACGCATGGCAAGACCACCACCACCAGCCTGATCGCCAGTGTCCTTGCCGAGGGCGGGGTGGACCCGACCTTTGTGATCGGGGGGCGTCTCAACAGCGCCGGCACCCATGCGCGTCTGGGAGAAGGCCGCTACCTGGTCGCCGAGGCGGACGAAAGTGATGCTTCTTTCATGCATCTGCAACCCATGATGGCGGTGGTCACCAACATCGATGCGGATCACATGGAAACCTACGAAGGAGATTTCCAGAAACTGCGCCAGACCTTTATCGAGTTCCTGCTTCATTTGCCTTTTTACGGTCAGGCGGTCCTGTGCATCGATGATCCGGAAGTGCGCAACATCCTGACCGAGGTTACCCGGCCGGTGACCACTTATGGTTTGAGCGATGCAGCGGATATTTATGCCGAGGGTCTGCGCCAGGAGGGTAATCGCACCTTTTTTAAAGTGCGACGCCAGCAGCAATCCGAGGCACTGGATATCACGCTCAACATGCCGGGTTATCACAATGTGTTGAATGCGCTGGCTGCCATTGCCGTGGCCTGTGAGATCGGAATTGAAGATGCGGCAATCAAACGCGCGCTGGAAAACTTCCAGGGTATCGGGCGACGGTTCCAGATTTATGGCGACTATCACACGCCTGCCGGCACGATTCTGCATGTGGATGACTATGGGCATCATCCCAGTGAAGTCGCCGCCACGATCAAAGCCATCCGCCAGGGTTGGCCAGAACAGCGGCTGGTGGTGGCCTTTCAACCGCATCGTTATACCCGTACCCGTGATCTGTTTGAGGACTTCACCCGGGTGCTTTCAGACGTGGATGTGCTGGTGCTGCTGGAGGTTTATCCCGCCGGTGAAGCACCGATCGCCGGTGCCGATGGCCGCAGCCTGGCCCGGGCGATTCGCGTGCGGGGTCAGGTTGAGCCGGTATTCGTGGAACAGATTGAGGAATTACCCGCGACCCTCAATGGCCTGTTACAGGACGGCGACGTGTTGCTGACCCTGGGTGCCGGCAACATCGGCGCGGTGGCAGCCAAGCTGCAAGGTGAGCTGGAAAACATATGAGTCCCGTAACCATGACAGGAAAATCAACCAACGAATTGCGAGGCATCCTGCGGCAGGCTGAACCCATGTCGCGGCATACCTCCTGGCGTGTCGGGGGGCCGGCGAAGCTGTTCTTCCAGCCGGCCGATCTGGCCGATTTGGTGGTGTTCCTGCGTGGCCTGCCCGCTGAGGAATCCCTCTATTGGGTGGGGCTGGGGAGCAATTTGCTGGTCCGTGATGGTGGCCTGAACGGGGCGGTGATCGCGACCAGCAGCCTGAACCAGCTTGAAATCCTCGACCATCATCAGGTGCGGGCGGAAGTCGGGGTGGCCAGTCCCAAACTGGCGCGGACGACCGCGAAACAGGGATTACATGGCCTGGAATTTCTGTGCGGTATTCCCGGCAGCGTCGGTGGCGCGCTGGCACTGAATGCCGGCGCCCTGGGGAGCGAAATGTGGCAACGCGTGGTGGCGGTGGAAACCATCAATCGTCGGGGCGAATACCAGCAGCGCAAGCCGGCCGAGTATCACATCGGTTACCGCCATGTGGAGGGACCGGCGGATGAGTGGTTTGTCGCCGCCATCCTGCAACTGGAGCCGGGCGATGCGGCAGTGAGCCAGGACATGATCAAACGCTACCTGACCCGTCGCAGTGCGACGCAACCCACCCAGTTACCGAACGCGGGTTCGGTGTTCCGCAATCCGCCAGGCGATTACGCCGCCCGCTTGATCGAGACCTGTGGCCTGAAAAATACCTGCGTCGGGGGGGCCTGTGTTTCGGAGAAGCACGCCAATTTCATCATCAATACCGGTACCGCCACGGCCGGCGATATCGAGGCATTAATTGAACGGGTGGCTGAGACCGTGAAACGGGAACACGGTATCACGTTGCGCCGGGAAGTCCACATCGTGGGGGAGGGCCAAGCTTGACTGAACCGAATTTCAAGCCGATGGATCCCGAGCGCTTTGGCAAGGTGGCCGTTTTGATGGGCGGTTGGTCTGCCGAACGGGCCGTTTCCCTCAACAGTGGGCAAGCCGTGCTTGATGCGCTGTGCCGCCTGGGGGTGCGTGCGCGCGGCCTGGATGTGCGGCGTGAAACGGTAATGCGGGATCTGATTGAGGGAGATTTCGACCGCGTTTTCATTATTTTGCACGGCCCGGGTGGTGAGGATGGGGTGATGCAGGGTGCACTGGAAGTGCTGGGACTGCCATACACCGGCAGCGGCGTCATGGCTTCGGCGCTGGCGATGGACAAGCTGCGGAGCAAACAGTTACTCGAAGGGGCCGGCATCCCGACGCCACCCTACCTGGTGCTGGAACAGGACTTCGATCCGGATTACGTCGTTGCAACCCTGGGACTGCCGGTGATGGTGAAGCCGGCCCTGGAAGGCTCCAGTATCGGCATGAGTAAGGTCAACGAAACGGAAGACCTGGTGACGGCCTGGCAGCAGGCAGCCGCGTTTAAAGGCAAAGTGCTGGCCGAACGCTGGATCGAGGGGCAGGAATACACCGTTGCCATTCTGGGGGACACCCCCCTGCCGGCGATTTGTCTGGAAACGCCGCGAGACTTTTACGATTACGAGGCCA
>JBECLA010000103.1:0-37803 GCA_040235565.1 Thiohalomonadales bacterium | reverse complement strand
CATGGTTGCCAGCCCAATTCGTCGGCGCGTTTTTGTGCCTGCCGGGGCACATCCGTCTTGACGAAATGCTGATGCAGTACCTGAATCCCAATCATGTGATTGATCACCGCATCCAGTTGAACCTGGGTGGAGGTCGGGGTGTTTTCATCTTCGTGCAATTCAAACAGCGCCTTGACCCCGTCAGGGTCCAGCAGGCCGGCTTCCTCAATCGCCTGCTCGGATAAAAATTCATTTGCCAGGGCTTTCATGGCTTGCCATTTCTTTTCATCGGTATGGGCCGGGGGGGCCATAAAGGCGAATTTTTCACGCTCATACAGGACCTTCGGCAATACCCCTTTCATTGCTTCACGCAAGACATACTTTTCTGTACGCCCCTTGATCCGCATGGTGGGGGGTAATTGGGTGGCAAATTCAGCCAGATGATGATCCAGGAAGGGTGGGCGCGCTTCCATCGAATTTGCCATATCAACGCGATCACCACCCCAGGTCAGGATTTGTCCTTCGAGCATGGTTTTAATCCAGACATACTGGGCTTTATCCAGTGGGTGACGTCCATCGAGCATGTCGGCATCAAGAGCATCGGCAATCGCCTTACCGGGTTTGTAGCCTTTCGTCTTGTCACGTAACTTCTGGCTCAGGAGGCCATTCACATGTTGTGATGCTGACAACCAGGGCTGCAAACAGGAAGGCGTAAAACCAACAAGCTTGTCCAGTGCAGGGTCAGTGATCTCGTCTTCTGCCAGCATGGCGCCTTTGAAAATCTTGTTGCCTTCAGCCAACAGGCTCTCCCATTCAGCGCGTTCTGCAGCCGACAGGGTGTCCATGCCGTGCAGGAACATATCTCGCCGGAAAGCCGGATAGCCGCCGAATAATTCATCGGAACCTTCACCGGTCACAACCACTTTATACCCGGCCTCGTTTACATGCCGGCTCATCAGCAGTTTGGCAACGCCCAGGGTGTTATATATCGTGCGTTCCGTATGCCAGATGGTTTCGACAAAATTGTCGTAGAGATGGTCAGCCCTTAAATGCAAAACATCCTGATCCGCACCCACCGATTCCGCCATTTCCGTGGCAATGGGGGTTTCATCATAATCCTTGTCATCAAAACCGATCGTAAACGCCTTGACAGGGGATTGCTGGCTGGCGGCCGCCATTCCCAGGGTAGAACAGGAATCAATGCCACCTGATAAGTAGCAGGCCACCGGCACGTCCGCTTCCAGGCGTAATTGCAGGGCCTCGAGGAGTTTGTTTTTTACCCCCTCAATGTAATACTGTTCATTTTCATCGTTCTGAACTTCACGCTCTGACATCAAGGGAAAATCCATGTCCCAGTATTTGTCGTCTTTTATATAGAATCGGCCATGTTTACGATCGATGGTTAGTGCATGCCCGGGTTTGATCTGATGAATGCCTTTGAATGCTGTCGTGCCAGGAACTATGGTTTGCATGAGTTGATGATAAACGCCCTGAGGGTCAAAGGCGCGTGGCACATCCGGGTGAGCAAACAAGACCTTCAGTTCAGAACCAAAAACGATGCCGTTATCCGTTTCTGTCCAGTACAGGGGTTTAATGCCAAACCGGTCCCTGACCAGCATTAAGCGGTCATGCTGTCTGTCATACAAGGCGAATGCGAACTCGCCACGAAGATGGGGAAGCATATCTTCCAGACCAAAGCGGGGATACAAATGCAGGATCAGCTCTGAATCACTTTTGGTTTTAAAGCGAGCCCCATCCAGAGTCAATTCAGCCCGCAGGCGTTTGTAATCGTAGAATTCGCCGTTATGCGCGAGTAACAAATTGTCATCTCTGGACATGAATGGTTGGCGCGCGCGGTTTTCATCAAGATCGATAATTGACAAACGCGCATGACTGAATCCGATACCACGATCATTGATGACTTTGTAGCCGAAACCGTCAGGACCCCGGTGATACTGAATTGCGGCCATATTGACCAGTGTTTGCGGATCAATGGTTTGATCGGGTTTCCGGTTGAATATTCCTGCAATGCCACACATAGCTTAGAACCTGTAAATAATATGGAAAGTTACTAGAAACGCATGATGCTTGACATCAATGCCATCCGCATGAAAACGGCGCCACGTGCCTGGGCGAAATACCAGTTATGTTCGGTATCGTCCAGATCGGTCGCCAATTCCTCGCCACGCGCAAGCGGATGAAGGATGATGGAGTTTGGTTTGAGTGGCGAGTCTTTGGATAGTTTGTATTCGATGCCGTGTTCTTCGTAAGTGGTACCGACCCAGGCGATGGCATTAATATAAACAATATCCATATATGGAAGTGTTACTTCCATGTCATTTGTGACCTGTAATTTCAGACCCTCATTTTCGAGTTCGTCTCTTTGCCCCTCGGAAAAAGGGTTTTTTGAATTACAGATTATAATTACTTCATTAATAGCCCGGCTGAATCTTGAGAGATAAAGTAACAGGCTTCTGACAGTGCGCATGCGACCCGGATTACCAATAATGGCAATGGAGACTTTTTTGTCTTTTGGAATTTCTTCCAATAACAACTCGGGACGCCATTTAATGATGGTATAAATATCGGCGAGCGCCTGAGTCGGGTGTTCATCGGTGCCATTACCGGCATTAATGATAGGGATGCGGAGCGCTTCCAGCATCTCATAAATCGCCTGCTCATTCGAATCACGCAACACCACCATGTCACCGTAATGATTCATCATCTCTGCCACATCCTTGAGAGATTCACCTTTGGCAATACCCGTGGTAGAGGGATCGGTAATGGAGATGATATCGCCCCCCAGACGTTGCCATACACTTTCAAATGACAGACGGGTGCGGGTACTGGGTTCATAAAAGGCGCTGATCAGGATTTTTCCGGTCAATGGAAACTGGCCAAAAATCTGCTGTGCCTCGAATTTCGCTGCCAGACGACAGAGCTGGATAATTTGCTCACGGCTAAATTGGCGCGACGAGATGATCGAGTATCCCGCCAGTTCCGCCACCAGCCCGGGTTGTTCCTCGATTTTTTCCAGCAAGGCAAGGGGTTGCTCAATCCCTTCCGCCCAGATGTCCTGTTCAACGCGTTCTTCGAGTTTCGGGTGTATTTTATCTACCATAAGTTTTGATCCTTCCAGTCTTTAAGCCAGAAGATAATTAATACAATGGGTGATACGCAGGTAATAATGAGCGCAGTCGAAATGATAAATGCAAAAACTGATTCAGAAATGATCATTTATTGTCCCCTCTTGTGACAACACTGAGGCGTGACCAGTCATAACTTTCGGGCAGCAACCACGTACTGACCAGTACAATAGACATCGATACGGCAGCAGATACCAGGGCGGCAACATAAAAGCCGATTGAGAAATAAGCCCATATGCCGATGATGGTGCCAGCCACCATCGCTGCGAGTGCACCTTTGGCACTGGCCTTTTGCCAGTACAGACCGGCGATGATCGGCCAGATGGTGCTGGCCACGAAGGCGCCGAGGTATTGCAACAGACTCCCCAGGGTGGCAATTCGGGGCAAACAGATGAGCCAGGTAATTATACCAAGTAACAGGATAATGCGTTTTGCCATAATCCGTAATTGTTCATCCGTTGCACTGGGGTTGATATGACCACGGTAAATATCCTGTAATATCAGGTCACTGGTGGCGGCCAGTAGTGAATCCAGGCTGGACGCCAACGCCGAAAACACGACGATGAACACGATAACCGCACCGGTAAAACCGAGTAATTTGGCTGCCACCATGGGACCCACCATATCCGCGGCGGGCACATTTAAACCAAGCGAAGGGGCAGCCAGCGCGATGAAGCCGGCGACAATGGGAATGGGGGCCCAGATAATACCGGCGATGAGATAGGCCTTGAAGCCGACATTTTCCCGAAAGGCAAATGCGCGCGACCACCAGACATTGGAATGGAAGATTTCACCAATACCAAATAAAAGGTTGTTGAAGAGGAACATTATCGCGGCAGGCATCAGCAGGTTTAACAGTTCCGGTCGTTCTGCGAGCACATCCTGGTGCATTTTGTCAAAACCGATTTCAGTAATTGTCAAAATCGCAAGGGTAATGACACCAATTAAAATCAGAATGGTCTGGATAAAGTCGGTTCCGATCACCGCACGCAGACCGCCAAGCAGGGTATAACTGACACAAATAAACAGGATCACTGTCATGCCGTATTCATACTGGATACCGGTCAGGGCATGGATCAATATGCCGCCGGCCATTCCCAGGCTGATTAACCAGCCAATGGCATAGCACATTGATATCAACAGGAACACGCGCCAGGTCCAGACACCATAGCGCATCCGGATGAAATCACCGCTGGTATAGCCGTGGGGAACCAGTTGACGGATGCGTTTAACCAGAGGAGCAAACAACATCAAGCCGACAGAGCCCAGCGAATAGCCGAGCATGCCCCAGATGCCAAGTTGCAGGGCGAATTGCGGTGCCACCAGAGTGGTGTTACTGGTTACCCAGGTTGCCATGGCCGTAGCGGTTCCCAGTGCCAGCCCGACATTACGACCAGCCAGCATATAGTCATCAAGCTGTTTGGCTTTACGTCCCCAGAACCATCCCAGGGCAATCCACAGTACGCTGAATAACGCGAGGATTAACCAGCCGGTCGAGGCATTGAGGACGGCGGAGTTGACACTATTCAAGATGGACCACCCGTTTGATCTCTTTCACGGCGTCTTCGGTTGTCATGACTCTCGCATAGCGATCCTTAATGGTCTGGATAGTAGCGTTATGCAATTCCGGTGTTACGGTGGCACAGGCGTCCTTGATCAGGGTGGTATAAAAGCCCAGATCCGAGGCGTCACGAACGGTGGTTGACACACATTCATTGGTATATACCCCGCAGACAAACACGCCGGTAATCCCCAGATTGCGCAAGATATACTCAATATTGGTGGAATTAAAAACACCACTCGCCGTTTTGTTAATTATGATTTCATCACCCTTGGGGGCGACCTCGGGCAGAAATTCCGCTTCTTTTGAACCGGGTGCGGCGTGGAGATTAAGCCGCTTATGCCCCGGGCTGCGTTCGCGCCCGTTCTTTGTGATTGACATGATACGGGTATGAATGACTTCCATACCGGCATCACGAAATCGATCCTGCAATTTCCTGACGTTTGGCAGTACGACATGATCAAGGCGTTTAAAATAATATTCTTGTGATTCCTTTGGTACCGCGGAAGTATTTGCTTCTGCAAACACACCCCAACCCGGCGCGGCATCGAGATACTGCAGGTCGATAACCAGCAATGCGGTTTTATGTTCCTCCAGAGACACCGTAACGCCGGGTGCTTCTGATATCGACTTGCGATATTTCTTTTGCAGTGGATCGACATGCAGATATTTTTCGTCAAGACCCTCAAGGTCGGTGTTTTTTAAATTGCTCAAAACATGCCTCCGGCAATACGACACAAAGTGTTTAAGGCAATATTGGCGCCTTTTTCGATATCATCCATATCTGTCCATTCGGCAATCGAGTGACTGCGTCCGTCCTTACTGGGCACGAAGATCATGCCAGCGCGGGTAATATGGGCCATAATCTGGGCATCATGCGCTGCGCCACTGGCCATTTGTAAAAAGGGGATGCGTAATGATTTTGCGACGTTTTCAATCGTCTTGAGCATACCCGGGTCACATTTCACCGGTTCGATTTCGCTCAATACCTTGAACTCAAACATCAAACCTCGACGACGTGCGATGGCGGATAAAGCTTTGCGAAAGGCATTGGAAATATCCTCGAGTACCCGGTCGTCCGTGTCGCGGGCTTCGATTGAAAAATTAACCGCGCCGGGAATAACATTGGCTGCCCCGGGACTTATTTCGACCCGGCCAATGGTGGCTACACTTCTGGCGCTGCCATTTTCGTCGAGAATCCGCTGGATCTGACTGGAAAATTCACTCAAACCCATGAATGCATCATTCCGCAATTCCATGGGTGTCGTGCCGGCATGATTCGCCTTGCCAATTAAACTGACTTCCCATTTGAATAAACCGGATATGGCATCAACATTACCGACACTGATCCCTGAATTATCCAGCATCGGTCCCTGTTCAATGTGCAGCTCCAGATAAGCGTGGATAGAATCTGGATTCCGTTTTGCGTATAACGCATCCATGGCATTCAAGCCGACAGCTTCCATGGCTTCAGTGAGTTTGGTTCCATTCAGGTCCACCGCATTCAGAATGGATTCAGGGCTTAACATACCGGCAATTGCCTGGGAGCCCAGCATGCCGCCAAACCTGCCTTCTTCATCACTAAACGCGACCGCTTCCAGAGGGTAATTGAGTTTCAGCTCTTCTTCCTTGATGCGCCTGATACACTCCAGTGCAACCAGCACACCCAGTGCACCATCCAGATGACCGGCACCCGGTACAGTATCCAGATGTGAGCCCATCAGTATCGAGGCTCTTTTCCCGTCCCACCCGAGCCGCGCATGAATATTTGCTGCGCCGTCCTGGTATACTTCAAGCCCGGCTTCAGAGATTTTGTTTTTGAACCATTCCCGGCCTTGCATATCACCCGGTGTAAAGGCCATCCGATAAATACCATAGTCTTCTTGCCGGCCAATTTGTGCCAGGGCTTCAATATCCGACTGTAATCTTTCCCGGTTTATTGTTAACGATTCCATGGTTATGCTTGCATGTTGTTGCGATTACCTTTGAGAATTGAAACCAGAATCGCCAGAAAAATAAACGCGCCAATGATAAAAAACACAAAGGCGTTGGTAAGAGGGTGGTGGGCAACTGTCACTGTGACGATATTACTCATATGTGCGGCAGGATTGTTGGCGGCAACGATCCGATAGTAATAACTGCCATCCGACTTGCCGCTGATGATTCTCGCAAGATCGGGGCCGGTGTAAATAACCTTATAATCCTCCAGATTGGCATGCTTTGATTCTTGTAACTGCCAGGCACCGGAGTGTTCGCTTTCCCAGTGGAGTTGAAAAAATCCTGCCGTTGCTATTTCGGTATCGGTCGCCAGGGTAACAGAAGGGGATACCGATGCCTGGACAGGACTGAACAAACATGCGGCAAATATAAAACCGCTTAACAGTAAGATACTCGAAGCGCGCAGGGGGGAATGGCTGTATCCTACGTGTGGAAGGAACAGAAACCTGGCCCAACGGGCAAATCGGCTTGTTACCTTAAATAAATACAAAAAATATCCCGGATTCTCCACTGTACGCTGATTTCGCACATTTTCAGGCTATCTTTCACGGAAAGCAGTGGAGCAATGATCTCGTAAACGCAGATAAATATACCATAAACAAATACTTAAATCATCCCTGTGGCGAAGGAGTAGCGCATTATGTGAAATTTGTGTTGCAGGATGATTAACTGAATTTCCGGCAGGCGATTCCGGTTATCAATAGGCAAGATACAAATCTTGATAAATGCATTAAGTAAGTTGATCGAGCAGGAATACCCACCGATTTACCCCCATTTAAAAAAGCGGGTTGAGCAACTTGAAAATTCCCGACTTCGTCCCGACGCATGTTATATGACACAAACGATACCCCTGAATACAATGATGTTTTGTAGTCAAAACGACTAATTACCGAAACAACAAAAGTTATTTGCTGACAGCCGGACAATTCAGGAGCAACGCCAGAATATTACCTATATCGTTAATATTCATACTACCAGGCCGATTAAAGACAGAGATAAATGAAACCCATGGTGACACGATTGTACCCCGCACCCATCGAGCAGGTTCCGCTTGAAGGACTTTACTTGCACGATAATCCTCTCACCCCGGCGAATTCCGCGCTGCCTTGTGTGTATACCAATTTTATTACCAGCCTGGATGGCCGAATTGCCATTGAACATCCGGATACGGGCAAAGTCAGAGTTCCCTCATCGATTACGAACCCTCGCGATTGGCGCCTGTATCAGGAACTGGCGGCAAAATCCGATGTGCTGATCACCACCGCCCGTTATTTACGCGAACTGGCAGAAGGTACGGCACAGGATGTGCTACCGCTAAGCGATGCTCCGGCATTCAATGATCTCTTTGCATGGCGTGAAGCCAGAGGGTTGCCGGCCCAACCGGCAGTTGTGATTCTCACTGCCAGCCTGGACCTGCCCCTGGTGACGCTGTGCGAGACGATGAAAAGGCCTGTCTATATTGCTACGGGGAAGAATGCCGATGCAAAAGCTTTGCAGCAACTGGAACACGTTGGTGCAAGGATTCTGTACACCGGTAATGATAAAAAAGTCGACGGCAAAAAACTGATTAGCGCCCTGACGGAAGAGGGCTACCGCAATATCTATTCCATAGCCGGGCCCGGGGTGCTGGAAACCTTGCTCGAAGCCCGGGTCCTCGATCGCTTGTATCTGACCCAGGCGCATCGTCTCATCGGAGGCGCATCCTATGATACGTTGCTTGAAGACGACTTGCTCAGACCGCCTGCGGATTTTGGTTTGCAGGCGCTTTACTATGATCCGCCCGATGAAACCTGTTTTGGCCAGTTCTTTGCGGTGTATGCCGCGAAAAACTGCGAGGCAGAGACAGACTGACACATCCTGTGGCTCGGCAGCCGGCTGGAAATGTCGCTCAAGCCAGAACCGCCACATGTTGAGGGTGGTGAATAGTCCAATTGACCTGCGCGGGCTGACCATGGCGCCCTTCAACCGGGACCTGCATCCAGCCATTGAATAATTTCTCATAAAAACAAAAGCTTAAACCTTTTTTTGCCAGTCCGGCGTTCACATGGGGATCGATCCAGGCCGGGCCGCGATTCAGCTAACAATGTGTGAGTTGTCCCAGATCAATATTGCAGGCAGGCGAGCCAACTACTATATAAGTAGTATCTAATATGATATTGGAGATGATGATGAAACAGGAAGCAAAACAGGCGCTTGCAGAGGAAGCCTATCAAAAAGCCCTGCATTATGAACTGGAATATGGCTGTTGTCCCCAGTGCGTGCTGACCACCGTTCAGGAAACCGTCGGGTTTATCGATGACAGCACCATCAAGGCCAGTCACGGCTTGTCTGGCGGCGGCGGCCTGATGGGTCAGGGGGCCTGCGGTGCCCTGACCGGCGGTTTGATGGCATTGAGTGCCAAGCGGGGTCGCGATCGCGACAAACTTGATAAAGGCCGGTTTATTTCCAATTTTAAAAAAGGGCGTGAACTGGTGGAACGCTTTCGGGCCGAATTTGGCGGCGTGACCTGCGAAGAATTGCAGCAGCAGTTTACCGGTCGCACCTACGACATGTGGAATGAAGACGAATACAAGGCATTCGATGAGGCACGGGGAAATAAATGCGCCCATGCAACCGGAACCGTGACCAAATGGTTAATTGAAATGTTATAAATAATCCAGATAGGGAAGTTACAGGTAAATTCTATGAGCCAAACCTGTTATCAGATATCTATGTGTTCGTTGGGCAAGAAATGGTTGATAATAGCGAAATGAAATGGGTGATAATCATCTTTGCTCTCGTGATTGCCATGCTGGTAGGTAATCTGTTGATGTTAAGGCATATCAATAAAAAATCATTCGATAGGCGCAATCATCGGGATACTGATTAAGCTTGCAGATCATGCCAATTTAAGTTTTCTCCGATTGACCATTGGGATTGATGTTTTGTTCATAAACGGCCTTAACGAAATCATCAGGTGAAAGAGGAGGATAGAAGTAGAATCCCTGCCCGTTATCGCACTGCTGTGAAAGCAATAAGACTAATTGTTCTGCGGTTTCTATACCTTCAGCAATAACTTTCATCTTGAGCGCATGGGCCAGAGCGATAATTGAATTGGTAATTGTTGTGGCGTCTTCATTCTTAGGCACATCACGCATGAAAGACTGATCAATTTTCAATGCGTCGACCGGTAGGCGTTTCAGGTAACTCAGGGAAGAATAACCTGTTCCAAAATCATCGATTGCAAGTCTGACGCCCATGGCATGAAGTTCATCGAGGATATAAACGGTATCTATCCGGTCCTCCATTAACAGGCTTTCAGTAATTTCCAGTTCAAGTCTTTCAGGCGCCATACCGGTCGCAGACAGGGCTTTATAAACAATGTCAACGAATTTTCTTTGCATAAATTGGCGGCTGGAAACATTGACGGATAAATGATCGATAATAATGCCGTTTTCCTGCCAGGCTTTGTATTGGCCACAGGCGGCACGTAGAACCCATTCGCCAATAGATTCAATCATGCCAGTGTCTTCTGCCAATGGAATAAAACGGGAAGGATCAATTGTACCATGGCTCGCACTATGCCAACGTAGTAAGGCTTCGGCGCCGATGATATTGCCATGTTCCAGCTCAATCTGTGGTTGATAAAGAATCTCGAATTCATTACGTTCCAGTGCATGCCGCAGTTCCTGTTCCATCCGCGTACGTTCCATATCTTCCATGTTCATCTTTTCTTCAAAGAACATGTATTTACCGCGGCCGTTTTCTTTGGCGCGATACATGGCTGCATCAGCATGTTTTAATAATTCTTCTGATTTCGTACCATCAAGCGGGTAAAGCGTGATGCCGATACTGGGTGTTATAAAGACTTCATGCGTATCTATGTGATACGGCTCTGAAATTCTTTTTATGATGTATTCAGCGATGTTGCTTGCGTCTTTGGGGTCGACAATATTTGAAAGGATGATAATAAACTCATCGCCACTAAGTCTACCAACCGTATCCGCTTCACGGACACATTTCTTCAGGCGTTCCGCGGTTTGCTGCAGCAGCTTGTCGCCAACATTATGTCCCAGCGAATCATTGATATTTTTGAATCGATCAAGGTCGATATAAAGGAGGCCGACCATTTGATTTTCTCGATGCGCATGGACAATATGTTGTTCCAGTCGATCATCAAGAAGCTGCCGGTTTGGCAGGCTCGTTAGTGCATCATAATGTGCCTGACGATACAGCTTCTCGTCACGGTCGGCCGTAGCCAGGGCTACCGCAAGTCGATCAATTAGATCGCGCAGGTATTCGATATCTTCATTGTTAAGTAATATTTTTTTCTTATAGGCAAGACAAACGATCGCAGAAAGGTTGTCGTTAAATCGTACCGGAAACAATTGCGCCTGAGTTGCACCCTGGTTTTTAAGATTATCCAGAAAGTGCCAAGCCTCAGTTTGTAAATTGATGACAGCAGTATCAGCAAGCCTGGACAATTCCTGCTTTTCCCTCGACGGGAATGCAATCCTTTCAACTTGAGGTTTGTGCTTGCTGCTGGCATGGCTGATATATACCCAGCCGGTTTCCGAATTAGTTTTATCCAAAAGCGTGATGCTGATGAATTCGCAAGGCGTGATCCTGGGAATCTGGTCTAATATCTTGAGTAATACGGTTTCGATATTTGGATTGACAAGAATAAGCTGGTCAATTTCAGATAGTATGGTCAAAGCATTAAATTGTTTTCCCAGGCGCACGGCCATCGCATTGAAAGATTTAGCCAGTGTCGAAAATTCATCCCGGCTTTCAACTACGACAGGTTTGTAAAATTCTTTGTTGGCGACTCGTCGTGTACCATCGAGTAACCGTTCGAGCGGTACCATGCTGCGACGAATCTGCGAAATGCTCAACAGTAAAATGACCAGCAAGGATAATGCAATCACCAGCGGAAAGAGTTTGTTAAAGGTATTAATTAAAAACAGCGCGTCAGATTCACGTTGGCTGGCAATGATCATCCAGCGTGGGCCATTAAAACGGGATTTAATAAACAGCTCCCAACTTACCCCCAGGTAATTTTCATTCTGGTAGGTCCAGAAAATATTTTTCGACCCGGTATTCGCGGAACCGGCATCAATTTTTTCCAGTAACTGTTCCGGCACGGGATGTGAACAAAACAGTACCTTGTCGCCATTTTCAACAACGCACATATATGTCGAAAAGGGCAGGGTTTCCTTTTCGCCCCATAAATAGTCCTGGTTGATTTCGGCTATCAGGCTTTGACCGCTGGCCTGGAAGGAGTCCAGCATCAGACGCATATATATTCTGGCTGTGCCATCGGGTTCAATGACACTGAAGACAGCGGCCTTGCTGCTGATAAAGTCTTTCTGCTCTTCCAACGGAAGTTCTGGTGGTAGTAATTTATCGAGAAACAGCATCTCGATTTTTCTGTCTTCACCGACCAGAGCCAGGAAATTGAGTTCGCTGCCAAGCTGCTGTCGAAACTCATCCGGATGCAGTGCCTGCCGGGATTTGATGATCAACGCGGTATTGCGCAGTTTATCCTCGATGAAAAGCAACCGCTCCAAAATGGTCATACCATACAGCTTACCGGCATGATGCATCTGGGTCTGGGACTGCTTTATCAACAGATCAGTAACATAGGTATAGGAAAGCGCTGCGGTTGTGATGATCGGAACCAGTGCGGAAAGAAAAAACAACCAGACAATGCGTCGGGAGATTTTACTACGCAGGTATCCGCTTGAGAATTTCATGATAACGCTTCGTGCTTAGTAGCCGGTTGCCGTGCCGATATAACTGCCATTGTTGGCGCGAATAATGTCATCCCGGCTGGTTTTCGCGGTGAGCGGACTGGCACTGCTCCCGTCCGGTCCCATGCTGTACAGGTCAAAATCGGTATTGAGGGGCACCAGATTGTGATCCTTACGTACGTCACCATTACCCGGATCGGCCGCGATATTCAGGTACTGATAGGAATTGCCCCAGGGATCCTGCGTGTCATCCAGCCCGAGTTCAGCCAGCGACGGGGGAAAGGCGTTGTGGTCCAGGCCATAATCGCTAATCGAGATGCCCATTTCGGTGATTTGATTAATGGCGATATTGACCCGGCTGGATTCGACATAGCCCTGATAGCCAACCACCGAAATAGCGGCAATCACCGCCAGAATGGTGACGGTGATGAGCTGCTCAATGAGTGTGAAGCCAGCCTGTTCTGAGCGGTTGCTAAGATGCACAAAGCCCTTCCTGTAATCAGTTTGGTGCCGGACTGTCTCGTTGGATCACCATTGCGGCAGTTGCTCGGAGCATACGAAAGCTTTCACGCTGCTGGTAACAACCCTTCGACACCTACCTCATGTCTAAGTTATTGAAAAAACGTTTGATTGTGCTGTTTTCCAAACCAACGCAATAGCAAACATGCGACTCTTGTCACGATTATCGGCATATCAAACTGTTAATTAAGAAAAAAGTCTTACCTGGAGCGTAAAATTAGCTTAAGAAACATATGCTTATATGACCTAAGTCATAGGTAAACATGTCGCTGGCGTACTCGAAGACTGGCACATTTTATGCCTTTTTAAAGTAAACAGAGGTGGCCGTTGAGTGTCGCCTAATTGCAGAACCGACTACAGGAGTTAGCCATGGCACATGTGGTGATCATCGGTGCCAGTACCGGTGGCTTGCCGGCCGCCTACGATTTGCGCGCCACCCTGGGTAAAACCCATCGCATTACGGTCATTTCCAACTCGGATACGTTTCAGTTTGTGCCTTCCAATCCCTGGGTGGCGGTCGGCTGGCGTAACCGGCAGGATACGACCTTCGAACTGGCACCGTATCTGCGCAAGAAACACATCGATTTTATTCCGATCGCGGCTGCGGCGATCAAACCGGACGAGAATCACATTATTCTGGCAGACGGCCAGGTGATTGCGTATGACTATCTGGTCATTGCCACCGGTCCCAAACTCGCGTTTGATGAAGTGGAGGGCCTCGGGCCGCAGGGCCATACCCACTCCATATGTACCGTCGACCATGCGGAACAGACGTATGCCGCCTGGCAGGCCTTTCTCGAAAACCCGGGACATATCGTGGTTGGTGCCGCGCAGCTGGCTTCCTGTTTTGGGCCGGCTTATGAATTTGCCTTTATCATGGACGCTGATTTGCGCAAACGAAAACTCCGCCACCGGGTCCCGATGACCTACGTCACCTCCGAACCCTACATCGGTCACCTCGGACTGGGTGGGGTGGGCGATTCGCAGGGCATGCTTGAGTCTGAATTACGCCACAAGCATATCAGATGGATCACCAACGCCAGGGTGCGCAAGGTCGAGGCGGGTAAAATGTTTGTGGATGAGTACGATGCAACGGGAGAACGCAGCAAACAGCATGAGCTGGAATTTAACTTCTCCATGATGTTGCCGGCATTCAGGGGGGTGGATGCCGTTGCCAGTGTCGGAGAAGATCTGGTGAACCCACGCGGGTTTGTTAAGGTGGACCCGTTCCAGCGCAACCCGAAATGGCACAACATCTATGCCGTGGGTGTCTGTATTGCCATCCCGCCGGTGGAGTCGACCCCGGTTCCGACCGGTACGCCCAAAACGGGTTACATGATCGAGTCCATGGTCCTGGCCACGGCCCATAATATAAAGAATGCCATCGAAGGGCGGGAGCCGGATCAACAGGCCAGCTGGAACGCCATATGTCTGGCGGATATGGGTGATAACGGCATTGCCTTTGTGGCCATGCCGCAGATCCCTCCCCGCAACCTGGCGTGGATGAAAAAAGGCAAATGGGTTCACCTGGCCAAGGTCGCCTTTGAAAAATACTTTCTGAAGAAAATGAAAAAAGGTTCGACCGAAAACCTGTATGAAAAATACCTGCTCAAGGCCCTGGGCATCCAAAAGCTGAGATAATTACTCGGGTTATCAACAGTCGCATTGGCTGGGCGATTCGTTTAAGCTTGGTTCGTATATGGCATAAATATCATGTCATAGCATGACGTATCTGCCTTGAAGGTGACAGACATGCCAAAAGATATTGTGCACTCTCCCTGCAGTAAGCCGACCTGCGAACAAATCATCGATATTCTTCCCGGGCCATTTGTGGTGATCGACAAGAACTACCAGATTCTGGCCGCCAATCGGGCCTACCAGAAGCACTATGGGGTTGAATCGGAAGACCTGGTGGGGCGTCACTGCTATGAAGTGTCGCACCATTCCGAGGTGCCTTGCAGTCAGCATGGTGAACAATGTCCGCTGGAAGAGGTGTTTGCCACGCGGCAGCCGACGCAGGTGATGCATATCCATTACGACAAGGACAACAAGGAAGAGTATGTCCAGTTGCAGGCCGCGCCGATTTTGTCCGACGCTGGCGAGGTCATCTACATGGGCGAATATGTGCAGGTATTGAGCCAGCCCGGTGATGACGACAACCTGCTGGTGGGTGGCTCACCGGCCTTTCTCCGCATGATGAGCCTGCTGCAACGGGTGGCACCGACCCAGTCCACCGTGTTGCTGCTGGGGGAGAGCGGTGTGGGCAAGGAGCGGGTGGCTGAATATATCCATCATTATTCCACCCGTCGACACGGTTCCTTTGTGGTCGTGGATTGCGGCACCCTGGGGGAAAGCCTGATCGAAAGTGAATTGTTCGGCTATGAAAAAGGCGCCTTTACCGGGGCGACCAGCCGCAAAATCGGCCTGTTCGAAGCCGCACATGGCGGCACCCTGTTCATTGATGAGATCTGTGAGTTGCCGCTGGCCCTGCAGACCAAACTGTTGCGTGCCCTGGAAAGTGGCACCATCCGACGCATCGGCGGGCGCGATTATATCCAGGTGGATGTGCGGGTGATTACCGCCACCAACCGTGACATGCAACGCATGGTGGCGGATGGCCAGTTCCGGCAGGATCTCTACTATCGCCTGTCGGCGTTTCCCATTCAGATCCCCTCGTTGCGCGAGCGCAAGGACGATATCGTCGCGCTTACCGAGCATTTCCTCTATAGCCTGCCGGAAGGGGAGCGGCACATTCCCCTGTCCAGCGATGTCATCGAGAAACTTCTGAGCTATGACTATCCCGGCAATGTGCGGGAGCTGCGCAACATCATTGAACGGGCAACCATCCTGGCCTGTGACGATATCCTGCGGCCGGATCATATTGTGCTCGAAGGAGGGTCGGTCCTGGCTGAAAACGGTTTCGCTGAAGAAACAGCGGAACCCAGAGAGCAGTTGGTGCAACGCCGTGGTCGTCTGACGGACAAGATGGTACTGGATGCCCTGCACCAGACGCATGGTCACCGTTCCCGTGCCGCGCAATTACTGGGGGTAAGTGAACGTACCTTGTACCGGCATATTCAGCGCATGCGAGGCGGTTAACCTGCGCCTGGATTTACAATTAAAACTAAAGATATAGACCGGCGATAGCGGTGGGTCGGTCAGCGTCGGAAGATGGGCAACGATCTCAGCATGCGGTATGATTTGGTCTGGCTCTTACCGTAGTAATGGTTGTGTGTCTCATGATTATCTTTGATCTGCAATGTGTCAATGATCACCGCTTTGAAGGCTGGTTCAAGAACACGTCTGAATTTGAATCCCAGTTATCGAATGCCATGATTCACTGCCCGGTATGCGGCAGTGAACAGATTGCCAGGTTGCCCAGTGCCAGTCATTTGAATCTGGGCAGGACAACACCGCAACCGGTTAGAGACATGCATGATAAAACGGCGCTTCCTGTTCAGGACATGAATGTTTTCCTGAGAAAACTGCATGATCATGTCAGGCTGCACTTCGAGGATGTGGGCAATGCCTTTGCTACGGAGGCAAAGCGCATGCACTCCGGTGAAATTGAGGAGCGGAATATTCGTGGCAATGCGACAAAAGCAGAAGTCGAAGCACTGCATGAAGAAGGCATCCTGGCTTTTCCCTTACCGGAATTGCCTGACAAGGAAAAGCTGAATTAGTGACTGTTGAACAGGTTTGCGGGTGCATATGATCGGGCAGGATTAAACATCACAATCTATTGCTGCCCGTAACTCAAGGTCTTAACAGCGCTGTTAGAAAACAATAACAAGTTCAAATAATAATTATGATTTCAATACGGTCACGGCCGGTTTCTCCATGGACAGTAAATTGCTAGCCCCTCGGCTATGTCTGCTTATTATGGGACTCGCTGTTCTGCCCTCAGTGAGGGCCGCGCCTGCGATTAATCTTGGAGTGGGTTTTGATGCCATGTATTTTGATTATCGCGAATACAATGGCGAGGAAATCCTGTTGGATAAGGAAACCGGGCCCATGCCGGGTTTGCATCTGGGTGGTGCCTTGCACTGGGACAACTGGTATTCCGAACTGGTGTATGAGTACCATCTGGGAGCGGTTGACTACGATGGACAAACCCAGAACGGTGTTCCCCTGACCACCGAGACGGAAGAGGATATCGTCGATCTCAGTTTTATCGTCGGTCGGCATTTTGGCAACGCCTCCCGCTACCGTTCCGCCCTCTACGGCGGGCTGGGTTATCATTACTGGGAACGCAATATTTTACCCACTGGCACGGTAGCGGGATTACTCGAGACCTATAAGTGGTCATATGCCTTGCTGGGCGTGAAGCTGTCCTTTCTCAAATCGGAGAAAAATGGCCTGTTACTCGACATCCGCTTACGCCGCATGCTTGATGCCACCATGGACATCGATTTTCTGGGTTTCGTTGATATCAACGGCAATCAATGGGATAACACCACGCTGAATCTGGGGGAGGACTGGAGTTACCGGGTGGGCCTGCCCTATGTCCTCAGTCTGAGTCAAAACGCGAGTCTTACGATTGAACCGTATATCAGTACCTGGTTTATTCAACGCAGTAACACCCAGGAACTGACCAGCGACGGTCAACCACTACAGGTACAGCGACTGGTGATTCATGAACCGCAAAGCGAGACCACCAACGTGGGGATCAGCCTGCGTTATCTGCATCAATTTTGACCTTCACCGGCGTGTCCCGGGAGGCTAAATTTATGCTACCGGGCTTGGATTTCCGGTCCACAAGTCTTGTACAATGATGCTGCTGGATAACGACAGTCCATGCACTATAATTATAACTAACTGATAAATAAGATAAAAAAATATGCGTAATTCAGTCATCCTGGTGGTCCTGCTCCTGTTTTTGTCCGGATGTGCCAGCACGTCTGAAGAAAAGGCTGCCGGTGAGAAGCAGCAACTCACCGAGGCCATGAAGAGTGTTCGCGACGGCTACTACGACAATGCCATTGAGCAATTCAAGGCCCTGATCGAAAACACCGGTGATCCGCAACAGAAATTCGAGGCGGAGATTGGCCTGGCCTACGCCTATTACAAGAACAATGATTTCGAGCCGGCCCTGAACACCTGCGCCAGTCTGATTGAGCAATACCCCACCCATGAAAAACTGGATTATGTGTTTTATCTGCGTGGCCTGATCAAAATGAAGCAGGGGGAACTTCATCTGCAACGCTTACTCGCCGCCAAGGCGCCTACAGCGGATTATCCGGAAGAACTGCGTGAGGCGTATGGGTATTTTTCGGAATTAATCAACTTTTATCCCCAGAGCGAATATCTGGATCAGACCTATCAGCAAATCGATATGATTCGCCAGCGGTTGGCAAAATATGAACTGCATCTGGCGCATAATAAACTGGCACTGGGCAATTACCAGGAAGCCGCCCATCATGCCGAGTATGTCAACAAGTATTACACGGACAATACCTCGCGCAAATACGCCCTGACCATCATGATCAAGTCATACAAGGCTATGGAAATGCCGCAAAAAGTGAGCGCAGCGGAAAGGCAATTAAGAGAATTATCCTTTCAGGATGAGTAGGCAGGCAGCCTACCAGATTCGCAAGACTCCTTGCTGATTGAAACGCACGCGGCCCTGCGCATCAGCCCTGCCAAGTACCGACAACATGGTCTCAACATCGCTGCGGCGTTTATCGCGGTTGGTCAACAGCAGGTTGAGGGTATAGCGGCCGTTGCCGGCAACCCGAATGTCACCACTGATCCCGATCAAACCGCCTTCATTACTCACTTTTAGCAGGGTGCCTTTGGCCTCCGGTGAAGCGTTAAACTGTACATTACCGAGTGCTACTTCCTGCACACCGGTGACAGTGGCATTGTTCCATTGCAAGTTACCGTTGGCAGACAACTGAACCTTACGCTGTAATTGTAACGTGTTCAGTTCGCTTTTAATGACTCCTGTCAGGGTAAAGGGACGCAGTGCGGAATCCAGCATGGCGGCATTGAATTCGCCGGTCAGATCGGAAAGTTCGATCAGCTGATCGGTCTGTAAGGCAAAATCACTTTGCGCCTGTCCCATGGCATTGCGAACCATGATGTGTCCGCCCAGTTTGCCAATGAACAATAACAGGGGATTGAGGGTCCAGTTGGCTTTGCCCAGCTCGTAACCATTGATAATCACACTACCGGCATTGGCGGACCAGGCACTGCCCTGCAGATTACTGACGATGATGCCTCGTTTGAGTTGTGAGGGTGCAAATGACCAGACAATCTCGACGGGAACATTGATGAGCAGAAAAATCAAATAGATAAACAGGCCGTAAGCAGTGAGCCATTTCCAGTTGGAGAATCTCAACTTCATGTTGCTACCCGCAGTAGAATACGGCTGTTCACCCGACCAGGTTCCTTCAACCGTTCAATGATAATTTCATTTACATAAATCGTGTTACGGTTTTCCAGCAAGGCCAGCCAGTCGATCAACTGATCAAAAGAAGCATTTTCAACCCAGACCCTGACGCCATTCTCGCCTTCCGGCTGGACTTTTTGCAGTCGGGATTTAAGGTTTTTTGTTTGTGCCGTGCGCTCAATGATGACCAGCAAGGAACTGCTACTACGCGTTCTGGCACCGGCCTGACGTTTGGCGGCAAGCAATTGACGGGCCTCTGCTGCCTGTTCCTGCATGGTTACAAGGGTTTGATTTTGAGCCTGAAGACGGACTTGTGAATTCTGGATCCCGTCCTGCAAGGGCTCCCAGATCATGAAATAGACCAGCGTAATCACCACCACGACAGCGGTGATTACCACCAGACGTTTTTCCCGCAAGGAAAGTTGTTGCCACTTCTCTTTCATCATGATTTCCCGGCTATCAGGATCCGGCCCTGCACCTTGTTTTCGGTCGAATTGGCGGATTTCAGTTCCACTTCCCAGGGTACGGCGTCACTGAGACGGTTTTTTAAATTTTCCAGTGATTGCAGGTCCGGCGTCTCCAGTAAAATTTCCATTTGTCCCATCTGAAAGCGGAGATGTTGGGCCGTGACCCCCTTGCTGTTGGCAAACACCGGTGCAACCTTGGCCAGCATTTGCGAGAAGTCGGGGCCATTACCGCTACCCTTGCCACGCAATTCGGCAACGCGACTACGCATCTGACTGGCCGGATTCACGATCCGCTTCACGTCTGGAAAGGTCTGGCGAAATACCTGGGTGATCTGTTGTTCCAGCTCCGCGTTCTGCCGTTGCAATGACGCATATTCAATCACACTGCCGATAAATCCAAACAGGATCAATACACCGGCCAGTACCGCAGCGGGGTACCAGGGGCGCAAGCGCTGTAAAATGCGGCTGCTTGGCGCGTACTCACCCTGTAGCAGATTCAGGCTGGTCGTAGTGAGAGGATGATTGGCCAGCAATTCAATCAGATTTCCCGAGCCTATCGCTGGTTGTTGTACCAACTCACACCGGGACGTGACCGTATCTCCCATCATACTGTCATCAAACGGCAGACAGCCATAAAAGGTAATGCGTTCCGGAACATCTTCTTTATTTGCCTGCAGTTCTTTTTGCAGCAACAATGGCAGTACATTGATTTGACAGACGAAGCCTTCGGTATCAGTCGTTCGTACAGAAGCGGTATTACCTTCGCAGGCGACGGTCCAGCCTTGTGGCGTGTAGGGCAACAACAGAAAATCCGGCAACAAGGCCTGGATATGCAGCCCGGTCGATAATAACAATTGGTGCCAGTAACCGATTTTTTCTTGTCGCGTGACGGCTGCTACATACTTGCCGGTTTCAAGCTGGGGTCCCAGGGCGCAGTGTAACTCGTCAACATCATCGATAAGATTTTCTTCCAGCGCATAGGGCAGGGCATTACGCAGTTGACTCTTTCGACCTGCCGGGAGATTAACGCGGGTCAACAGAATATCAATGCCGGGGATATAGGCGATGACGTTATCACCACCGATATCGGCCGCGGCAGTGGCCAGATTACCCTGTTTGATTTCCGAAGCAATGCGCCCGTCCTGCATTGTCAGCCAATAGGCAAGAGGTTCGGCACTATCAGCCGGATCAGGCAAGAGTCTGAGATGTATTTGTTTCACCATTATTATATTTCTGTCTCAGATCGCATTATGGTCTGGATGCGACCTTCTTCGTTACGTAAAAAAATACTGGTCAGGGTCTGATGGACATGACCAATGTCAGCCTGAGCCTTGAGTAAAAAATAATCACTGTTGACGCTCAGGCTTTCCAGCGGGATATTTTTTCCCGCGAAGATTTCTTCTGCCAGAAAATCCTCGACACTCTGATAGGCCTTATCTTCACGTTTCTTCAGCAATCCCTCAATGCCCGCTTGCGATAAATCATCAGTGAGGCTCAGCAACACTTCCATACTCGCAGTATTGATGTTAATCGGTGTGGTGGGCGGCAAGGTTGTGACATGGGGTCGCAGTTTTTCATAGGTTTCCTTGTCCAGGTCTTTCAATAATAACAATTCACTTGGACTGAGCATATCCTGGTTTGCGGTACGATAAGCCGGATCCAGGCCCAGGTAATAGTCATCTTCCGCACCTGCGGGGAATCGTGCCTCGATATCATTGTCCAGCCAATCCTGAATGGTGCTGATAATTTCAGGATTGATTTCCAGCTGGCGCAACAGACGTGCGAACTGCTCCCGTGCCAATTTACCGGCATCGCCTGACTGATTGAGGGAGTTTAAATTAAACCGCCCTTGCAGATCTTCCAGAAAGCCCTGCACCTGGCCCCCTTCCACCGGAAGCGGGGGTAAACGCGTGGCCCAGTCTTCACCCATGTGATCGATCTCGTTGTCCTTGCGGTCATCGGCAAGGAACTGCTGCGACCAGCTTTCCACCCCATACAGGTACATCAGGGCCTGACCCTGGTAGAGGGTATTTTCCGTGCGCCGAATATCCAGTTGTTGGCGACTGGCCATCGCCACGGCCGTAGTGGTGGCAAGGGCAACCACCAGCAATACGGTCAGTAATGCCACACCGCGATGACGTTGAACAGGGCTGGCAAAGCGCATTCGCATCATGAGACCGTCTCCACCAAGGGCAACAATCGCACCACCTTGCCCCAATCCTTCAGGGTCAACGATAGTTCGATCGCCATGGGTAATACCGGACCCTGATACTCAGTAGCGGCGGGGGGCCATTGCTCATGCCAGTTATTCTCGTGATCCAGATATCGCAGCTGCAAGGCTTCAACATCCTCACAGATGGCCAGTAACACGGGTTCACTGTCCTGCGCCTGATCCAGGACGCGCCAGCTCTGGCGATAGAGGATTTCTTCTTCCACCCGATAGGCGACCCGCTGCAGGAAACTGCGTTTGGTACCGAGCGGATTGGCATAGCCGGTACGGGTCAGTTCAATCGCCGGGGTTCCCAGGGTATCGAACTCCGATGCGCCGATCAGCGGCTCCCTGGTATCGCCGTAGGTATCGCGGATCCCGCGGTTGACGGTTTGGCGGATATCGCGTGATAAAAACCTGACGCTGCGTTGTACTTCAGTCAAGCGTTCCATGTTGGAATCCAGTACCTGGTTGGCAGTGAGCACGGTGCTCAAGCCGGCATAGGCCATAACGGAGAGCAGGGCAAAAATCGCCAGTGCCACCAGGAGTTCCAGTAAAGTAAATCCGCCGTGGTGGCGTAGCGCCGGGAAGCGGGATGCCTTGCGGTTCATAGCGGCTGCCCCACAAACGCGACCAGGGTAGTGATCGGGTTATCGAGATCACCCTCTTTCAAGGCGACGCTGATATCCAGGCGACGCAGGCGACGATCTTCGGTGTTCGACACTCTGACCCGCCATTGCCATTCCACCCTGGCCATTTCCGTTTGCCCTTCGTTATTACCAACGGGTGGAAATTGTTGCTGCAACTGATATTCAATCGCCTTGTTTTCAGCAATCCATTGGGCCAGGGTTTTTTGCTGCAGATAACCGGCATTAAATGCGTAACTGTCCGTCACCTTGATTAAAGCACCCATGACAATTGCCAGAATCGCCAGGGCCACCAGCACTTCCAGTAAGGTAAAACCCTGCTGTGGTCGGTAACGTGTCATTGTCCTGAGATGAAGCCTAGACATTGTCGGCGTCCCCGGGATGCTCAACGGTAATTTCACCCAGCGGGTTACCAACCACGTGATAGCGCTGTTCCGAGTTGAATAAGCCAACATACAACTCGAACGGTGTCATCTCGCCGCTGGAAAGCAACATGATCCGGGCGGCATCTTTCTCCTGCAGGGAAACACTGATGCCGTCCTGTAACAAGCGTAACTCATATTCTTCACCCAGATTACGGGGCCGGAACAAGCGGTGATCCGAATAGGGCAGCCAGTCTTCATTCTCCTGCCGCAAAAACTCGTAGGCATTCGGACTGAACTTGATGGCCAGTTCGACATTGTTGAGCACGGCTTCTTCCTTGGCCAATTCGATCAGGCGTACCATGCGTTGCACTTCCTGTTCCAGTTCACGTTCCTTGCCACCACCAGCGGAAAGTACCGCGACCGACAGTATGATCCCAAGCAGGATCAATACCACCAGTATTTCCAGCAGGGTAAAGCCGGTCTGATGTCGTGGCGTGGTTATCACGTTAAGCCTGCATGATGCGTTTATTCAATGTTCCAGTTGCCGATATCATCGTCACTCAGTTGCTGATCCGGGCCAAGCGAAAAGATATCAACCGCGCCGTGTTCACCCGGGTTAAGAAATTGATACGGGTTCTGCCATGGATCGTTGGGGACTTTTTTCAGATAGGCTTCTTCCCGATAGCGCTTGGGAACCGGCGGCGTGGTGGGTTGGGTCACCAGTGCCTCGAGTCCCTGTTCCGTGGTGGGATAATTGAAATTATCCAGCTTGTATAAATCCAGCGCGGTCTCCAGTGCCCGGATGTCCTGTTTGGTCTTGGCAATCCGTGCTTCTTCCGGCCGGCTCATGATTTTCGGTACCACCACCGCGGCCAGGATACCGAGAATGACGATGACCACCATAATTTCGATCAACGTAAAACCGCGTTGGTTTTGACGTTGCAGCGATTGGGTATGAATTGATTTCACGTGTTTCACTCCTGCAGCGAAAAGGTTATTAAAAGGGTTAATGGACCAGTTGGTTCAAATCGAAGATCGGCAACAGGATCGCCAGTACGATCACCAGGACCACCGCGCCCATGGTCAGAATCAAAACCGGTTCCAGTAAACCAAACAGCGTCGCAATCAGCGTTTGCAGTTCCCGTTCCTGACTACTGGCCGCATGTTCCAGCATTTTTTCCAGTTCACCACTGGCTTCACCGCCACTCACCAGTTGGATAAACAGCGGAGGAAAGTAGCCGCTTTTTTCCAGTGCCAGTGCCAGGCTGGAGCCTTCCCGCACCCGCAAGGCGGCTTCTTCGACGGCATTACGCATCGGTAGATTGGTTAATACCTGGGCGGCGATATGCATCGCATGCAGTAAGGGTACGTTACTGGCACTGAGAATACTCAGTGTTCTTGCCAACCGGGCGGTGTTCATCCCGCGGACCAGGGTGCCGACAATCGGAATGCGCAAGATCAGCCGGTGCATGCGGGTTTTAAACTCGATGTTTCTCAGCATGCGATTAAATATAAAGACAACCAGCGCAATGAGCAGGAACAGGTGAATAAAATAGTTGTTAAGAAAGTCGCTGCTGGCGATCAGGGCGCGGGTCAACCAGGGGAGACTCTGGCCGGTACTTTCAAAGACTTTCACCACTTCCGGAACCACGAAGGCCAACAGGGCAGTGACAACACCGATGGCCATCACGGTCAGAATGATGGGATACAGCAAGGCGAGTTGCACCCGCTGATGGGTTTGCTGCCGCATCTCGGTGTAATCGGCCAGACGTTCAAGCACCAGATCCAGGTGGCCCGATTGTTCGCCGGCCCGCACGGTAGCAACATACAAATCATCGAAAACATGTGGAAACTGGGCCAGGCCGTCAGCGAGGGAATGCCCTTCCAGTACCTGGCCGCGAACTGCCATGATTAGACTTTTCAACCGCTGTTTATCAGTTTGCCGGCCGACGGTGGTGAGGGCTTCCGCCAGGGGAGTGGCCGATCGTAACAGGGTCGCAAGCTGACGCGTCATCAAGGCCAGGGCGGTGACACCGATACCGCGGGTGAAGTGTTGCTTGGTCTGACGTTGCTTTTCTTTCTGGGCCACCTCGACCACGTGCAACGGGGTGAGGTTTTGTTCGCGGAGTTGTTGCCGCACCTGGCGGGAGCTTTCGCCTTCGATAATGCCTTTCTTTTCGGCGCCAGTGGCATTCAGCGCGGAATATTCATACGCCCCCATCGCCGTTATTTCTCCTGCGTAACACGCAAGACTTCCTCAACGCTGGTATCGCCCTTGAGGATCCGGCGCAAGCCATCCTCATACAAACTGGGGCGGGTGATCCGCGCATGCGCTTCCAGGGCCTGTTCGCCATCGCCTTTGTGGATCATGTCCCGTAATACATTATCGACTTCGATCAGTTCGTAAATCCCGGTCCGGCCCCGATAACCCAGTTGATTACAGGCATCACAACCCACGGCGTGATACAGGGTGGGGGCGGGGGCAAGCGGCATACCCAGGGCTTTTAATTCAGCCTCGGTCGCTTCATAAGGTTGTTTGCAATGAGGACACAGAGTGCGGACCAGGCGTTGCGCCAGGATACCCACCATGCTGGATGACAACAGAAACGGTTCCACGCCCATATCGCGCAGACGGGTGATGGCGCCGATGGCGGTATTGGTATGCAGGGTGGAGAACACCATGTGCCCGGTAAGGCTCGCCTGAATTGCAATGGTCACGGTTTCCAGGTCACGAATTTCCCCCACCATGACCACGTCCGGGTCCTGGCGCAGGATGGCACGCAGTCCGCGGGCAAAGGTGAGGTCCACTTTCGGATTCACCTGGGTCTGGCCAATCCCGTCGAGGTAATACTCAATCGGTTCCTCCACGGTCATGATATTGCGATCATGGGTGTTCAACCGGCTCAGAATGGCATACAGGGTGGTGGTTTTCCCCGAGCCGGTCGGCCCGGTCACCAGAATAATGCCGTGGGGGCGATGAATCAGCTTATCAAGTAACTGTTGGGACGCCTGATCCATCCCGAGTTGCTCCAGATCCAGCCGGCCGGCCTGTTTGTCGAGAATACGCATCACCACCCGTTCTCCCTGACCGGAGGGCAAGGTCGAGACACGCACATCGACCGCGCGCCCGGCAATGCGTAACGAGATGCGGCCATCCTGGGGCACCCGCTTTTCGGCAATATCGAGCTTCGCCATGACCTTGACGCGTGACACAATCAGGGGGGCGAGGGTGCGTTTTGGTTGCAGGACTTCACGCAATACCCCATCGACGCGAAAGCGTACGACCAGGCGTGATTCAAACGGTTCAATATGAATGTCCGAGGCATTTTCGCGTATGGCCTGGGTGAGCAGAGCGTTGATCAAACGAATGATCGGCGCATCATCTTCGGTCTCGATCAGATCTTCCGGTTCGGCCAGGGCCTGGGCGACACTATCGAGATCCATGTCATCTCCCAGTCCTTCCACCGATTCGATGGTCTGGCTGGAACGATCCTCGTAGGCCTGTTGTAACAGTTGATCAAACTCGGCCGGGGTGACCTCGCGCAAGGTCATCGGCGCACTGAAATAACGTTGTGCCTCGAGCAATACCTGGGGCTTCACTGACGGCAGGCAAACCATTTCCAGGCTGTCGTCGTCCTGGCCGATCACCAGGATGCCGTGCCGCTTGGCATAGGAAAACGGCAACCGGGCTTCAAATAGTTTTTCTGCGGGTTGGCTCACAATGGCTCTTTAATGAATCGGTGGTGCATCCTGGATAGTGGCCCCGTCGGATGCGGGCAGGTAGCGCGGAGGTAAGGGCGTGACCGCGGAAAATTCGCGCATCACCGGCAGTTCCTTGTCCTTGAGCAGGCTTAGCCCCCGTCTGCGACCTTCGAGTTCTTTCTCACGTATGTAATTGTATTTCTGCCCGGTCAGTCTGGTCTGCTCGGCCTCGTTTTGCATGATGGTAGGATGAATGAAGACCATCAGGTTGGTCTTGACCTTGTCGACGGTTTTATATTTGAACAACCAGCCGAGTACCGGAATATCACCCAGTCCCGGGATCTTGGCTTCCGCTTCACGCAGTTGATCATCGATCAAACCGCCCAGGACCAGAATCTGGTCATCTTCAACCACCACATTGGTGGTGATTTCCCGCTTACCGATAATGATATCAACGCTGGTGGAGGCGGGGGTGAGATTCGAAATTTCCTGCAGGATCGCCATCTTGATCGTGTTGCCTTCATTGATCTGCGGCGTAATCTTCAGGGTAATCCCCACGTCCTGACGTTCCACGGTCTGGAAGGGATTGGTGGCGTCACCCGTGGTGGTGGTAAATGAACCGGTCAGGAACGGCACGTTCTGGCCAACGACAATGGAGGCTTCTTCATTATCCAGTGTCACTATCGATGGTGTCGCAAGGATATTGGTATTGCCGTCACTGGCCAGGGTCCGTATCAGCGCACCCAGAGTCAGGTCACCGTTTTCCACGCGTCCCAGGCCCAGACTAAAACCATCACCCACGATCGGCGGTTCTTCCAGCAGACCGGCAAGGCCGGGCGGGGCAAAAGTGCTGAAATTCAGTATGCCGATGGGTCCGGTCTTGCTTCCCCCTTCGGAACCGTCAAAGGCCCATTGCACCCCGAGTTGCGAGGCCTTGCTATAGGACACCTCGGCCAGGATCGCTTCGATGTGCACCTGTTCGCGCCGGATATCCAGCCGGTTGACGACACTGCGCAAGGAGCGCATCACGCCGGGTGGGGCATTGATAATCAGGGCGTTGGTACTTTCATCGGCCTGGATATTGATGTCGCTGCTGGAGGTGGTGGTTGTCGCCGCGGTAGCCGTTTTGCCAGCCGGACCTTTCACGATGGTCTTACTGACATCGGTCAGGACCTTCACCAGATCCGTTGCGTTGGCAAAGCGCAAATAAATCACCTGGGTATTGCCGGACAATTCCAGCGGAATGTCCATATGCGTGATGATGGCGCGCAGGCGCAAGCGTTCACCCTTGTCGCCACCCAATAATACGCTGTTGGTGCGATCATCGGCGACGATGGTGAAATCGGGTTTATCCTTGGCACCGGCATGGAGCTGGTTCACCACCCGCACCACTTCCGAGGCCACCGCATGGTGTAATGGCAGGACTTCAATTTGCTGGTTCACGGATTGGTCAATGCGAGAGATGATGGTTGACAGCCGCTCGATGTTGCCGGCGCTGTCGGAGATGATCAGCACGTTCGATTGCGGGTAGGCGGCAAGATGGCCCCGTTGCGGCACCAGCGGACGCAGAATCGGCACCAGTTGCGCTGCCGTGACATGGCGGATGGGGATCACCTTGGTGACCAGTTCGTCACCGTCACCGTAATCCTCAGTGATGGTTTTGATCGTGTCCTGCTTGGCATTGACCTCCGGCACGATCTTGATCACGGATTTACCCGGTACCGCGGCAAAACCGTGCACTTTCAACATGGATTGAAAGACTTCATACACCTCGTCTTTGGTCATGCTCTTATGGGTGATCACGGTAACTTTACCTTTTACCCGCGGGTCGATAATAAAGTTCTTGCCGGTGAGTTTGGCCACCGCCGTGATCACGGCATTGATGTCCGTGTCGGTAAAATTCAGCTCAAAACCTTCATCCGCGGCCTGGCTGGCAGGCAGGCCGAGCAGGATTAACCCCAACGCCAGCAGCAAGGCTGAAAAAAGACGGCGCAAGCTATACCGCAATGCGACAGACCGCATAATGATTGACTGCATATGTTTTACCATTTTGTTCTTGTTGTTTACTCAATTCGTATGTACAGATCCTGGGGTTGACCATCACGCAATATCGTGAGGTTGACTTCTCCCATTTGGTCCGCATCTTTCATCATGGCAAACAGTTTGCCCGAGTCTGTCACGGGGATACCGTTCACCGCGGTGATGATGTCCGTTGTCGTCAAGCCGATTTGTTGCATGAACTGACGATTGTTATGTGAAAAACGATAGCCGGTAATCCGGCCTTCCTCGGTCACCGGTGTGATCCGGAGTTGCTGAAACAAGGCCTGCGGATCATTTTTGTACTGTTCCTGCATTTCTTTCAACATCGGCGAAGTGCGCGGCGTGGTGTCGGGAGCCGTGCGCAATTCGCTGCGACCGATCTCGAGTTTTTCCGCGGGCTCTTTCAGGCGCAGGGTTTCGAGTTTCCCCAGCCGGCTCAGGATCACCCGGTCGGCATAAACTTCATGCAGGGTAGCGTTACCAGGGACATTATCCCCGATACGATAACTTTCATCCTTGCCGTTCTTCTCGGCAATGATCGCCAGGGATTGTTTCGGATCACTGGAGGCGAACAGGCCGGTTAATTCCAGTCGCAGGCGGGTGTCGGGGGCTTCGATGGGTTGATCAATCGCCACCGGTTCCTTGTCGGCTTCGCCGAAGACATGAAATTGTGACACGGTGGAAAGGGAAGTCCGGTCTTCCGGTTTTGCCACCGCGCGACTGACAGCGGCGGTCCGGGTTTCCGGGGTAAAACTGGCAACAATCCGCCAGCTCATGGTCGCGGCGGTATAGGCGATCAGGGTAATGAGGATCAGGTTAACGGTCAGGGCCAGACGGGCATTGGTCTGCGGTGAATCAAACAGCCTGCGCAGCAGTTGTTCCCCGCGTTGGGTTAAGTCCATAAAAAAGTTGTCGCTTGCCTGCACCTGGATCAATCCTTCTCGGCGTTGTGGGGGCGTTTATTCTAATTATATTAATAGTAGGCGCTGTGACCAGAGTCTAACAACTACTTGAAAAACTCCCCGAAAGTCTTTGATTTTAGCCCATATTCCTGGAGGTGCACATCATGATTATGGTTTACCGCTTCATGACTATCCTGAGATCAGCAGCGCATGGCCGCGGTGTCTGACCTTCGGGTGAGAATCTATATTAACTAAATAATGTAACTTGTTAAATACTAAATTAAATCCGGTCGCGACCAACGCAAACAGTACGCTGTCGTCACAGGATCGCAGCTCCGTATTGAATCCGTGTGACAAAGCCGGAATGAAATGGTTCGGCCAGCGCAGCTATGACTACCGGCTGGCGCCAGGCAGACGCGATTCGGTGATGGGCTGACCTGGCTGGTCCTGGATCCTGCCCGCATACTCGTCCGTCATTTCCGGGTGAGGGCAGTCAGGCCACCCCTGTGACCGTGATCGATGAGAGTCATATTGGGCAGTCAAAATTAATTGCATAAAAAAGATATAAATAACTGATTAAAATTATCGAAAAAATAGAACAAACGCATTAAATCATGGGTTTATTTTTAACTTCAGCATATTTGTATTTTTTAATTAACTTATAAGTATTCTTTATCTTTGCACAAATATGATGCATGCTCCTGCCTCGCATATCCAACGTCGCACCATAATAACCACAAGACGTTGACCAATAACAACAACGTCCGATTCAATCTGGAGGAAAAACGTGAAACGCAGAGACTTTCTGAAAGTCAGTACTGCGGTCGCGGCCAGCGCTGCCATGGGAGGAGTCTTGCCCTGGGTACCTCGTGCCCACGCTGCGACCATCAGTAAAACCTTTTATATTACCGACGGTTACATTACCCAGGCCGATGGCGTGAGCGTGTATTTCCGCGGCTTCAGCCAGAGCAGCAATACGCTGAACGTGCCGGGGGAATCCCTGATCGTGCAACAGGGTGACACGGTGCGCATCACCATCGTCAATCGTCTGTCCAGCAGTCACAGTTTTGTGATTGACGGCATGGTCGACAGTGGCACCATCTGGGGTGGCCAGACCCGCACGGTGGAGTTTGTGGCCGGTGTCCCCGGTTCCTACCTCTACTATGACAAGCGCAACATGCCCTATAACCGTCTGGTTGGATTGCACGGTGGCCTGGCGGTGATGCCCCAGGGCAGCAGCAATCAGGTCTATGCCGGCAGTCCCACCTTCATGCAGCAATACTTCTGGATTTTCAATGACATCGATCCGGCGGTGAACGATGCCGTCCGCCGGGGTCGCACGCCACCGGCCAACCATGCGCCGCGCTATTTCACGCTCAACGGACTGGTGGGCCGTCCCCCCGATGCACCGGGTAACATGGATCCGGCGCTGGATGCCATGGCCGATCCCCGCACCAAGCTCGATGGCCACCTCGGCGATCGCACCCTGATCCGCTGCCTGAATGCCGGGCGTGCCCAGCATGCGGTGCACACCCACGGCAATCATATGGAATGGCTCACCCGCAACGGTCAGATCCGTCCCGCCATCTGGGAAAAGGACATCGTGCCGCTGGATGGGAACGGCGGCGGGGTGGATGTCATTTTCCCCTTCGATCCCCCGCCCGATGCGTGGCCGCCGGTCACCAACAGCAGCCTGGTGCAGGCGGAAAACCAGGATCGGCACGTGGCCTATCCGATGCACCTGCATGATGAAATGACCCAGACCGCCGGCGGTGGCCTGTATATGTTCGGTGCCTTGACTGACATCTATTACCACTCGAATTAAACGGGGGAGAGCATTATGGGAAGAAGACGCAGCTATAGTGACGACGGGTCGGGCATGACCAGCACCTCCTCCGGCAGTATGGATGGCGGCGGTGGCATGGGCGGTGATGATGGCGGTGGTATGGGCGGTGGCGGCATGGGCAATGCCTGCTACGTCTATCCCATTCGACCGGCGGAAGTGCCGGCGCTGGATCCCGATCCCGACGTGGTGTTCAGCCGCGGCATCGACATGAATATCCCCATGACCATGGATGACGGCAATGTCGTCAACATGTGGGGATTTCCCGATACCGGCGGCGGTGGCGGCGGGATGGGTGGCGATGGCATGGGAGGCGGGACCTTTCCCTCGGCACCGATGCGGGTGCGGCAGGGCCAGGTGGTCCAGACCCAGCTGCAAGTCGGCATGATGATGTACCACACCATCCACCACCATGGGATCGAACCGGAATACCGCAGTGATGGTGTGGGCCACATCTCCTGGGACGTGAATGGCAATTACACCTACCAGTGGCGGCCGATGCATGCCGGCACCTATTTCTATCACTGTCACACCAACACGGTGTTGCACGCGGAAATGGGAATGTATGGCGCCCTGATTGTCGATCCCCCCGGCGGTCCCGGTACCGCGTTCGACGGCGGTCCCGGCTATGATCTCGAAGCCATCTGGGCGGTGGATGAAATCGACTCCTCCTGGCATAGCCTCGACTGGACCGCGGGAACCTGTGGCGGCGATGTCGGTTTGAACCGGCTCAATCCCGATTACTTCGTGATCAGCGGCGTGGATGGCGCCCAGTCGGCGCTGACCGCACCGGGCGTGGCGGTGAACATGCAGGTCGGGCAACGCTTGCTGGTGCGCTACATCTGCGCCGGCTACCTGCCACAGCAGATCCGCTTCGGCGGGCTGCAGGCGGAAGTGGTGGCCTCCGATGGCCGGCCGTTACCGCAATCCTTTATGACCGGCAGTATCGATGCGGTTTCGGCCGAACGGTATGACTGCATCATCCAGCCATCATCATCCGGTCAATACACGGTGGAAATCGATATCAGGGACTGGATCACCGGCGCGGTACTGGGCACGGCCCGCACCCGCATCACAGTCACCTCATAACCATCACTGCCAGTCTGACGGCAAACCGAGAGGGGCCTTGCCCCTCTTTTTTTATGTCCAGCGGGGAGCCATCCCGCCACACCGGGGTCCTATACTGCATAGAGCGGAGTCACGATAGCCGTCTTACCCATGCCTAAAATCCTGCTGCTCAGCCTGGTTGCCCTGATGATCGGGGGATGTACCCTCAAGGCCAGCTATAACCGGCTCGACTGGGTGCTTGGCAACTACCTGGAACGGTATGTCGAGTTAGACAGTGCCCAGCAAATCGCGCTGAAACAACGTTTGGCCAAAACCCTGGCATGGCATCGCACCACGCAATTGCCGGTGTATGCCATCTGGTTGCACAGCGTGAAATACGATGTGCAACACGGTCTGACCGAGGCACAGGTCGAGCAACATACCCTGGAATTGTTGCTCTACTGGCGGGCCTTGATGATGCGCTTTGCCGATGACATGGCGGTGCTGTTACCCGGCCTGAGTCCGACACAACAGGCCGAACTGTTTGAAAGTTTCGCCGCCAAAAACGCCGACTACGAGGACCGCTATATCAAGGTCACGCGCCAGCAGCAACGCGACAACTACACCGAACGCCTGGAAGACAGCTTCGAGAGCTGGCTGGGTTCCCTCACTGAATCACAACGGCAATGGATTCAGACCGCCGCGCGGGAATTGCAACCCATCGCGAAGCAATCGCTGCAAATGCGCTTACGCTGGCAACGGCAGTTAAAACGCGTCCTGGAAACGCAGCAGGCGGGCAACAGTCTGCGTCTGGCAATGCAAACCCTGTTCGTGGACCCGGAGTCGTTACGCAGCGCCACCTACAAGCACATGCTGGAACACAATCGACAGGTCATTTCCCGCCTGATCGTCGATGTCGCCCATACCCTGACCGATAAACAGCGCCGGCATTTCAATCAACGCGTCGACAAGTACGTTAAGTTGTTTCACGAGCTGGCCGCAGAGGGGCAGCGTGAAGCAAGTTCTCAATGCGAGGCCTGTTGAGTCGCCAGGACTGGCTGCAAATGCGGCCAGACATTGTCGAGGATCTGCGGCTGCGCTGCAGCGGTCGGGTGGATCCCGTCTGCCTGCATCAGCTCGCGGTGATCGGATACCCGGTCGAGCAGTTTCGGCACCAGCGCCACCTGATAGGTCTCGCTCAATTGTTGAAACAGGGACGCAAAGCGGCTGTTATAAAACGCCCCGTAATTCGGCGGCAGCCTGACGCCGGCCAGGAGCACCTGCGCCCCGTGCTGCTGAGATTGTTGAATGATCCCGGTGAGGCTGGTTTCGATTTCACTGAACGGTAAGCCGCGCAAGCCATCGTTACCACCCAGTGCGACGATCACGATGGCGGGGTGATGCTGTTGCAGCGCAGCGGCCAGGCGATTGAGCCCGGTGCGGGTGGTATCACCACTGACACTGGCATTAACCACACGATAGTTAAAGCCTTTTTGGTTGAGGCGCTGTTGCAATAGTGCGACCCAGCCCTCATTAGTATTGATACCATAGGCGGCACTGATACTGTCACCGAGGACCAGGATGGTGGCCGGCGTCGAAACCTCCGCGGCCGGGAGTGTCACAGCCCACCACAGCAGGGGAAGGAACAGGAGTTTTTTCAGCATGGGTTCGCAACAATCAGCGTTTGTTCAGGCCATTCAACTGGGAAAGCGGGTCACCACCAGCGAAGGCCCGTTAACCATCCTCGATGATATCAACTTTAGCATTCCCACCGGCACCTCGGTGGCGGTGCTGGGCGCTTCCGGTTCCGGCAAGACCACACTGCTGGGACTGCTGGCCGGGCTGGATGTTCCCACCGCCGGGCAGGTCATCATTGCGGGCCAGGACCTGGGCGCCCTGGGTGAAGACGGGCGCGCCCTGTTGCGTGCCGAAACCATCGGCTTTGTGTTTCAGAACTTTCAGTTGCTGACCGGGCTCACCGCCCTGGAGAATGTCATGTTGCCGCTGGAACTGGGCGGCGCGGCAAATCCCCGTGGGCTGGCAAGCGACTTGCTCGATCGGGTCGGGCTTGGTGATCGCCTCACGCATTACCCCAACCAACTTTCCGGTGGCGAACAACAACGTTGCGCCATTGCCCGGGCCTTTGCCGCCCAGCCGCAACTGCTGTTCGCGGATGAACCCACCGGCAACCTGGATCAACAAACCGGGAAACGGATTATCGACCTGTTGTTTGCGCTGAACCGGGAGCAGGGTACCACCCTGATCATGGCCACCCACGACGAATCCCTTGCCGAACATTGTGACCGGCGCCTGCACCTGGATGGCGGACGTCTGGTCAATCCCGGCGAAGTAATCAGCGACGTGGGCTGCTGAACATGGCCAACGCCGATCCCCCCATTATCCGGATCCAGTCGCAAACCAGTCTGGCCTTTTCCTGGCGCATGTTGTGGCGGGACTGGCGCGGTGGTGAACTGCGCATCCTCGCCATTGCACTGATCATCGCGGTCACCAGTGTCACCGCGGTGAGTTTCTTTATCGATCGGGTCGAACGCGGCCTGAATCAACAGGCCGCCGAGCTGATCGCCGCCGATCTGGTGATCAGTTCCTCGCGTCAGATCAAGCGCGACTATATCCAGGCCGCCGAGCAACGCGGTTTAACCCAGGCGCAGACCACCCAGTTTCGCAGCGTGGCGGTGGCCCACGACCGGCCGCAACTGGCGGAAGTCAAAGCCGTGACCGATCACTATCCCATCCGGGGGGCACTTCGCATTGCCGATGCACCCTATGGCGAAGACCGGGCCACGCAGACCATCCCGGCCCGCGGCGAAGTGTGGGTGGAACCCCGCCTGTTACAAACCCTGCAACTGAACGTTGGCGATACGCTGCAACTCGGGGCCATGCCGTTTCGCATCAGTCAGGTGCTGGTGTATGAACCGGACCGCGGCGGGGACATGTTCAGTGTCGCACCGCGGGTGTTGATGCATGCGGACGATGTTGCCGCCACCCGCTTGATCACTACCGGCGCGCTGGTGAATCATCGGCTGTTACTCGGCGGACCCGCCAACGCGATCAACGACTACCGGCGTTACCTCAGGCAACAACTGCAACCGGGGGAACGGTTGCTGAGTGTCAAAGAGGGCCGGCCGGAACTGCGGGCCGCCCTGGAACGGGCGCAACGCTTTCTCGGTCTGGCCGCCCTGATCAGCGTGTTGCTTGCCGGGGTGGCGGTGGCCACCGCCGCGCGGCGGTTTGCCCAACGGCATCTCGATACCAGTGCCATGTTGCGCTGTCTGGGGGCGACCCAGCGCAACATCATACGCATGTTCAGCCTGGAAATGCTGTGGCTCGCGCTGCTGGCCAGCAGTGTCGGCTGTGTCCTGGGGTTACTGACTCAACTGGGGATCACCCGCATCCTGGATCAACTGTTGCTCATTAGCTTGCCCGCGCCGTCCTTGCGCCCCCTGATCCTCGGCTATGCCACCGGCGTGATCCTGTTGCTGGGGTTTGCCTTGCCGCCGTTACTGGCGTTAAAGAATGTGCCGCCATTGCGTGTTTTGCGTCGCGATCAAACCGGCGCACCGGTGCGGGCCGGGCTGGTGTATCTCGGTGTGTTGCTCAGCATGGGCGTACTGCTGTACTGGCAAATCGGTGAACTGCGATTAGTGAGCTATGTCATGCTCGGCATGCTGGTGACCGTATTGCTGTTGGCGCTGGGAGCCTATGGGTTGATTAAACTCATGAACCGCTTGCGCCAGCGCGTCGGCGTGGCCTGGCGCTTTGGCCTGGCAAACATTGCGCGGCGTCCCGGCAGCAGCGTGATCCAGATCGTGGCCTTCGGGCTCGGCATCATGGTGCTGTTACTGCTGTCCACCGTGCGCAATGATTTGTTGAATGACTGGCGTCGCAGCCTGCCGCCGGATGCGCCGAATCATTTTCTGATCAACGTCCAGCCGGATCAGGTAACGGAGATTCAGAAATTCTTCGATCAGCAGGGCGTTAGCAAGCCGCAACTCTATCCCATGGTGCGCGCGCGCTTGATGCAGATTAACGATCGCACCGTCAGCACCGACGATTACGAAAGCGATCGCGCCAGGCACATGGTGACACGCGAATTCAATCTGTCCTGGGCCGCCACTCCGCAAGTCGACAATACCATTGTGGCTGGCAAGTGGTGGGACAAAACGGATTACGGCCAGGGCCTGCTCTCGCTGGAAGCCAAACTGGCGGACACCTTGCGCATTAAACTCAACGACACGGTGAGTTTCGATATCAACGGTACGTTGCGCCAGTTCCGGATCAGCAACCTGCGCGAAGTTGACTGGGACACCTTCAATATCAATTTCTTTACCGTGGTGCCCCCCGGCGTGCTGGAACAGGATCCGGCCAGTTGGGTGACGAGTCTGTATCTTGATGCCGCACAAAAACGTCAATTAAGTGATCTGGTCAAGCGCTTTCCCAACGTCACGGTGATCGATGTTGCGGCGATCATGGACCGCGTGCGCAGCATCATGGATCGTGTTGTGCTGGCGGTGGAATTTATTTTCCTGTTTACCTTGCTGGCCGGCCTGGCGGTGTTATACGCGGCGATTCAGGCCAACCAGGATGAACGCCGCTTCGAAAGTGCCGTGTTACGCACCCTGGGGGCGCGCAGACCGGTGTTACTGCGCGGGCTGATTGCCGAGTTTATTACCCTCGGTGCCCTGGCCGGCTTACTTGCGGGACTGGCCGCGACGGCATTAGCATGGGTGTTGGCGGCACAGATATTTCACTTTCCGTATCAATTCAACCCGATGATCGGTATCGCCAGAATCGGCGTTGGGGTCGCCATTGTGGGGCTGGCTGGGGTGTTGGGCACCCGCACCGTCCTTACTCAACCACCGGTAGTATCGTTACGACAGGGTGTCTAGCGAACGTTTCAACAGGATAAATGAAACGATCATTTTGAACCTGTGTGCCTGTGCAGGCTCTGCTGGATCCCTGGCCTATTATTACGCCATCTTTGAGTCAGATGAGGCAAGCGCATAATGTGGATGCGGACAACGTGTAATCTCGAACTCGTATTCGACGACGCCACGCCGTTGATCCTTATGCTGCGCCCCCGCAGTGGTATTGAGCAATGGATAACGCGCGAGAGCTACACCTTATCGCCCAGTGTTCCCGTCCAGGAATATACGGACATCTTTGGCAATCTTTGTCAACGCGTGGTCGCCCCGGCGGGGCAGTTCTCGGTTCGTACCTCAGCTGAGGTAAAG